>JBARUV010000179.1:0-1656 GCA_049645905.1 Sulfitobacter sp.
TTTAGGAGGTTGAGGGGGTGGGGTCAAGTGGATTGGAGGAAGGTTGCATCGGAGTGCCTGCTGCGCGGCCAAAGCCGCCCTGCGACATGGATGAACCAATGGGCGCTATTGTAGCCCAATCGCCAGACTGCTTTTGGGACCCTGTCCCGATCTGCTACCCGCAAAAATACAGATGGGATTATGTAGTATTCAGTTTTCTCGCCCTAGATAACGGTCAAGGAGTGCGTCTGCGATTTCCGATACGGTCTCCCGCGCTGCTGCATGGTCCAGGTTCGCGACGTCGAGCAGGGCAATCATCGCTTCGGCTCCTGTCGCGGTCGCAAGGGCATGGATCAATTTCTTTTGTTCTTGCTCGGTTGGTACCAGATCTTCGGAAGCGAAGGCCCGTTCATACATCAAGATACGACGTGCGCCCCGCCGTGCAGGGCTTTGGGTTCCATCCGGCTTCCACGCCGCTAGTGTCATACCGACGAACTGCCGGAAGCCAGCCTCGTTATCAATCGCGAGATCGAAGAAATACAGGCTGATCGCTTTGAGTTTTTCACGAACACCGGGAATGTCGGCAACGATCGCATCATAGGTGGCGACTGAGATGTCCAGACCAGCCTCGGCGACAAGCAAGACAGGATCGGAGAAGTACCGATAGGCCGTCGCCTTCGAAATGTTGTGTTTTTCCGCAGCTGCTGCGACGGTCACGGGCTTGCCTTCGCCCAGGAGCGTCCGGGCTCCATCAAGAATCGCTTTCCGTGTTCGCTCTTTTTGCGCGGTCCTGCCACTAGGTTGGGTCACAGATAGTCCTTTTATGAGACTCTTGTCTTATTGTGAGATTATTGTATCATCCTCCCATTCTTTCATCAACTCTTTAGGAGGCCGAAATGTCGGATCGCGCACGTAAATTTAATGTTCTCAATATCTTGATGGATTTCCATGCCTTTCCAGGTGAGGTTGACGGCAAATACTGTCTTGTCGAATGCGTCGTCCCTGTTGGCGCTGGTGCGCCTCCGAACCATCATGCGGGCGAAACCGAGGCCTTCTTTATCCTCGAAGGCCAAGTTGGGTTTATGATCCAGGGGGAAGAACGCCTCGCCAAGGCGGGTGACTTCGTGCCGATCCCCGACGGTGCCGTTCACGCGTTCCAGGCTGTTGGAGGCTCACCCGCTCGATTGCTGATCCTCAACGCTCCCGGCCACATGCATGAGGCCTTCTTTACCGGGATTGGAGAGGCTTTGCCAGATGACCAGACGGAACTACCCCAGCCGTCCGAGCCCAATATTCCTGCGGTTGTCGCGAAGGCGCAGGAAACCGGAATGACAATCATGCCGCCAAATTGAAATCACCTGACACACAGATGTTTCAGTTCCTGCATTTGGCAGATCAGGCTCTGGAAGCCTATGCTACAGTAGCGTTAGACCCAATGTGCCTGAACATGGCTTCGTTTATTGGCTCTTCATCCGCTTCGTAGGGGCGGTTGTTTTGGGCAAAGCCGCCATTGCGAAATTGGCGCGCTATATCAACGAAAAAGGGGCGGACCCACTACAGGCACGCCCCTTCCAAATTCTTCGAACACCGCCCCCCGCAGGAGACGCCCAGCTTACGCCAGTTTGATGTTTGCTGCGCTCTCGCGGCCGTCGCGGCCGGATTCGATGTCGAACGTGA
>JBARUV010000180.1:0-3398 GCA_049645905.1 Sulfitobacter sp.
GTCTATTTTTTCTGGCGATTTACGTCGGTATTTTTGTTGCCGCGTTTTTCATCATCACCAAAGTCGTTCAAAGGGCGTCGCATGACTATACCTCGCTCAAGACTGTTACGTTCGGCGATGAAAGTGCAGTGCGACCCAACCGGTATGCCGGGATCATCTCGATCCTGACGATTTTTGTGATGTGGGGGATCTTCACAGGCTCAACCCTACTGCCGTCGTTTCTGCACGCACCCGGCCCGTTCGAGGGTACCACATCATTCACATATACCGCCGAAGCAAATGGCACACAGGACGATGCAACAGTCACAGTTGTCGTTCATCCGCGCGAAGTGGACACAAAAGCACCAGAAGTGACACCCGGCGACGGCTTTGCCAAAGACGATTCAGCCGCTGTTGCACAGTGGCGCACGGGCGTGATCAACGTTGCAGGAAACGACGAGATCAGCAAGAGCGACGGCAATACGGTCATTGCGATCAACGGCCAGTCGATTGGCCCCGGCGAGACGGTCTCGGTTGATGGTGGCACGGTCACGCTTACGGATAAAGGCACGCCGAACTTTGCCCCGACGAAGGGCTGGCAGATGGAGCCGTTGTACCTGCCCGCGCCGGAAGAAGTGTGGACCCGGTCCATTCAGATCGCCAACGAAGGGTTCCGCAACTTTACCCTGCTCGAGCACTTGGGGTACTCGCTGTTTCGCGTTGTTGCCGGGTTCCTTTTGGGCGCTCTGGTTGGTGTGCCGTTGGGCTATGCGATGGGCCTGAGCAACTGGTTTCGTGGCTGGTTTGATCCCATCGTGGAATTTATGCGCCCCGTGCCGCCCCTTGCGCTGATCCCGCTGATCATCATCTGGTTCGGCATTGGTGAGACGGGCAAGATTATCCTGCTGTTCCTTGCAGCGTTGTGGATCATGGCAATCGCGGCACGGTCCGGCGTGTCTGGAGTTAACATTTCCAAGGTGCATGCCGCCTATTCGCTGGGGGCAAGCAAGTGGCAGATCATGCGCCATGTGATCATTCCCAACTCGCTTCCGGAGATATTCACCGGTGCACGGGTTGCGATGGGGGTCTGTTGGGGCACAGTTGTGGCCGCAGAGCTGGTCGCCGCCTCGCAGGGTGCCGGTATGATGATCATGACTGCGTCCAAATTCCAGAACACCGACATTGTCATTATGGGCATCATCCTGATCGGTATTATCGGGTTCGGGATTGATATGCTGATGCGCTGGGCCGAACGGCTGCTGGTTCCATGGAAAGGGAAAGGCTAGGGCCCGTGCCGCCCTTGGTTTGAAACAGAAAACGCCGCGCCTTTTGAGCGCGGCGTTTTTGTGTGGGAAGTCGGGTTCTTTGAAGGATAAGGGTCGGAATTTGCGAAAACTTCCGGTGCCTACTTCGGCCGTGGCCCGCTTTTGCCGCGGCGCGGTGTTGCATCGCCGCCCTTGGGCTTACCGCCTTGTTTGCCGATCTTGTTCGGTGGTGTGAATCGTTTGGAGGCATCCGCCGCACGGCTGTAGGTTTTCTCGCCCGCAGGGGCGCCGTCATTGCGCGAAGGTGGTTTGCCGCCCTTGGGCTTGAATGTCTTGGGTTTGCGCGGTGCATCCGCAGCGGGCTTTTCTGTCTTCCAGACGGCTTTTGCTTTGGGCTTTGCGGGCGCATCGGGGTTGGACTTTGGCTTGGGGGTGGCCCCCGGTTTCATCGGGCTGCGCTCTGTCTTGTGAGACTTGGGTGGGCGTTCGCCTTTTGGCTTTGGTTTGGCTTTGTATGGCTTGTTCTCGCGCGGTTTGTATTCAGCTGACGGGGCCTCAGCCGCCTGCGGGCGCGGTTTGCGCGAGGCAGAGGGGGCTTCGGGGTCATAGGCTTTGTAGGGCTTGCGCGGGCCTTCGTCGTTGAAGGATTTGCGCGGTTTGCGGTCGGATTGTGGTCCACGATCTGGCTTGGGTCCGCGTTTTGGGCCGCCACGTGGCAGATCAGGCGCTTGGTCTAGCTGAGTGATTTTTGCGCCATCCTCGCCCAACATGTCCGGTCCCAATGCGTTCACGAAGCGTGGCGCAGACGTGGCGAGGATTTCCACAAAGGAATGGCTGTCCTGCACACGGATTGCGCCGATGTCGTCTTTGGTCAGATCGCCAAGACGGCAAAGCATGGGCAGTAACGTGCGCGGTTCGGCGGCGTCATTACGGCCTTTTGAAACAGTGAACCACACCGATGGCCCGAAAGCCGCGCGTGGTTTGTCGTCGGCGCCACCTGCATCCCCCAGTTCTTCAGGGGCAGAGGCGCGGGCGCGATACAGGTTCACAAATGCCGTTGCCAGTTGTTCGGGGCTGTAGCGTTCTGTCAGCGTTGCCACGAATGCGGCGGCATCATCAGGCGCAGGTGTTGACCAGGCTTCGTCAGCCAGCAGGCGCTCTTCGTCTGCCGCGTTCACATCTGCAGCAGAAGGGGGGGACGCCCATTCCGCCTTGAGATCGGCCCAGCCCAACAGGCGGTTGGCCTTTGATTTCATCTTGGGCGGGACAATAAGCGCGGACACGCCTTTGCGCCCCGCGCGGCCTGTGCGGCCCGAGCGGTGCTTTAGTGTATCTGCGTTGGTTGGCAGATCGGCGTGAATCACGAGCTCCAGATTGGGCAGGTCGATTCCGCGTGCAGCCACATCTGTCGCGATACAGACGCGCGCGCGCCCGTCGCGCAGAGCTTGCAGGGCATTGGTGCGTTCTGACTGGCTCAACTCTCCGGACAGGGCCACAACCGAGAAACCACGGTTGGTGAACCGGGATGTCAGTCGGGCCACTGCGGCACGGGTGTTGCAAAAGACGATCGCGTTCTTCGCCTCGTAGAACCTCAACACGTTGATAATAGCGTTTTCGGTGTCACGCGGATGCACGGTCAACGCACGGTATTCGATATCAGAGTGCTGTTTGGCCTCGCCCACAGTGGAGATGCGTTTTGCATCCCGCTGATAGGATTTCGCCAACTTGGCGATGGCGGCTGGCACGGTCGCCGAGAACATTAACGTGCGCCGGTCTTCGGGTGCTTCGCCCAGAATAAATTCAAGGTCCTCACGAAAGCCAAGATCGAGCATTTCATCCGCTTCATCCAGCACCACAGCGCGCAGTGCACCAAGGTCGATGTTGTTGCGCTTGATGTGGTCGCACAGGCGGCCGGGGGTGGCGACAACGATATGTGCACCCCGATCCAGCGCGCGGCGTTCCGTGCGGGTATCCATGCCGCCAACACAGGTTGTCACGACAGCGCCGGTTAATCCGTAGAGCCAGCTAAGCTCGCGGCTCACCTGCATCGCCAGTTCGCGTGTCGGGGCGATAACCAGCGCCAGCGGCGCGCTTGCGGCGCCAAAACGCGTCGCGTCACCCAGCAGGGTGGGTGCGATGGCAAGGCCGAACGCG
>JBARUV010000181.1:0-5031 GCA_049645905.1 Sulfitobacter sp.
TTTTTGATGTCCTATGCCGGGAACGGCATATTCGTCTGTGTCGCCGAGCAAGGCTGGCGCCCCGATCTTGAAGAGGTGAGGGACACCGTCAATCTGTCATTCGCGCAAAGAGAAATCCGCTCTCACAGTGGTCAGCGACTTCAGCCGCGCATTATATTCGGGGAGGCAACCAGACTGGTTTGGAAAACAAACAGCTCCTTGATGGATGCGCTTGCGCAAGCCCATTCAAGTGCTGAATCAGCCAGTTTCGACGCAGAAGAGATGATCGGCAACATCCGGCATCTCGAACGCCGGCTTTAAGAGTCACTTGCGCCACCGACTTTAGAAACGACATTGAGCTGCCCCTAGGTTTCCAGACGCCTTATCGTTTGGCTTCAACTGTCCTGTTTCATAATCAGCCGGTGACAACCGGCCGTTGGCCCACTTGCGGGCGGGGGTAGTGCGAAGAAATCGTTCCCGCAGTTCGCCGATCCATTCCTTTAATCGGACAGCACGACTCTCAGTTCGAACGCAACTGTCTTCGCGGCTCTGTGACCGAAAGTGTGTTCAAAGGTTAGTATTCATGCCTCTTCAGTTTGCTCTGCGAACATCAGCAATTAGGCGGAACTGAACCGAAGCACATCGGATCTATATCCCTGAAATGATGTGTCGAGTCAGTTCTTGGAGAGTAGGATCAAAAATCCACCCAAAATAAATGATTTCGCTGACAAACTTAAAGTATTGGTGCGGTCGGAGAGACTCGAACTCTCACGGGTGTTACCCCACAGCGACCTCAACGCTGCGCGTCTACCATTCCGCCACGACCGCACGCCATGGATGGTGAAGTGCGGTTTAGCCAAATGTGTCGCCCACCTCAAGAGGCAATCGCCCAAGAAAAAGCCCCCGCTGCAAGTTGCGCAGCGGGGGCGGCATTCCAGACCGTTTTCAGGTCAGCTTATTCGCTCACGGAGAACGTCGGCAGTGCAGATCCCGATGCGGGCTGCACCTGTGGTAATGTTGCGGTACCAATAGTGCCGTTGACCCGCTGGGACGCCTGGCGGATCAGTTCAGTGCGCTCCGGCTGACCGGGGACGAAAACAGCCGCTGCACCGGAATCAGCGGCTGCCAGGCCCGCCTCGTACCATGTTGCGGCCATATCTGTACGCTTTGCCGGGCCAAAGCCCTGGCTCAGATGGTGGCCCATCAATTCGCCATAAACACCTTCGCCCAGCGCATAAAGCAACAAGGCGGAGCCAACGGCCACATCCATATTGTCGGTACGATACCCCACACCAAGACAGATTTTTGCCGTACCCTGAAGCTGGGCAGGCGACATACCTGTTGTCAGAATAAAGGAGGACACATCCGCCACCACCGCATCACGCGTCTTGACCGACAGGGCGGCCACTTTGTCTTTCATGGCCGGACCAAAGCCCTGACATTGCGCGGCAATCTGATCAGGGGTGAAGCCCTGAATCTTGCTTACCAGTTCTTCGGAACGGGCGATGGCATAGGTGCGCGCAAGACAGAACTGTTCATTCAGCGCCACATTCGGGTCGCTCATGCTGGCCAGTTTGACAAAGCCGCCATTGGTATTGGTAATCAGTGATACCGTGTTGCAATGCGAGGCGAGTGAGGCTTGCGTGCCCGCCCCAATGAAGTTGGGCAAGCCACCCTCGTCGGGTGCCACGGCAGTTGCAAGTGCGCTGGACACTGCCAATGGGGCGACAGCAGTGGCAACAACAGTTGGCAAAGCTACCTGTGGTACAGGCTGAGGGGCGGGCTGTGGCGCAGCCGCAAAGGTTGTTGCCGGTGCTGTCGGTGCCGTCCCCGCCATTTCGGCACGGTAGGTTTTCAGCAATCCCCGCGTGCCGTCAACATTTCCGGCAACCTGCTGTTGCACTGCATATCCACCTGCCTGCGCACGGTTATAGCTGGATGTCAGCAGGTTCTTTTCGAACTGTGACAGTTGTCCGGTGACCGGGTATCCCAGATAGGCCTGATATTGCGAAACCGCGTTTCTTGTCCTGCGGCCCAATTGTCCGTCAACAGTACCGGCGTCAAACCCGAAATAATTCAGCGAGGCCTGAATGCTTCTGCCTTCCTGTGTCGAGGGAAGGCTCGATCGTGTGGAACGGTTTGACGTTGTTCTGCGGGTCGTGGACCGGCTGCGTGTGGTGCGGCGCTGCTTTTTGGCGTTTGCGCCAACAATGCCGCCAATAATCGCCCCTGCAATAAAGTCGCCTGCGTCCGCTTCGACCCTCTCGGCCGGGATAATGGCAAGTGAGGCGGCAAAAAACGTGCTAGTTAAAAATTTCAAATACATATTGTTGCTCCAATCAGCGTTGAATCACTCTATTGGAAAACCATAACACAAGATTTCACGAGTCCAAAACCTTCACGGTGCCAAACTTGCATTTTGGCCTTGAAAACATACCTATTCGTTGTGATTTGCATAATATATCTGTCAAAGGATCGCAGAATGTCCACAAATAACGCTCAATCCGACGCGGCACCGGACCAACCTGTGGTCCAGATCGACATTGTGTCTGACGTCATGTGCCCCTGGTGCATTGTCGGGTACAAACAGCTTGAACAGGCCTTGGGGCGGGTTGGCGTCGGTGCGTACATTCGCTGGCACCCCTTCGAATTGAACCCGGCGATGCCACCCGAAGGTCAAAACCTTGTCGAACATATCGCAGAGAAATACGGCAGTTCGCGTGCGCAGTCGGCTGAAAACCGTAAACGACTTACCGATCTGGGTGCCGATCTGGGCTTCACCTTCGCCTTTGACGACAACAGCCGTATTGTGAATACCTTTGCCGCCCACCAACTGCTGGATTGGGCGCAGGAACACGGTCTACAGCACCCCCTAAAAATGGCTTTGTTTGATGCGCATTTCACGGCGGGAATGGACGTTTCCGATCCGGATGTTCTGGCGCAGATCACCGGAACTGTGGGGCTGGATGCTGGGCAAGCCGCTGACGTGCTCGCCTCTGGCAGCCATGCGGAACAGACCCGCGCGCGTCAGGAATTCTGGACATCGCGGGGCATTTCGGGTGTGCCGTCAATGGTCTTTGACGGGCGCTATATGCTGACCGGCGCGCAAGGTGCAGATACCTATGCCCAGATGTTGCACAAGGTTCTGGCGGAAAAAGAGGCCGCCTGACGCCCTATTGGGGTCACAAGATGCGCGCATGCTGTCCTTGAAACGGGACAACCTGCATGCAGGTCGACCTCGACATATGGGCGCACGCCCGCTCCGGCTGGATAACCTGTGCCGTCCTTTGCGGTATTTTCATCGCGATCGCGATTGTGCTCACCGGCATCACGCTGAGCGTTGAATACCAATGGGTCAAGGTGATCGACGTCCAGCAGCAAGCGGGGCGGGATATCTGGAAGTTCCGGGCTATTGTCGGTGCGTTGCACGGGCCGGTGCCGGAGCACATATCACGGTACCCGGCCTTGGGTGACCCCTTTCCCTTTCAGCGGCCAGCACCTAAACCGCTTTTATGGTTGAATGGATCACATCAGACGGGCTGACCGACTACCGCACGGCAGAGGCATGGATGGAAGCCCGCGCCGCGGGCATCGCGGCGGGCACTGCGGATGAATGCGTCTGGCTGGTGGAGCACCCTGCCCTGTACACGGGCGGTACCTCCGCCAAACCGGCCGATCTGACCGACCCTGATCGTTTCCCTGTCTATCCGACAAAACGCGGCGGCCAATATACCTATCACGGGCCAGGTCAACGAGTCGTCTACGTGATGCTCGACGTCGGTGCGCGCGGGCGCGATGTGCGCTGCTTTGTGCGCCAGCTCGAAGACTGGGTGATTGCCACGCTGGGCCAGTTCAACATCCGCGGGGCCATCCGCCCCGGCCGCGTCGGCGTCTGGGTCGAACGCCCCGAAAAGCCGCGCGGGCCGGATGGGGCCGTAGCAGAAGACAAGGTTGCCGCCATCGGCATCCGCCTACGCAAATGGGTCAGCTTTCACGGGATCAGCATCAATGTGGAACCGGACCTGAGCCATTTTGGCGGCATTGTGCCCTGCGGGATCACTGATCACGGGGTGACGTCTTTGGTCGATCTGGGGCTGCCTGTGACGGTGGAAGATGTCGATGTGGCTTTAAAAGCGACTTTCGCCGCTGTTTTTGATCCCGAACCCTAGCGCAACCCATCCTCACCTTTGACGTCCCAAGCCTCCAGACCACCCATGCGGCTGTGAACCCGGCCGCCACAGGACATCGCGAGGGCAAAAACGATCTCGTCCGCTTTGGGGCCGTCGGGCAACCCGACCTCAATGCCGTCAAAATGGCTGCGTACATAGGCGGCGTTGATATGGCCCAGGGGCACGTCCAGCCTGCTGCCAATACCGCCGCGCTTCATACAGGACGGCACAATCGCGTTAGAGTCGCCAAGCAGGCCGCGCATCGCATATCCGCCGGGCACGTGCCACAGGGCGCCATGCTCCAGCTCGCCGTTCTCGCCGACAATCGCGCCCTTGCCGTAGCCGTCGATCAGGTCCTTGCTGCCAAGTGCTGCCACAAGTTTCTCGCTCATCTCCGCCCCAAGCGGCTTGAGGTCCTCCATCGCGGATTGCAGATCCGCTTCATAGCGGCCCGCAAACGGGTTGCGCACGCAGGCGATGATTGCCCCAAGCCTGCGCGGCGTTTCCGGAGCCGGACCGCCATCGTGGCGGACCTCTTCAATTACAAGCTGCATCTTGCGAATGTCGAAATCAGGCATATGCGTGGTCTCCGATGGATAGGGATGGTTGGGACTCTGTGATGAAACGCGTCTGTCCCTGCAAGGTCAGTGCCGCCTCGTAGATCAGGCCCTTGGCGCGCAATTGCGCGGCGGCGGCGGCACCTGCCTCTAGCGCGTCAGCAATGTCGGACGGCGCAAGATCGCCGACATATGTGGTCACCAAACGGTGGACGAGGTCGCTGTCAGGGCTGAGCTGGTTGGCTGGCATCCGCTGGACCGCAGGGTGTCCGGGCAGATCCACAGCATTGGCAATCAGGGTGGCGGCAACATCAGCCGCGGCGGCG
>JBARUV010000182.1:0-26398 GCA_049645905.1 Sulfitobacter sp.
GGTTGCAGCGAGGGCGATTGCTGACAGGAATACTTTGGGGCAGCGGTCATAGCGGGTTGCAACGCGTCGCCAGTCTTTGAGCCTGCCAAACTTTCTCTCAATACGGTTGCGGCGCTTGTCGTATCTAACGCCGTTGTCTGACCGATCAGGCGTCCACGCCCCCCGTTTTTAAGCCCGAGACTTGAGGCAGTACGGTGCGCTTTGAGATAGGTCGCGTCGATCGGAATCGTTTCGGTGTCGGGTGCTTCCGCCACCAATTCCGTCATTCTCCGGCCGAACACACCCATGTCGCTCCAGCGCTTCCAGCGGTTGTACAACGTCTTGGGCGGGCCATACGCGGCGGGCGCATCACACCAGCGTAAGCCATTGCGATTGATGAAGATAATACCGCCCAAAACACGCCTATCATCGACGCGTGGCTTACCTCGGCTTCTTGGAAAGTACGGACGAAGCCGCATCGCCTGTTCTTCGCTTAGCCAGTAAAGATTGCTCATTGTACCCCCCCCAACTCATCGGGGTTCGTGACTCATGACGACAAACCAGCACCAAACCATTTAGCGGGTCCTGACCCTAGTGAACGACAAACTCGGCATGCAACGCCCCGGCGGCCTTGATGCTCTTGAGAATGTCGATCATGTCGCGTGGCGACACGCCTAGCGCGTTAAGCCCGGCTATCACTTCAGACAGGGAAGTGCCGGGCTGCACCTCGGCCAAACTGATCCCTGCTTCTTCGTTGATCGCAGTGTTGGTACGTGGAACGACAATCGTCTCCCCATCTGAAAACGGATTCGGTTGCACCACCAACGGTTGTTCTTGAATGCGCAATGTCAAATTGCCTTGACTGACTGCGACGCGGCTGATCCGTACGTCCTCACCCATGACGATTGTGCCAGAGCGTTGGTCCACAACAACGCGGGCTTTTCGTTCGGGTCGCACAACAATGTTTTCAATCCGCCCCAAGGCATGTGCGACAGAGCGCATTCGCGTGGCTGGAACGTTCAGTTGTACTGTCCCACTGTCAAGCATGAGCGCGACACTGCGGCCAAACTCGCGGTTGATGGCTTGCTCGATCCGGCCGGCAGTTGTGAAATCTGCTTCGCGCAAGGCGAGCCTCAGATCTTCGAGTGACTGAAGCTCAAACGCGATCTCGCGTTCGACCCGTGCGCCTGCGGGGATACTGCCGGCAGTTGGCACGCCCTGCGTGACGCTGCCTGCATCCCCTTCAGCCTGTACGCCACCTGCGATGATTGTTCCCTGCGCGACAGCATAGATTTCACCATCAGCGGCGTTCATCGGTGTCATAATAAGCGTGCCACCCATCAGACTCTTGGCATCACCAATGGCGGAGACGGTAACGTCGATCTGTCCACCAGCGCGTGCAAAGGCCGGCAAAGCAGCCGTGACCAAAACGGCTGCCACATTCTTGGGGCGAAACTGTTCCCCGGTTACATTCACTCCAAGCCGTTCGAGAATGTTAGTCATAATGTCTTCGGTGAAGGGCGCGTTTCGCAGCCCGTCACCAGTCCCATTCAAACCAACCACCAATCCGTAGCCCACCAAGTCGTTGCCCCGCACCCCGTCGAAATCGACCAAATCCTTGATACGCACCGGATTTGCGTATGCAGCCGAAGTCAGCATCAAAAGCGACATACAGGCGGCGATAACCACCCTCACAAGTAGTTCACCAAGGAAAGTTGCGACATGCGGACAGTGATGGAATACAGGCTTTGAAGTTGAAATTGTACTTCCTCCAGTTTGGTGGCGGCCTCGAAGGGGTCGGCTTCAAGCAGAGAATTACGAGCCATGTTCAGGCTGGTAACCTCTGCGGCATTGCGCGCGGCGATTGTATCAACCTGCGCTTCGGCGAAACCGACCTTTGCTTGCAGGGTAAGAATGTCGGCCTGACCCGCCAGCAAGTCCTGACCAATCAGCCCGAATAATGTGGACTGGTCTTGGCTCGAAAGCCCAAAGGCAGGGTCGGTGGCTAATGCAGCCACTGCGGCACCGCGCATAGCGCGGGTGAATCCTGGGTCAGTGGCGCGCAGGTCGACGGCAACGCTGTCTTTGGGCGAAAGCGCGAACGGCGAAAGTGCATCGTTGCTACCCCGATAGGTGATGGCTTCAAATCCGGCGGGTGAGTTAAACCAGACTTCTGCGGATGCGATCATGTCCGTCGGCGTTGTGGCACCGCCCATTGCCGTAGAAAGGTCGGCCAATAAGGCGGCACTGTCTGTCAATGGTGCTCGATTGGTTGCATTTCCAGCAAACAAGCTCCGACCTGCCACGCTCACGTTCAACGTGCTGACCAGCCCGTCAAGGGTGGCGCGTGCATCACTGGCAATGTCAGCCGCATTTGCACCCGACGCGCTGGTTCCAGCAACCATCAGACTACTGGCAAGGCCCTCTGTCAGACTGCCAAAGTGACCCAATGCCTGCTGCATTGATCCGGTGAAATGGGAGGCTTCGGTCGCGGCAATCGCATAGTTGCCCAGTACGCCCACCTTACGCTCCACGTCGGTCAGGAAGCTATAGTTTCCCGACAGTGTCTTTCTGACGTCCGAAACTTGGCCGCTTGTCAGTTCGGCATTGAGCCGCTGCATATCCTGCTTGAGAGCGGTACTGCGGCTGCGCAGGAGATACCCTTGCGCCAGATCGCCTATTCCTACTGTGTTCATGGTCTTATGCTCCTATTACAAGCGGTTCAGGATTTGCATCAATTCGTCCAGCACCTCGATCATGCGGGCATTGGCTGCATAGGCCTGCTCTACCTGCATAAGTGTTTGAAGCTCCTGATCTGTGTCGACACCGCCCGCCATTTGCAGTTGGGTCAGTTCGCTCAACCGCGTGGACGTGAAACTGGCTTTCTGTTCAGCCGCGTTGAGGTTGCTGCCTACTCCCGAAATCACAGCAGAAATCATGCCAGTGGCTGAGAGTGGCGCACCGGAAAAGCTGCCGCTGGCGGCATCCCGGGATGTTGTCAGAGCGTCGGTCAGAGATTGCATTAACGTTGCATTCCCTACGTTACCTTCAGCAGCAGCATTGATCCCGTCGCGCATGCGCCACGCTTCGCCCCCTTGCGCGGGATCTACGGCTGCGTTGAGCGACAATCGGCTCGCCAAACCGATCTCTTCAGTAGGATTGAGGGCGGCGCCCTCATCGGTGAACAGCCCTACATCGCCAACACCAAGTGTTGGATCAATGGTGGGATCAGCAAAACGATCGACCAGATCCCTCGCGATGGCGTCAATATCGCTCTGGGCGGTTACGCTCAACTCATCACGGACCGCGAATTGTGAACCGAGCGATCCGCCCCGCAGTGCGCCGGTTTCGCTGTCTGTCCGGATAGGGCGGTCATTTATGGTCAGCCCTGACAATGTCCCTCCTTCGATCGACATATAGGGGGTAACCAGATTCGCGGGCTCGAATCCTATTGTTACGGCTTGCCCGTCGATCAGGGCAGCACCGCCAGTTGAATAAAGAGCGATCTGCCCATTATCCCGCGCGATTTCGCGTAGCGGCACAATTTTCCCGATGCGGTCCACGACTTGCTGTCGTTGATCCAACAGACCCGAGGTTTCACCACCTTGCGATTGTGTTGAGCTGATTTGTACATTCAATGTCTGAATCTGGTGTAATCCAATGTTCAGTTCCTGGACCTGAGCCGCAATTGTTCTGTCTGCTTGAATGCGTGCCTCCTGCACGCCGGCAGAGGCAGCGCGCAGGCTATCTGCCAGCCCGCGCGCTTCTGCGACCGCCGTGTTCAAACGATCCGGTGCGTCCGGGCGGCTTGCCGCTGCGACAAGGGCGCCTTCGAAACGGGAGAGATTAGCGGATAGAGAGGCCGGATTATCCGGTGTGCCCAGCAAACTTTCCAAACGGCTTAGAAATCCCATTGCGCCTTGGGAACTGGCATTTGCAGCTTCCGCCAACCGGCGGTCCGAGGCAATACCAGCATCGACTGACCGCACGACACCGGCAATCCGAACGCCACCCAACCCCCCGGCAGAGCCGGAGGTCAGGGCAAGAATGCGTCGCCCGTATCCGGGCGTCAGGGCGTTGGAGATGTTGCTGGAAACCACTTCTGCGCCGCGCCCGGCAGCACGCAGGCCCAGAACAGCATTCGACATTGCCGAAGAGATACTCATGTTGGTTTTCCTTTCGCCTCACGCGTCTGGTCCGCGCGGAGTCATCAACGTTTGATGTTTGTTGTTTCTTGCAGCATCTCATCCACTGTCTGGATTACCTTGGCATTGGACGAATAAGCCCGCTGTGTCTGAATCATTGAGGTCAGTTCACCGGCCACATCAGTGGTGGATTCCTCAAGCGCGAAAGCCACCACATCCCCTGTAGGGCCATCCCCCGCGTTCCACAGAAAGAAAGAGCCGCTGTCCACTGAGGGCTGGTAGGTTTGACTGTCCAGTGCCACCATTCCGTTTGGATTGGGCAAATCGACAAGCGGCACCTGATAGACAGTGCGCGTGATACCGGTGTCAAAATTGGCATGCACGTAGCCATTCGCATCGACTTCAACACTTGTCATGTTGCCCACTGGTGAACCGTCTTTGGAGATGTTCACGGGCGCAAAGCTGTCGGATAATTGGGTCATACCGTTGTTTTCGCCAATCAATCCAACGTCGATTTCAATCGGGCCCCCCGCAACGTTCACGATGACCTGACCAGTCGTGGGGTCATATGGACCGCCGCTGATCGTTGCCACGGAGGCCAGCGTGCCACCTGCCGTGCGGTTGTCATTGAAGGTAACCGTGTATTCCCCGATCACAGTTCCGGGGTTCACCGAATCCTCCAGTGTCATCGTCCATTCATTGGACGATCCCGTGGCAGGCACAGTTGGCGTAAAGGTAATGTTCAGGCTCTCTGAGATGCCAAGGTTGTCATAATATTCGACCGACAGCTCCTGAACAGAACCACTGGCTCCCGCGTTTGTTGCTGTGGCTGGCAGATTTACGCCAAGGTTCATTCGTGTTGTCGGCTCACCCGAGAACTGGTTCACGTTGATCCGAACCGGGTTCAATCCGTCAGCGGTATCGCGCGGATACGTAGGGATCGACCCGTCCGGATTTGCGGGCCACCCCATTAGAACCAGCCCTGCTGGCGAGCGTAAATAGCCATCCGCGTCTGTGCGAAAAGATCCTGTACTGCTCAGCAGCATGTTGGGGCTTCCGCCCAGCCCCACTTCGGAAGATTTGGCAACGGGGAGAAATCCGCGACCGCGCACCGCGAGGTCGGTCGCATTGGAAGTAGTCACAAGCGACCCACGCTGATCGATCAGCCGTTGCGTGGTCGCCCGAACGCCACCTGCTGAATAGTTGCCCCCGTTCGAGGAGATCACCATTGAATGAAAGTCCGTCTCAACCCGCTTGTACCCCATCGTCGACGCGTTCGCGATATTGTCCGAGATGGAAGCCAACCGGGTTGCATTTGCCTGCAACCCCGCGACGCCTGCGTTAAGCGCTGAAGAAATAGTCATGGTTCCGCCTTTCTGCTGATCCTGTCTGGTGTCGGAACCAGCTTTACGGCCTATGGGTTTAACGCCACGCTAACAGATAAAATATGACACAATCGCCCGCAGCTTTTGTCGACCTCAGTTGCGGTCAATATCGCGCAGCAGAATGATCTCTATCCGGTTGTTACGCCGTGCCATCGTGTCAGCGGTGACCGGATCGCGGTCTGCATGGCCGGTAACCCGCTGGATACGCGCAGGACGAATACCGCCCTGTTCCAGCAATTCACGCATTGCAGTTGCCCGCGCCGCTGAGAGGCTCCACGCCGGATTATCGACCAAAACGACGGGATTCGCGCGCACATAACCGCCCACCGCAATGCCATTGGTCACGCTTTGCGCGGTCCGGGAAATCAGCACCGAGAGATCGCGCATCAATTGCGTCGGTTGTGCTGTCTGGTCTGCAAACAGCGGAATCTCGTCGCGCTCGAACAATTCGATCACCAGTCCCTCGTCCGTGATGCGCGTCACAATATGGCGCAGGCGGTTTTCCATGACAGCAGATTCGCCCCCATGTCCCTGCAGGCGCTCGTCCAGTTCCTTAAACTGCTCGGTCTGTGCTGCGGCTTCCGCATCGCTGTCAGCAGTGCCGGTGTCGCCACGTGCCTTTTGTTCCTGCGCAGCATGGCTTTGTGTCGCGCCCACGCCGTTCTTGGCCATACGTTCTTCAGAGAAAATACTGTCGCCGCCAAAGGCCCCGTTGCCGCCACCTGATACACGATTGATCGGGATCGTCGGCGAGAAATAGTCTGCCAGACCCTTACGTTGTTGTTCTGTTGTCGCGTTCAGCAGCCACATCAACATGAAAAAAGCCATCATCGCGGTAACAAAATCCGCATAGGCGACTTTCCAGGCACCGCCATGGTGCCCCCCGCCTTTGATCACTTTTTTCCGTTTGATGATGACTGGCGCCGCATTGCTTTGCGCACCCATTTCACCACACCTTCATTCACCCGGAATCAGATATGACGCGATTGGTTTACGGACAGCTTAACAGGTCAAATTGCATATATTTCACGCGCAGCGGACTTCGGCCTCTTGTGTCTGAAGCCGCATTGCACACAGTTGCGTAAAGAGGGGCATGAAATGGACAGATATGGCACTGACGGCGGGTACGCCTGGTTTCGCCTATGCATCACCTTGTTGGTGGCCTGCACCGCGAATGCAGGGATGTGGTTGATTATCACCATCATGCCTTCTGTCGAGGCGGAATTCGGGACTTCGAGGGCGGCGTCCTCTTTGCCCTTTACGCTGATCATGATCGGCTTTGCACTGGGGAATTTCCTGATTGGCCGTGCGGTGGACCGGTTCGGCGTTACCGTTTCCTTGGTGCTGGCCGCGTTTGGTATTGCGGCCGGAATGGGGCTGGCGATCCTGTCACACTCCATCTGGCTGCTATCAGCGGCCCAGCTGATCATCGGGCTTTCCTCTGCGGTGGGGTTCGGGCCTTTAATCGCGGATATCTCGCACTGGTTCGTGCGAAAGCGCGGGATCGCTGTCGCGCTGGTAGCGAGCGGAAATTACCTGAGCGGGGCAATCTGGCCGATGGTACTGGCAGGCACACTGCAGAGCAGTGGATGGCGGGTGGTCTATGGCATCATGATTGTGGTTACACTGGCCGGGGTTGTCCCGCTGGCGATGGCTCTGCGTCGACAGGTGTCGGACTCGGTCAAGGATGCCGCGCAGGTGGCCTCAAACCTCAATGTGCGCACCTCGGGCCTTAGCCCGCGTGCCTTGCAATACCTTCTGGCACTGGCCGGAATCGGCTGCTGTGTGGCGATGTCGATGCCGCAGGTGCATATCGTGTCGCTCTGTGTGGATTATGGCTTTGGCGCGGCTGTCGGGGCTGAAATGTTATCGCTGATGCTCATGGGTGGTGTGGTGTCGCGGATTGTTTCGGGGCTTGTTGCCGACCGGTTGGGCGGTGTGCGGACGTTGCTGATCGGATCTGTACTGCAATGCATTGGATTGTTCCTGTACCTGCCTGCAGGGGGAATCGTGTCACTTTATCTGGTGAGCCTTGTCTTTGGGCTCAGTCAGGGTGGGATCGTGCCAAGCTATGCACTGATCGTGCGTGAATACATGCCGGCGCATCAGGCCGGAAGTCGGGTGGGTTTTGTTCTGATGGCGACCATCCTCGGCATGGCGTTGGGTGGTTGGATGTCTGGTGTAATTTATGACCTGAGCGGCTCGTACCAATTGGCCTTTGTCAACGGAATCGTCTGGAACGGACTGAATATCGCGCTGATGGTATGGCTACTGTCGCGATCGCGACCAGCCAAAGGGCGCGGGCAGAACGCGGGCATATCACACCCGATCTAGGGGGAGTGCGCGCGCCGTTTTTCGGCCAGTAGAATCTGTTTCTGCCGCTCGCGAAAGCGGTCTTTGTCCCAATCAGTGGTCTGATCAATGCAGTTATGGCAACTCACACCCTGTTCATACTCGGGTCGTTCCATATCCGCAGGCAGGATGGGCTGTCGACACCCGTGGCACAGCACATGCGGGCCTTCCTTTAGTCCGTGACCTACCGACACCCGTGCATCAAAGACAAAGCAATCGCCCTTCCAGGTGCTTTCATCCTGCGGCACTTCCTCAAGGTATTTCAGTATACCGCCTTTGAGGTGAAAGACGTCCTCGACCCCTTCGCCCAAGAGATAATTGGTTGATTTCTCGCAGCGGATGCCGCCGGTGCAGAACATGGCGATTTTCTTGTTGTGAAACCGGTGCTTGTTGGCAGCCCACCACGCCGGAAAGTCACCAAAGCTTTTGGTGTGCGGGTCAACCGCGCCGTCAAATGTACCGATGGCGACTTCGTAGTCATTGCGCGTATCAATCACTGCAACATCATCGCGCGTGATCAACTCGTTCCAATCCTGCGGCGCGACGTAATGCCCCGTCCCCGTGGCGGGATCTACATGGGGCTGGCCCATCGTAACAATCTCGCGTTTCAGGCGTACCTTCATACGGGGAAACGGGGGTGTTTCTGATATCGCCTCTTTCCACTCAAGCCCTGCACAGCCGGGGAGACCCCGCAGATGTGCGATAATTGTCAGGATGCCGTCACGGGGGCCTGCAATGGTCCCGTTCACGCCTTCGTTCGCAAGAAGAAGCGTGCCTTTGACATCCATCAAAACGCACAGATCCAGCAGCGCGGGTTTCAGCGCGGCAGGATCGGGGAAACGGGTAAAGTGGTAAAGGGCGGCAATAGTGTACATGCGCGGTGAAATAGGCGCGGAGGGGGTGGTTGTGCAAGAGGCGCGTGCCGGAAAAGCGGGATGCATGTTCAATGTTCCCGTTTGCGGCGTCGCGCGAGATCAGCTTTATTGGCAACAAGAAGCGGGGCAGTTCTGCCCCACACAAGGAGCTACAGATGCAGGCGCTGATCGTAATTGATGTACAGAATGATTTTTGCCCCGGCGGCGCCCTGGCGGTTGCCGGGGGTGATCAAATTGTCCAGGGGATCAATGCACTGATGCCGGAGTTCGACGCTGTGGTCTTGACGCAGGACTGGCATCCGGCAGGGCATTCTTCCTTTGCCTCTGCGCATAGCGGTCGCGGGCCCTACGAAGTCGTTGAAATGCCCTATGGCCCGCAGGTCCTGTGGCCGGATCACTGTATTCAGGGTGGTATGGGCGCAAAATTCCATACCGAATTGCAGCAGGACCGCGCCGACCTGATCCTCCGCAAAGGCTACAATCCGGCGATCGACAGCTATTCAGCGTTCTTCGAGAACGATCACACGACGCCTACCGGCCTAGAGGGATATCTGCGCACACGCAGCATTGACCGGCTGGTGATGGTCGGTTTGGCGCTGGATTTCTGCGTAAATTATTCGGCGGTGGATGCGGCGAAGCTCGGATTCGAGGTCGAGGTGCGTCAGGACCTTTGCCGCGCAATTGATCTGGACGGATCACTGGCAGCGGCACAAAAGGGCATGGCAGGCGCGGGTGTTATTTTGGCTGCGTGATACTTTGTCTTCGGGTGGGACCTGGCGTCAAAGCCCTTCCAGTATCGGCTTGTTTTTCGCGATGATCCCTTTGACCAGCTTGATCCCCTTGGCTTGCTTGGCGCGGTCGCCAAAACGGTCATTCGAAACGATGGGCAGTGTTTCGGTTTTCGCAAACTTCAGGATGAACGTATCGGCTTCAGTGCCGGCCGGGCACACCATGACGCGTGACGGGTGCAGGTCGAACGCTTTGGCAAACCGTGCCCCACTCAGGGATTTATCCCCCAAATGGTGGCGTGAGGACGCATCAAGGAAAACGTAAGGCAAATACCCCCGACCCTTGAGGTGATCCACCACCATGCGCAACGTGGCGAGGGCTGGTTCGTTGCCATCCCAATAGATGACATTTGTGCCATCGATCACAATTTCCTTTTGCTGCTTGGTCGGGCGCCTTGGGGGTTTCGGCGCGGCCTTTGCGGGCGAGTCACTTTCCTCGCGCCACATCCGCGACAGGACAACGGCCACGACCCCCAACAGGCCGACGGTGATCCATGTCAGGGCATTTTCGGCCTGAAACGGAAAATTGAGCGATACCAGTGCAGTTAATGCAGCGGAGCCCGCCAGCGTCAGCCACAGCCACTTCGACAGGCATCGGATATAGCCGAATGCGGCAAGTGCCAGCACAGCGGGCGTCAGTAATTCGGTTGGCGTCACCTGTAAACTCTCCATTTTGCCCACACGCAAACCGATACACAGCTTTGCGCTTGCCCACCTGCCGTTGGTTTTGTCACAAGGGTTGGGTGAGATAAAGGATATCCAAATGGTCGACATCGCCAGCCGCGTTTATAACCACAAGTGGAAGATCGACCCGATTGTGCGGTCTCTGATCGACACGGACTTCTATAAACTGCTGATGTGTCAGTCAGTATTCCGTAATAAACGCGACACTCAGGTGACGTTCAGTCTGATCAACCGGTCGACACATATTCCCCTTGCCGATCTGATAGATGAGGGGGAATTGCGTGAGCAGCTTGATCATATCCGTTCGCTGTCTCTGAGCAGAGGGGAAAGCACATGGCTGCGGGGCAACACATTTTACGGCAAGCGCCAGATGTTCCGCCCCGACTTTATGGAGTGGTTTGAGGGGCTGCGACTGCCAGCCTATCATCTGGAGCGTAAGGGCGATCAGTACGAATTGACGTTTGAAGGCGCGTGGCCCGAGGTCATGTTGTGGGAAATACCGGCGCTTGCCGTGTTGATGGAACTGCGCGGGCGGGCCGTACTCAACAACATGGACCGCTTTGAACTGCAGGTTCTCTATGCCCGCGGCATGACCCGTGTCTGGGAAAAGATCGAGGCATTGCGCGAGGTGCCAAATCTGTCGATTGCTGATTTCGGTACCCGCCGTCGACATTCCTATCTGTGGCAGGACTGGTGCGTTCAGGCGATGCACGAGGGGCTTGGCGCGGCTTTCACCGGCACGTCAAACTGCCGGATCGCGATGATGCGCGAACTTGAGGCAATCGGGACCAACGCCCATGAATTGCCAATGGTCTATGCGGCATTGGCCAAAGACGATGCCGCCCTTGCCCGAGCGCCCTATGACGTATTGCAGGACTGGCAAGACGAACATGAGGGTAACCTGCGCATTATCCTGCCGGATACCTATGGCACCAAGGGGTTTCTGGACAATGCACCGGACTGGCTTGCGGGCTGGACGGGTATTCGCGTTGACAGCGGTGATCCCGCGACAGCCACGCAGATTGCAATCGACTGGTGGCGTGCGCGGGGCGAGGACCCCAAGAAAAAGCGGGTGATCTTCAGTGACGGGCTCGACGTGGAAAAGATCAGCGAGCTGCACAGGCAGTTCGCGGGCAAGGTCAATGTCTCTTTCGGTTGGGGTACGCTGTTAACCAATGATTTCCGGGGTCTGGCGGCGGATGATGCGCTGGCACCGTTTTCTCTGGTGTGCAAGGCGGTCAAGGCGAATGGCAAGCCGACCGTAAAACTATCTGATAACCCCAAAAAGGCGATGGGTCCCAAAGCAGAGATCGAACGCTATAAGCGGGTCTTCGATGTGGGTGCGCAGGAGTCTATGGAAGTTGTGGTTTAGGTTTCAACGCGCGATCAGCGCCGCGACAGTGCTGTCAAAGTCATAGGCCGGCTCCCACCCCCAGTGCACCCGCGCGCTGGTGTCGTCGATCACATTCGGGCCTCCCTTGATGAGGGCGTCAACTTTCGCGTCCGGCGCAAATTCCAGGTCGGCGTCAGGCCAGTGTTCCCGGATTCTTTCCGCAAGCTGCCCCGCGGTAAAATGGAAGCCATGCAAGTTGTAGGCCGGTTGTGTCAGGCGCGCTGCATCAGCCAGCGTTAATTCGAACAGACCTCGGGTAACATCATCCAGATAGAGTGTTGACACTCCGGTATCGGGCGCGACCGGAAAAACGAAGGGATTGCCGTTGGCGGCGGCGGAAATTGCATGTCCGGGGTAGGCTGATACCGCACCGGCAGGCGCGGTGGGCGAAAGAACCATTGGCAGGCGCAGACAACGAAAATCAAAACCCGCGCTTTTCTTGAGCCATACGCCCATGCGTTCTACTGCAACTTTGGTTGCGCCATAGACATTTGCTGGCCATTGCGGCGCATCCTCGGACAGATATTCAGGGAATACCGGGGCATAGGTCGCAATGGTGCTGGCAAAGACAAAAGGGCCTATTTTACGCTCGGCGGCCATGTGCATCAGGCTGACAGAAGCCGTTGCGTTGATTTCCCATGCCGCGACAGGGTCGGCTTCGGAACTGCCCGAGAGTAAGGAAGCAAGATGCACGATTGCGTCAGGCTTGTGAGTGTCCAGCAGACCGGAAAGCAGCGTGGAATCGCGTATATCGCCTGTTATGCTTGCGCTGACCCCTTTAGCGGGACTGGTGCCGGGAAGATCAAAGCTGATTACGCGTATTCCTGCGGCAATAAAATGATCCGCAACGAGATGGCCCAGATTGCCGTTACCGCCCGTAATCAGAACATTGTTTAGCGGCATGGCGCGCTCTCCTTTGATTTGCGGCTAACGACAGAGAACCAGCGCAGCGGCGGTATTACAAGGTAGTGGTTTGAGGATTGCTTTTGCAGTTAGTTATGCTAGTATCGTATACGATTTTAAGAAACATACACGAAAAGTAAAAATGCCGCCAGAGACCAAGTCCAAATCTGACAGATTGTTTGATCAGCTGCGCAGCGATATCCTGTCGCTTGATCTGGCGCCGGATGCGCCGCTGCGGCTGCCGGCATTGGCCGAACGCTATGGCATTGGTCTGACGCCGCTGCGAGAGTGCCTGAACCGACTCGCCAGCGAGAAACTGGTCGTGCCGGTGCATAACAAGGGATTTCACGTGGCACCCGTGACGGTTCATGATCTCCTTGATCTG
Organism: Sulfitobacter sp.; assembly: GCA_049645905.1. GTDB lineage: Bacteria > Pseudomonadota > Alphaproteobacteria > Rhodobacterales > Rhodobacteraceae > Sulfitobacter. The sequence continues at coordinate 12,890 of JBARUV010000182.1, forward strand.
GAACGAACGCGCAACGCCATCGAAGGGTCGATGTTTGCCTTTTCGGTGATCCACGGTGACGACCCTTGGGAGGCCGGGGTCATCGGCAGCTATCACCAGCTATCAAATACACCTGTCCCGTCGGGGTTGGACAGCGCGGATGAACTGGCTCTTTGGACCAAGCGGCACGAGGCCTTTCACGAGGCCCTGACCGCCGGATCACCGTCGATCTGGATGCACCGATATGCGGGCCAGATCGGTGACCAGTTGGGTCGCTATCAACGGTTTATCCAGATCGGCTTGCGCGAACTGGCCGCCACAGACAAAGGCGTTGCACAAAACGCGGCTAAAGTTTCTGCTATTGCCATGGCACTCGCCCCTCATACCGCGCTTTATGACGCTGCCTTGGCGCGTGACCCGCAGGCTGCAACCAGCGCCTTTGATGCCCATGGTGAGCTGACAATCAGCGCCTTTGCCGAACTTGCAACGATGATGCCTGCCGGGACCCCACTTGCCACCGGCCCCAACACAGACGGGAGTGCCGCCCATGACCACGTATGACCCCTCATCAGAGGGCGCAAAGATGTCCTTCGCCAAGGATATGTCCTATATCGACTATCTGTCGCTGGATCCGATCCTTGGCGCGCAAAAGCGACAATCAACGGCCCATGACGAGATGCTGTTCATCATCCAGCATCAGACATCAGAGTTGTGGATGCGCTTATGCCTGCATGAATTGTCCGAGGCGCGCGCGACCCTGATCCGTGGTGAATACCAGCCAAGTTTTAAAATGCTCAGCCGTGTTGCGCGCATTTTCGAGCAACTCAATAATGCATGGGACGTGCTGCGCACCATGACGCCAAGCGAATATACCCAGTTCAGAGACGATCTGGGCGCGTCCTCTGGCTTTCAATCTCATCAATACCGCCTGATCGAATTCATCCTTGGTAACCGCAATCGCGCCATGATGAAGGTGCATGAACATCGACCTGAGCTGCACCACATGCTGGGTCAGGAGCTGGAAACCAAATCGCTTTATCACGTGGTGCTGGATCTGCTGGCAAAGGAACTCGACGCCACATTCCCGGCTGAAGCCTACAGCATGGACACGGCGCATGAATCGCATGACGCTATCAAGAATGCTTGGATAGAAGTTTACAAAGACCCCCAACGTTACTGGAACCTCTACGAGTTGGCCGAGAAACTTGTCGACCTCGAAGACTATTTTCGGCGTTGGCGCTTTAACCATGTCACCACAGTCGAACGCATTATCGGTTTCAAACGAGGCACCGGCGGCACATCCGGGGTGAAATACCTGCGCCGCATGCTTGAAGTTACCCTTTTTCCCGAACTCTGGAACCTGAGAGGTGACCTGTGACAACCCTTCCCATGAAACACCGGTTCTCCCTGCCTGAAGGTATGATTTACCTAGATGGCAATTCGCTCGGGCCAATGCCCCTTGGCGTGGCGGAACGAGTACAGCAGACGATAACAGGCGAATGGGCCGCCCATCTGATCAAGGGGTGGAACCTTGACGGATGGATGGCGATGCCCGGCCAAGTGGGTGACAAGATCGGTCGTTTGATCGGCGCACCGGCAGGTTCCGTTACGATGGGTGATACATTGTCAGTCAAGGTGTTTCAGGCACTTTCCGCGGCATTGAAAATGCGCCCCGATCGCAAGGTTATCTTGTCGGACAGTGGTAATTTCCCGTCAGATTTGTATATGGCACAGGGCCTGATCGGCCAACTTGATCAAGGATATGAACTGCGCATCGTGGAGCCTGAAAAAGTCAGCGAGGCGATGACGGACGATGTTGCTGTCGCGATGATTACACAGGTTGATTACCGCTCTGGCCGGATGCACGACATAAACTCGGTCACCGCCTCTGCCCATGCGGCAGGCGTCGTGATGCTGTGGGATCTGGCCCATAGTGCGGGTGCCGTGCCGGTGGACGTCGAAGCAAGCAAGGCTGAATTCGCGGTGGGGTGCACGTACAAATACCTCAACGGTGGCCCCGGCGCCCCGGCGTTTATCTATGCGCGGCCTGATATCGTCGGGGCCATTGAACCCGCGCTCTCAGGATGGCTTGGGCATGATGCACCCTTCGCCTTTGAACCTGACTACCGCCCAGCCATGGATATCGGGCGGATGCGCGTCGGGACGCCGCCTGTACTGCAAATGGTCGCGTTGGACGAAGCGCTGAAAGTTTGGAACGATGTCGACATGGCTGATCTGCGCGCTGCCTCCATACGGCTGGGTGACTTGTTCATCAAAGAGGTCGAAGCCCGATGCCCTGCCTTAACGCTCGCCAGCCCGCGCGACGCGACCAAGCGGGGCTCTCAGGTATCCTTTGCGTTTGAACACGGATATGCCGCAATGCAGGCGCTGATCGCCCATGATGTGATCGGTGACTTTCGCGCACCAAATATCATGCGCTTTGGCTTTACGCCCCTTTATGTCGATGAAACCGACGTGATCGGGGCTGTCGATAATCTGTCGCGGATCATTGATGAACGGCTTTGGGACACACCTGAGTTTCAAACCAGAAACGCGGTTACCTGACTTCGATAGTCTTGGACATCTGGCGTAGGCGACGCTCGCGCCAGATGATTACCAGACCACCCGCGACAATCAATAACGCTCCGGGAAACAGATCCCGCCAGGGCGCCTCACCGTAGAATACCCAGCCAAAGAAAAAGGCAAAAGGGATGCCGAAATAGCTGAACGGGGCAAGATTGCTTTGCTCTGTCATGCGAAATGACGTGATCAGCAGCAACACTGCGCAGCCACCAAAACCACCCATTGCGCAGATCCACCAGAGGTCTGTCGGAGCGGCGAGCGGGCTGAACCCGGTGGTTGTCAGGGCCAGAACCAATGCCCCCAAGGCTGCCACACCCGAGGAATAGAGGTTGATCAGAGCGGTGGACACATCCCTGTCCATCATCCGCGCTGTTACGCCTGTAAGGGCGTAACACGCCGCGGCACCGAGCGGCAGTAAGGCGGCCATTGTGAATGAATCACGTCCCGGTCCAACCACCAGAACAACGCCGACAAATCCAATTAATACGGCGGACCAACGTGCGCCCCCGACCTTCTCACCCAGCAGCGGTACGGCAAGGGCTACCATGAACAGGGCATTTGCATAGGTGATGGTTGAAGCGGTGGCAAAGGCCAGAATACCCAGCGATAGGTAAAAGAAATACTGCGCAAAGGTGAGGATGAGTCCGCGTAACAACGCCAGCTTCCATTGCCGGAACGTCATTTTGCGCCCCGAACGGTGCCAGTCCTGTGACCACCAGAGCGCAATGCCTGCGGGAATAAGTCCGAACAGGTTGCGATATGCGGAGAGCTCAGCCGCCCCGTAATCATCGCTCAATCCCTTGATAATCAGCCCCATGGCGTCAAACAACACCAGTGCAAACAGTGAAATCAATATAGCGAGGGTTGTGCGGTTCATGCGGGTGGGGTGCTCCTGACGGCGACGGGGGATTCGGTGCCGACCTGACCTGTACCATCAATATTTTTGGGTCAGATACCATACCCTGACCGGAAAGAAGCGTTTCCGGGCCCTTGTGCGTCGCTATTCATCCTTGCGCGGACCTTTCGGAAATGAGACATTGCAAAGGCTTGGTGTTCCGCTAATCACCCCCCGGGGTGTGGGACCGAAAAGGGAATTCGGTAACGACGTTATATGCCGAAGCCGCCCCCGCGACTGTAAGCGGAGAGCTTTGAGCCCCTCATGCCACTTGACCGTCAGGTCAGGGAAGGCGGGCCAAGGCGCTGATCCGCGAGCCAGGAGACCTGCCAGGCAAGAGCGAAACGCAATATGCCGTCGGGTGTGACGGTAAGGAGTAGACAGATGATGACAAAGACCAAGACGCTGACGCAAAGCCGCGCCCGTTTCATTCCCGCCGTGTTTGCCGCGATCCTCGGCGTGACCCTGATTTCGATCACAGGCCATGTACAGGCTGCTGCACTGCACGATGCCGCACATGACGTGCGTCACGCGACAGGTTTTCCCTGCCACTAAGCCCTCGGGGCCGCATCCGATGTCACGGCCCTGCAATGCGGGGCCTTAGGCGTTGTATGTGGTTGATAAGCACGCGGCACACAGCGCTAGGTCCGGCTCTCCGAAACAGACGTAACGTGATGCGTCCTCTTTGATGTGGGGTGCGCCGTGAAAGCGTTTTCTAGGTCGCCGCGCGCAATTTCTTTGACGGAACAAATATGATACCCAGATATGTCATCAGCTCTCTTTTTGCAGGCGCGCTCGCAGGCCTGATCGCAGGCATTTTGCAGCTCTACTTTGTGCAGCCCGTATTGCTACATGCCGAACTTTATGAGACTGGCGCACTTGTCCATTTCGGGGCTGAGCCGGTGACGGCCCACCCTGACCTGCCAGGTCTGGACCTTATGCGCGATGGCCTCAGCCTGATTTTTACCATGCTGACATATACGGGCTACGCCCTGATCATGATTGCGGTGATGAGCATTGCCGAGGATCGTGGCGCCACCATTGACGGCCGTTCAGGCATCCTTTGGGGTATCGCAGGTTTTGTTGCCTTCCATCTGGCTCCGGGCTTCACGCTTGCCCCAGAAGTTCCCGGTGCAGCGGCTGCCGACGTGACTGCACGCCAGGTCTGGTGGTTCTCGACAGCGGGCGCGGCGGCTGTCGCGCTATGGTTGCTGGCATTCGGCAAATCATGGATGCCATGGGGGGTTGCGGTGATCCTGCTTCTGGCCCCGCATGTTATCGGTGCGCCTGAACCTGATACGTTCACCGGCCCTGTGCCCACCGAAATCGGTGCGCTCTTCGCTGCCCGCGCCTTTGGTGTTGGTCTGGCGGCATGGGTTCTACTGGGCTGCTTTGCAGGATACTTCTGGCAATACGAAGGAACACAGGAGGCAAAGACAGCATGAGAACGCTCGCACTCTTTGTTATCGGGTTGATATTCGGCGGCGGTATCGGGTTTGTCACGGCTGCAGGCATGGGTGTCACATTTGACGGCCATGACCATGCAGACCCCGCTGAGCACGGCGTGAGTATGGACCACGCTGCGATGGACCATGGCATGGATCACGACACCCCAATCGAGGTTGATGCAGCAGACGCGCCAGATCTTTCGATTGAAATGACCAAAGACGCTATGGCGGGCTACAACCTCCATGTCATCGTCGAAAACTTCGAATTCTCGCCCCGGAGAGCCAGCCTCGACCACGCCAAAGGGCAAGGCCACGCCCATGTCTATGTGAACGGTGTGAAACAGGGGCGGTTATACGGCCCTTGGATGCATCTGGACGGTCTTCCTGACGGCGAGGTTCTGGTTGAGGTAACGTTGAACGCCAACAATCATCGCCCGCTTGCACTGGCAGGTGAGCCAATCAAAGCCAGTGCTACCGTCAGCGTTGAATAGGAACTGCCAATGACCGCCACTCTCTATGTTTGCACCACATGCCGCGCCGGCGAAGTGCTGGAAGAAGATGCGCCGCGACCGGGTGCACTTCTGCACGACGCGCTGACGGCGGAAGATGCGCCAGAGGGCGTCGAAATTGTAGGCGTTGCCTGCCTGTCGGCCTGTTCGCAAGGCGCAGCCGTCGCTTTATCTGCCCCCGGCAAGTGGTCTTATGTCTATGGTCGTCTGACCCGCGATGATGCCGCAGATATCCTTGCTGGTGCTGCTGCGTATGCCGCAACAACCGATGGACTTGTGCCGTGGCGTGAACGCCCTGTCATATTCCGCAAACAAAGCCTTGGGCGTATCCCGCCTTTCACACCGCCTCAGTACCCCGTAAAGGAAGCCGCCGAATGAGCGATCTGTCGAAAATCCCCGTGACCGTGATAACCGGCTTTCTGGGGTCGGGGAAAACCACCCTGATCCGCCACTTGATGACCCATAGCAAAGGCAAACGCCTTGCCGTCTTGGTCAATGAATTCGGCACAGTTGGGGTAGACGGCGACATCCTGAAGTCATGCGCGGATGAGGATTGCCCTGCAGAAAATATCGTGGAACTGGCCAACGGCTGCATCTGCTGCACAGTCGCGGATGATTTCATTCCGACGATCGAGGCGCTGATGGCTATGCCGACACGCCCCGATCACATCCTGATCGAAACCTCCGGTCTGGCCCTACCCAAGCCGCTGCTCAAAGCGTTCGACTGGCCTGCGATCCGATCGAGAATAACCGTCGATGGCGTGATTGCTCTGGCCGATGCCGAAGCAGTCGCGGCAGGCACCTTTGCGCCTGATGTTGCCGCTGTAGATGCGCAGCGTCTGGCGGATGACAGCATCGACCACGAGACACCCCTGTCCGAAGTGTTCGAAGACCAGATTTCATGCGCCGATATCATCCTGTTGTCCAAGGCCGATCTGGCAGGCGAGACGGGGCTGGCAGCAGCCCGCAAAGTGATTGAAGCGGAAAGCCCGCGCAAAATCCCGATCCTGCCGATGAGCGAGGGCGTGATTGATCCCAAGATCATTCTGGGCCTGAATGCCGCCGCCGAAGATGATCTGGCCGCACGCCCTTCGCATCATGACGGGGCGGATGACCATGAACATGATGATTTCGAAACCATTGTGGTGCCGATGCCGGAAATCGCGGATGTAGATGCTTTGGTTGCAGCAATCGAAACGCTGGCCCGCGATCAGCACATTCTACGTGTCAAAGGATACGTCGCTGTTGAGGGCAAACCAATGCGCTTGCTTGTTCAGGCTGTTGGTGCCCGCGTGCGCCAACAATTCGACCGCGCGTGGGGCGATACCCCGCGTCAAGGCCATCTGGTTGTCATCGCAGAGCATGATCACATCGACACGGCCGCCATTCGCGCGACGCTGGGCGCCTAGGTAAATGCACGTCGTCTTCCGCGAAAGCCACGGGCTGGAGGATACCCAGACCCCCTATGATCCCGGGCAAACGCCCGCCGATCTGGTGGTTCTGTCGTTCTCCGACAGCGACCTTGGTGCTTTCGCGGCGGGCTGGCATCGTGCCGGTGGGCCGGACGGGGATCTTCCGACGCTGCGCCTGTGCAACCTGACTGCACTGCGCCACCCTGCATCGGTTGATAAGTACCTTGAGACGACTCTAATCGGCGCAAAAGGCATCCTGATCCGCCTGATTGGTGGCGAAAACTACTGGCCATATGGTATCATGCAGTTACAGGATTTCGCCCGGCGCAACGACATTGCCCTTGCTGTTCTGCCTGCGGACGGGCGCGAAGACCCTACGCTTGACGCCCACTCTACTTTACCTGTTTCGACACTCCGGCGCCTACAACATCTATGTGATGCCGGCGGCGCCGTTGCCGCCCAAGCGGCGCTTGCGCAACTCGCGCTTGCCGCAGGTCTTTATGCGGGCCCCGTGCCCGGGGCCAAGACCGTTCCGGAATGCGGGTACTACGACCCTGACCACGGCGTATTGCCCTTCGTAGAGACTGGCGGTGACACCATCGCCGTCACCTTTTACCGAAGTTATCTGACGGCCGCTGACCTGGCTCCGATTGATGCGCTGATCCGCGCCTTTCGCTTGCGTGGCTTCAACGCTGTTGGACTGTTCGCCCCGTCGCTGAAATCCCCCGTCGCCCGTGATTTCCTGCCCTCGGCCTTGGCGCAGTTGGCGCCCGTCGCCATCGTCAACGCCACAGCGTTTTCCGGACGTGGCGCTGATGGCACTTCCCCTCTTGATGCGGCCGGTTGCCCTGTTTTTCAGGTGGCACTGTCCACGGCACGCAAAAAGGAGTGGGCAGAGAGCGAACGCGGTTTATCCCCTGCTGATCTGGCAATGCACGTCGTTTTGCCCGAAGTCGATGGACGACTTTTTACGGGTGTCGTCAGCTTCAAAGCGCCGGAGAAGAGAGACCGACACCTGCAATACGCACGCTTTTCGCATCGCGCCCACGCTGCACGGATTGAAGCTGTTGTGGATCGTATCGACGGTTGGCACCGACTTTCTAAGTCGCCGCGGGATTGCCGGAAAGTTGCGCTGGTGCTGTCCACTTATCCGGGCCGTGACGATCAGATTGCGCATGCGGTCGGCCTTGATGCACTGGCAAGTGCGGAGGATATGTTGCTGACGCTCGCGAATGCCGGATATTCTGTGCGGCCCACAATCGGCTTTGGAAAATCCCTGCCAAAGAGCCACATTGCGTGGCCTCTGGCCGACTATCTCGCTGCGTTAGAGACACTTCCTGACGGTCTACGTGCCGACTTGCAGACCGCATGGGGCACGCCAGACAACGACCCCCTGTTCAGCAAAGGGGCGTTCCAATTCCCTGCTCAATCCTGTGGCAACGCTCTGGTGGCATTGCAACCCGAACGCGGGGCTATTTCTGCGCGGGACACTGATTATCATGACCTCGCCCGGGTCCCACGCCATTCCTACGTGGCCTTCTACCTCTGGCTGCGTGCCCAAGGGCATCATGCGCTGGTTCACATCGGCGCGCACGGCACCCTGGAATGGCTGCCTGGAAAATCAGTCGCCCTGTCCGACGATTGCTGGCCCGAAGCACTGATTGCCGACCTTCCTGTCATCTATCCATTTATTGTTAATGATCCCGGTGAAGCGGCACAGGCCAAGCGCCGCATTGGCGCGGTGACACTGGGCCATGTTCCGCCCCCACTGGCGGAATCGGAAACACCCGAAGCACTCTTGCGACTTGAGCGGCTTCTCGATGAATATTCTACTGCTGACGGACTTGATCCGGCACGCCGTGACCGCCTCGTGGCCACAATTCGAGACGAGGCGCAGGCAGCGGGCGTCGAACAGGATCTTGGCCTCGCGGGGGATGCGAGCGAAGCCGAAGCGATCACCCGCATCGACCGCTTTGTCTGTGACATCAAAGAAAGCCAATATGGCGACGGTTTGCATATATTTGGCTCTGCACAGGGGGAAAACGATGGTTTGTTGTCGGCGCTTGATGGCAAACGCGTTGCATCCGGCCCCTCCGGGTCGCCTCATCGGGGACGATCTGATGTGTTACCGACAGGACGGAACCTCTACTCCGTCGATCCCCGCGCCGTGCCATCTCGCGCGGCTTACTCCCAAGGCGTGAAACTTGCCGAAGAACTGCTGCGCCGCCATTTGCAGGACAATGGTGACTATCCCCGCGGTCTGGTTGTTGATCTCTGGGGATCGGCCACAATGCGCACAGCGGGTGAAGAGGTGGCGATGGCCATGCACCTTGCCGGGCTTGCGCCGAAATGGGACGACGGCAGTGACCGCGTTTCAGGCTTTGAAATTCTGCCTCTGACCCAGCTTGGTCGCCCGCGCATTGATGTAACCTTGCGCATTTCCGGCCTGTTCCGCGATATTTTTCCGGGTCTGGCGGGCATTTTTGAGGCCGGGACCACAGCGCTGGCCAACCGCGAAGAAGCGGACGACATGAACCCTTACAAACACAAGGCGCACCGTGTTTTCGGACCTAAACCGGGGCTTTACGGCATGAATATGGAAAGCGCGTTGCAGGATTACTCTGCCCAAGGACGCGCTGCAGCGGGGGAAGCTTGGTTGAAAGGGTCGGAATGGGCGCTGGATGCCAAAGGCGATGCGCAGCAGGATCGCGCAGGGCTGGAAGACCGCCTGAGGAAAGCCGACGGGTTTGCCCATGTGCAGGATCTGACGGAAACAGATGTCCTTTTGTCGTCGGATTATGCCGCGCATGAGGGCGGTTTTGCCGCCGCGATGGCGCACCTCGGCGCGCCTGAACCGGCGATGTACCATGTGGACAGCACCCGTGTGGGCACCCCTCGCGCACGGTCCATGCCCGAAGAAATTGCCCGCGTCGTGCGCGCCCGCGCAGCCAATCCTGCTTGGGCCGATGGCATGATGCGCCATGGCTTTCGCGGCGCGGCGGAGATTGCCGCGACCCTTGATAACCTTGCTGCCTTCGCCCACCTGACGCGCCACGTGCCTGCACATCTGTTTGACCTCTATTTTGACGCAACATTGGGTCGCAGTGACCTGGTGCGTTTTATGCAGGACGAAAACCCGAAGGCGCTGGAAGAAATGCGTAACCGTTTCGCCGCGCTGCGTGATGCGGGCCTTTGGATGACACGCCGCAATTCGATCACCGCCGCAATGGATGCCGCCGAATGAACAATGCGCCACAAGTCAAAGGCTGGTGTCCCGGTGCGCTGTCCCCGATGATGTCGGGCGACGGGCTGGTGGTTCGCGTCCGTCCCTTCAACGGGCGCTTGCGGCGTGCGCAGGCAGACGGGCTGGCAACCTTGGCCGCCGCCCATGGAAACGGCCTGCTGGACCTGTCGAGCCGGTGCAATATCCAGTTGCGAGGTGTGAGCGCTGCGAGCCATCCCGCAATTCTTGAAGGTTTGAGCCGCATGGGTCTGCTCGACCCTAATGCAGCGATTGAAGCACGGCGCAACGTGATGGTCACACCGTTCTGGCAAACAGGGGACGAGACCGAAGCACTGGTCACCGCGCTGAGCGATGCACTGGCTAGTGGCGATGCTCCGGAAATTCCGAATAAATTCGGTTTTGCAGTAGACACCGGAAGGGCACCGGTGCTGCAAAACGCTTCAGCGGATGTTCGGCTGGAACGCAGCGCGGACGGGGATCTAATTCTGGTGGCTGAAGGGTCAGATACTGGCAAGCCCGTAACGCGCCAAACTGCAGTGACCGAGGCGCTTGCGCTTGCGCAATGGTTCTTAGCCTCCCGCAGCGACGAACGACGAATGTCGGCTCTGCTGGCCAACGGCAAACCCGTGCCATCCGGCCACAACGTAAAGCGTCAGTCCCAAACTTATGTGCCTGTACCCGGGCCGACTCCTCTTGGTGCGCTGGTAGGGTTCGCATTTGGGCAGTTACAGGTTCAAACACTATCAAGCCTTGCAAAACACGGTGGGTTGCGCATGACCCCGTGGCGCATGGTGCTGGTGGAAAGCGCACAGGAATTGCCCGATATTGACGGTCTGATCACTGATGCCGCTGACCCTTTACTACGTGTTGTCGCCTGTACCGGCGCGCCGCGGTGTCCGCAGGGATTTATCGAAACGCGCCCCCTAGCGCGCGCTCTTTCCGCCCGTATTCCGATGGGGGAGCTTTGCCATGTTTCGGGCTGTGCCAAGGGCTGTGCGCATCCTAAAATCGCGCAACTGACCGTAACCGGCAGACCCGATGGCCTTAGCCTGATCCGAAATGGCAGTGCGGACGATCTGCCTGCGCAAACCGGTCTATCCCTCTCCGACATAATCAAGGCGATCTGATGCCCCATACCTATATCACCGACGGCGCCGAGATTTATCGCCGGTCCTTTGCCACCATCCGCGCCGAGGCCGCCTTGGCCGGATTTACGCCAGAGGAAGAAATCGTTGCGGTAAGAATGATTCATGCCGCCGGCATGGTCGGACTGGAAAAGCACATCCGGTTTTCTGACGGTATGGCCGTTGCAGCCCGAACCGCGCTTGAAAACGGTGCGCCGATCCTTTGCGACGCCTACATGGTCAGCGAAGGGATCACCCGCAAACGGTTGCCGCGCGAGAACGAAGTGATCTGCACCCTGCGAGACCCTAAAGTACCTGAAATGGCCGCAGAGATGGCCAACACGCGGTCGGCTGCCGCGTTGGAACTGTGGCGCCCTCATCTGGCAGGTGCGGTAGTTGCTATCGGCAACGCCCCCACCGCGCTGTTTCATCTTCTTAACATGCTGGTGGACCCCGAATGCCCGCGTCCGGCGGCGATCATCGGCTGTCCTGTCGGATTCATTGGTGCGGCAGAAAGCAAGGAAGCACTGATGGCTGACCTGCCAGTGCCCTCCATGATCGTGCAGGGTCGTCTGGGCGGCTCGGCAATTACCGTGGCGGCGGTCAATGCCCTTGCCAGCAGGGTGGAGTAAACAATGGGCAAGATCATTTGCGCGGGCCTCGGCCCCGGCGACCCGGACCTGATGAGTGTCAAATCAGACCGCGTGATCCGCGCTGCGAAACACATCGCCTATTTCCGCAAAAAAGGCCGTTCCGGTCAGGCCCGTGCCATCGTTCAGGGTATGTTGCGCAACGATGTGGTGGAATACCCGATGGAGTATCCGGTCACCACCGAACTGCGATTCGACAGCGAGGAATATCGCCGGCTGATGGTCGATTTTTACGCCGAGTGGACGGACAAGCTTGACGCCTTGGCGAAAGATAACGAGGTCGTTGTCCTGTGTGAGGGCGATCCGTTTTTCTATGGCTCGTTCATGCATCTGCACACGCGTCTTCAGGGCCGTGCAGAGGTTGAGGTTTTGCCGGCAATCCCCGGTATGGTCGGTTGTTGGAACGCCCTTGGCGATCCTTTCACCTGGGGCGACGACGTGCTGTCAGTGCTGATGGGCACATTGCCAGAGACAGATTTGATCGAACACATGAAACGCGCCGATGCGCTGGTGGTGATGAAGACCGGGCGCAACCTGCCAATAGTACGCCGCGCGCTGGTAGCAACCGGACGGCTGGAAGACGCATGGCTGGTTGAAAAGGGCTCCATGCCCGGCCAACGCGTCGCGCGTCTGGTCGACGTGGACGACGACGATTGCCCGTACTTCGCGATTGTGTTGGTGCATGGGCAGGGCCGTAGGCCCGAGGTCGCAGAGTGACGGGCTGGATCGCCATTGCAGGGCTTGGTCCGGGGCGCGATGATCTTGTGACGCCGGAGGTAACGGCCGCCTTGGCGCAGGCAACCGATATCATCGGATATATTCCCTACGTCGCCCGCGTTGCGCCGCGCGACGGGTTAAATCTGCACCCCACAGACAACCGGGTAGAACTGGACCGAGCCTTGCACGCGCTGCAACTGGCTGCACAGGGCGCGTGCGTGGTGGTGGTCTCGTCGGGTGATCCGGGTGTCTTTGCCATGGCCTCGGCCGTGTTTGAGGCAGTAGAGCAGCATCCGGAATTTATCGACATCGACATTCGTGTGCTGCCCGGTATTACTGCGATGCTGGCCGCGGCTGCGGCGGCTGGCGCGCCTCTGGGGCATGACTTCTGTGCCATCAACCTCAGTGACAATCTTAAGCCTTGGGACATGGTCGAAAACCGGTTGCGCATGGCTGCGCGGGGCGATTTTGCGATGGCGTTTTACAACCCCCGCTCCAAGTCGCGCCCGCACGGATTCGAAAAGACGCTGGATGTATTGCGCGAAGAATGCGGGCTGGATCGTCTGATCACATTCGCCCGCGCTGTCAGCACCCCGGATCAGGCACTTAAAACAGTGACCTTGGGCGAAGCGACGCCGGAAATGGCAGATATGCGCACAGTTGTTTTGGTCGGCAACTCTGCAACGAGACGGGTAGGTCGATATGTCTATACGCCCAGATCCGCGCTGTGATCGAGCCACGCCATAACCTCACCGACGGTAGCAGCGGTTTGGGCCTTTGGCAGGACAGGGCGGTCAGCCATGATCACGGGCAAACCAAGCGCGCGCGCCGCGTCCAGTTTGGCACGCGCACCGCTGCCGCCGGCGTTTTTGGCAATGACGTGGGTTATCTTGTGGGCGCGCATCAACGCGATGTCTCCTTCTACGTCAAACGGCCCCCGATCAAGGA
>JBARUV010000183.1:0-32637 GCA_049645905.1 Sulfitobacter sp.
CCGATGGACAGGCTGGTTTGCGGCGATGTCGGTTTCGGCAAGACCGAAGTGGCGATGCGCGCGGCCTTTGTTGCCGCCATGTCGGGTGTGCAGGTGGCCGTGGTTGCCCCGACGACATTGCTGGCGCGCCAACACTACAAGTCTTTTGCAGAACGCTTTCGCGGGTTTCCAATCGAGGTGCGCACGCTGTCGCGCTTCGTTTCTGCAAAGGAAGCGAACGCAACCCGTGATGCGATGGCCAAAGGCACCTGTGACATCGTGATCGGCACCCATGCGCTTCTGGCCAAGAGCATCCGTTTCAAGAACCTCGGCCTGCTGGTGATCGACGAGGAGCAGCATTTCGGCGTGACCCACAAGGAACGGCTGAAATCGCTGCGCACGGATGTGCATGTGCTGACCCTGACGGCAACGCCGATCCCGCGCACGCTGCAATTGTCCCTGACCGGGGTGCGCGATCTGTCCATTATCGGCACGCCACCGGTGGACCGGCTGGCAATTCGCACCTACGTCAGCGAATTTGACGCGGTGACCCTGCGCGAGGCGCTGCTGCGTGAACATTATCGCGGCGGGCAGTCGTTCTACGTGGTCCCGCGTATCAAGGATCTGCCGGAGATCGAGACCTTCCTGAAGGATCAGCTTCCCGAACTCACCTATGTGGTTGCCCATGGCCAGATGGCCGCAGGAGAGCTTGATGACCGTATGAACGCCTTTTACGACGGTAAATTCGATGTTCTGCTGGCCACAACAATTGTTGAATCCGGCCTCGATATTCCCACTGCGAACACAATGGTCGTGCACCGCTCGGATATGTTCGGGCTTGCGCAGCTCTACCAGATCAGGGGCAGGGTGGGGCGTTCCAAAACACGTGCCTATGCCTATCTGACCACCAAACCCCGCGCGAAACTGACTGCCACGGCAGAAAAACGTCTGCGCGTACTGGGGTCGCTCGATACGTTGGGCGCGGGTTTTACCCTCGCGTCCCAAGACCTTGATATTCGCGGTGCAGGGAACCTTTTGGGCGAAGAACAATCGGGCCAGATGCGCGATGTCGGCTTTGAACTCTATCAGAACATGCTGGAGGAGGCGATTGCCAAGATCAAGGCAGGTGAGATGGAAGGCCTGTCAGCGGCGGACGATCAATGGGCGCCGCAGATCAATCTGGGTGTGCCGGTGCTGATCCCCGAAGCCTATGTACCTGATCTGGATGTACGCCTTGGCCTCTATCGCCGCCTGTCCGGCCTCTCCACCAAGGTGGAGCTTGAAGGATTTGCAGCAGAACTCATCGACCGCTTCGGCAAGTTACCACGAGAAGTGAACACCCTGATGCTGGTGGTGCGGATCAAGGCGATGTGCAAGCGCGCCGGAATTTCCAAACTGGACGGCGGGCCTAAAGGGGCAACCATTCAGTTCCACAACGATAAATTTGCCTCGCCCGAAGGACTGGTCAGCTTCATTCAGGACCAGCGCGGGTTGGCAAAGGTGAAAGACAACAAGATCGTGGTGCGCCGCGATTGGAAAAACGACGTGGACAAGATCAAAGGCGCATTTGCCATTGCCCGCGATCTGGCAGAACATGTCATTGCGAAAGAAAAGGGTTTGAAAGCCAAGGGGTGAGGGGCGATGCTGAAGTATGTAGTGTTTTTTCTGCACTGGGGCTTGCTGCTTGTGATGACGTGCCCACGACATCGCCGCGCGTGCCTGTGGCAACTGGCCGGACCGAGGCGGGGCAGAGTGTCTACCGGTTCCGGTTGACGCGCAGCAATGCACTTGGGATCCCCCCGTTTCAAGCGGCGCCATTGCACGGCGCGCGGCTGAGATCTGCCCCGCCGGGTACACGGAGTTTGCCCGTACCGGTGATGTGATACGCCGGATTGCAGGGGTGTTTTACACCGATGTCGAAGTGACCATTAACTGCAGTTGAAGGCGCCCGTTAGCCCCGAACTACTCCGCCAACGTGTTGCGCGCTTCGATCCGGCCCATCTGGAGCATCAGCAAAAATCCGACCGTTCCGAGCACAAGCATAAAGATCAAGAGGGGCGTTACAGTACCGTCAAAGACCAGCGCAATAGGCGCAGCGATCAACGCGGCAAACACTGTCGAAATGCCTCCAATGATGGAGGCAGCCATGCCAGCGATATGCCCCATCGGTTCCATTGCGATGGCATTCAGGTTGCCCAACGTCAGGCCAGCCTGCAAAAACAAGGTGATTTGCCAGATAACAAAAACGGCAAATCCGTATGGCTCCGACAGTGCGGTCAGATTAAAGGTCAGGATCAGGCTCGACAGCACGATCTGGACACCAAGGGCCAGCGTCACAAGACGGCGCATCCCGAAACGCACGACCAGCATCGCGTTGATCCAGCTTGCGCTCGCAGAAATCAGCGCAGTGGCACCGAACCAATAAGCAAAGGTTTCCGCGCGCGCGAAGGTGACGGAATAGATCTGCTGCACCTGGAGCAGCATGGCGATCAGCATCGACATGGCCAGAGTCTGGGCGATAATAGAAAGCCGCACCGTTGGGTTGGCGAATATCTGGCGCAGCGCGCCACCTATCAAGCCAAACTGCAGCGGACGACGATCCTCGACCTTGAGGGTTTCCGGAAGGCGGAAGATCATCCAGATCGTTGAAATCGAGGAGAACATGATGAAGGCCAGAAAAATTCCGTGCCAACCGGAAAACGAAATAATTGCCACACCCATCGCCGGGGCAAAACCCGGAACGATTGCGAAAACCATCATGATAAAGGATACGACGCGTGCCATTTCCCGTCCCGAGAACAAATCACGCGTGACGGCCATCGCGACAACCCTTGGCCCTGCGGCCCCAAGGCCCTGAGCGACGCGCGCGATCAGCATGACTTCAAGCGATGAACTGGCCCAGGCCACGGCCGAAGCTGCTATGTACAAAACAGAGCCGGAAATCATCAGCTGCTTCCGGCCAAATGCGTCAGACAACGGGCCGGCAAAAAAGGTCCCGACGCCCAGACCCATGAAGAATGCGGTCAAGACCAGCGGTGCGCGTTCGGGAAAATCGGGGGAAAGCTCTGCAGCAATCTCTGGCAGGGCGGGCAACATTGCGTCCATGGAAAACGCAACTATCGCAAACATCATCGCCGCCAAAGCGACAAACTCCACCCGACCGATTACGGCATCCTTAGTTGTTTTTGAAGGCACGCAATAAACTCCGGACCGTGGCATCCGGAATATGACGCCAACTCGCGTCAGGGGTAACCTACGGTTGCGTTGAATTCAATGAAGAAAATGCCGCTTTCACCCGACGGCAACCATCGGAATATCTTTTGATATAAATTCAGGCATTTGGGGTAGATAGCGCACTTGTGCCAGGTCGCGCAGATCATCAAAACAGCCCTCGTATTGCGCCGCCAGAGCAACAATGCAGGCATTGTAGTTCACAATGTCAGTGCGCTTTTGTGACAGACTGTCCTGTGCGATCACCCGGTCCACAAACCGGCAGCTTTCCAATAATGCACGGCGTTGCGCGTACCGCATTTTCGGCTGCCAGCCCTGACGTGCACAAAAAGCATCTGTTGCGCATCCGATAATCAGATCGCTACCCATTTTTGACAATATTTGGAGGCGATGGGCATGGGCCGGGGTCAGCCGGTCAAACACACCATAGCTCAACACCACACGGGGTGACGGGAGGTGGGCAGTCATGCGGCGTCACCCACTTCGTTGCGCCAGATTGCCCTGATCCCCAATTTGCGCAATGGAAAATCAGACGCAACACCAAGGATGCTGCTGACCGGTCCCATTAAGATTTTATGCTGGTCGGAGGTTTCACGTATTTCATGCACCGCGTCCGGTGTTTTTTCGATGCCTGCCATTTTACCCGCTCTTGTTTATGAGATCTGACGCCTCTTAACAGGTTCATGTTATGGCAATCGCAGCGGGTTGATAAGAGGGTAGCGTTCAACCGTCAGTGTTTTGTGACTCAATAGACGCAGTGCTCATGAAGGTTTGGTGATATCCGCAATTACCTTCGCCCAGAGTTCAGGCGGCTGCGCGCCGGGGACCGCGTGTTGCCCCCCCACGATAAAGGTCGGGACCGAATTGATGCCCATCTTGCGGGAATGTGCGTCGCGGGCGCGGATATCGTCACTATCCACATCCGAGGCCAGCAGGCGTGTCACAACGGCTGCGTCCATCTCGATCCCGTCGGCGATGTCCGCAAGCACTTCTGCATCGCCAATATCGCGGGCATCCACGAAATAGGCATGAAACAGCGCCGAGACAGCCGCGGTCTGGCGGCCTTCGATCCCCGCCCAATGGATCAACCGGTGGGCATCAAGGGTGTTTGGCGTGCGCTGCATCGCCTCGAAATTGATCTTCAGGCCCGCCGCCTTTGCATGTTCCACAACCGGCGCATAGGCGCGCACTGCGGCTTCCTTACCGCCGAACTTTCCTTCGAGATAATCGCGCCGTCCCATGCCTGCCGCCGGCATATCCGGGTTCAGCTGGAAAGGATGCCATTCAATCGCAAAGGGGTGGTTCGGGTGATCCGTCAGGGCGCGGTCCAGATGGGCCTTGCCGATATAGCACCACGGGCAAATCGGGTCGGACATAATATCAAGTTTGATCGCATCGGTCATGTTCTGGAGGCCTCAAAGGCCACGCGCAGGGCGCGGCGTTGCAGCTTGCCGTTTGCGCCCGTCGGCAGTTCTGGCAAATGGATATAAAGGCGCGGTTGTTTGTACCGTGCCAGCTTGTCTTTCGCATACGCCTGTAGCGCCGCATCGTCCAGTGGAGCAGGACCGGTGTAAAAGGCGGCGATGACATGCACGTCCGGCTTGACCTCCACCTCGGCCACACCGATGCCGCTGACGCCGGGGATGGTTGCAAGGGCGGCTTCGACCTCCAGCGGGGAGACGCGAAAGCCACCCGCGTTCATCATGTCGTCAGCGCGCCCCAGATAAGTGATCTGCCCGTCGCTGTCGCGCACGCCCTGATCGCCGGTCAGAAACCACTGGCCCTGAAACCGTTTGGCCGTCTCGTCAGGCGCACCGAAATACCCCAGCATCAGGCCCGGATCGTTGCAATCTATGGCGATGGTGCCAGGCGTGCCATCCGCTACCGGACCCGCCGCATCCAAGATCGCAACCTTGCGGCCCTGCTGGGCGCAACCCACCGCGCTGCCCTGTGCGGGACGGGACGGGCAGCTTGAAATAAAGGTCGAACATTCCGACATGCCAAACGCTTCGTAGACCTGTCTGTCTGTCGCGCGTTCCCAGGCAGCGCGCACGGGCGTCGCCATTTTTTCCCCCGCACTTAGCCCGTGGCGCAGATCGGGCAGGGCCATATCGGCGTCCGAGGCCAGAATCTGGCGGAAGACCCCCGGTGCTGCGGCAAATAATGTGGCTCGATGGGTCCGCAGCAAGGCGGGCAGATCTGCGGGCGCTGTTCCCGGTGCCGGGATCAGGGCGGTGGCCCCGACAGTCCATGGGTCCATCAATCCTGTGCCAAGCGTATAGGTCCAGTTAAACGCGCCAGCATGCAACATGCGGTCTTCCGGCCCCAGCCCGTACCACCCGTCAAACATCATCCGTCGCGCAAGGATCGCGCGATGGGCATGCAATACAGCGGCAGGCTTTCCGGACGTGCCGGAGGTGAACACGATGTATCCGGGCCGTTCCGCTTGGCCCAGATGCCAGTCTGCGGGGGGCAGATCGCGCATGGTACGCAGTTCAGACAGCGGGATGATATTGTCATGAGCAGGGCAGGCGACAACAGGGTCAAGCAATACCGCGCGCGGGGCCAATGTGGCGATCATCCCCGCGACCTCTGCTTGGGTCAGGGCGGATGACGTCGGCACCGGTACCAGCCCGGCTGCTAGGGCGCCCAGATAGGCCAGCGGGAAGTCAGGCGTGTTTCCCAGACGCATCAGCACGATATCACCGGCCACAAGCCCCGATTGCAACAGGCCCGCAGCGATCCCGCGCACGGACGCAATCAACCGGTCATAGCGCCATTCCTCGGTGTGATCCTCATAAAGCAGGGAAAGCGCAATTTTGTCCGGGCTTCGCGCGCCACGGGCCAGGACATACTGCGCCAGATTAAAGGAGGATGGATTGATTTCGTAGGACATGATTGCGCGCTACCCCAGAGCAGCCTGCGTTGCAAGGCGGACAGGTGCAGGGTATAGCGCGGCCATGCCCGAAAACAACGCTCATAACATGATCAGGATCGCCCGCGAGAACGGGACCCAGGACGCAGCACCGCCTGTCGATTTGGGCGTACGCGTGCGGGCCTTGCGCACCGCCCAGGGGTGGACGCTGGAACAGGCCGCCAAGCGGGCAGGGCTTGCACGCTCTACCCTCAGCAAGATCGAAAACGGGCAGATGTCGCCGACCTATGATGCCTTGAAAAAGCTGGCGACTGGCTTGCAAATTTCTGTTCCGCAGCTCTTCACGCCGCCGGCACAGGAAAAAGTCAACGGCCGCATGGCGATCACCAAATCAAACGAAGGCACAGCCAAGGCGACCACCACTTACGAGCACGAACTGCTTGCCGATACGCTCAGCAAGAAACAGATGTTGCCCTACCGCGCGCGCATTAGAGCCCGCGATATGACTGAATTTGACGGCTGGGTGCGCCATGACGGCGAAGAGTTTCTGTATGTGCTGACCGGCGTAGTGCGCCTGTTCACTGAATTTTATGAGCCGGTCGAATTGCGCCGTGGCGACAGCGCCTATTACGATGCAACGATGGGCCATAATGTGGTTTCAACCAGTGCGGAGGATGCGACCATCCTGTGGGTCACCTCACTCGCCTGAGCGATCAATCCTCGCCGAACAGCCCGCGCAGAACAAAATGCGCAAGTGCCATCGCGCCGATCTGCGCCATGATGAACGCGGGAATATGACCCGGATTGATCCCGGCAAAGGTATCAGAAAACCCGCGTGCAAGGGTCACAGCCGGATTGGCAAAGCTGGTGGAAGCGGTGAACCAATAGGCCCCTGTAATATACAGGGCCACAAGTGTGGGTACTGCTTCGGGGCGTGCGCGCAATCCGCCAAAGATCACCATCAACAGTCCGAAAGTGGCGATGGCTTCGGAAAACCACTGCGCGCTGCCTGTGCGGTGCATGGTGGTTGAATATTGCAGGATCGGCAGATCAAACATCATATGCGCGGCCCAGACCCCAAGTATCGCACCAATGACCTGCGCGATCACGTAACCCGGTACATCCTGCCATCGCAATTGGCCGCGCAAGGCAAAGGCAAGACTGACCGCCGGATTGAAATGCGCCCCCGATATCGGGCCAAGGGTGGTGATGATGACATAGAGCATGCAACCCGTCGCGATCGCGTTGGCCAGAAGCGTGATGGCGACATTGCCGCCCGCCAGCGTCTCTCCCATGATCCCCGATCCGATCACCGAGATCAAAAGCAATGCGGTGCCAAGTCCCTCTGCTGCCTGACGCCGGATCATGAAATGTCCGAACAATCCGCAAAGGGGTGTCGAGTCGTTGCGGAGGCATTTACACCTTCTTGTGGCGGACTCTGTGGATGTGTCAGGTTCAATCCTCCCACCACCACACGTGCGGCATGTATTCCGATCCATCGCCATAGATCGGCACATATGCGGGAAATTTCATGTGGGCATCATGGGCAATCAACCCTTCGTCGAACTGCCAGAACGGAATGACATACCGCCCGGCCGTCAACACGCGGTCAAGCGCCTGCGTCGCGGCGGTGAATTCTCCGGATTCCCGCGCTGACAGCATCGTGTCGATCAGTGCATCAATGGCAGGGGATTTGACCCCCATAAGGTTGCGCGATCCGGGTTGATCCGCAGCCTCGGTCCCCCAGTAGTAGCGCTGCTCGTTGCCGGGGCTTAACGACAGGGCACGACGGAAGTAGGTCATGTCGAAATCGAAGTCGTTGCTGCGCGAAACGTATTGCGCGTTATCCACGGTTTCAACGGCCACGCTGATGCCCAACCGCTCCAGCGACTTTGTGAACAACTCTCCGATGGCCTGAGTCTCCCGGCTGCCCTTTTCCAAGAGCAGGGTAAAAGTCAGCGGCGCGCCGTCCGCGTTCCGCATCACCCCGTCAGCGGCGGAAAATCCTGCCGCTTCCAATTGCGCGAGGGCCGCGCGGATACCTTTCCGGTTGCGCGCAGAACCATTGCCAACCGGCAGGGCATATCCCTCCAGTGTGCCGGGGACCAGCGTATCTGCAAAAGGCGCGAGGTAGGCCGCGACCTTGCCCGTTGCCGGACCGGGTTGCATCGCCAAGGAGGAATTGGAAAAGTACGACGAAATGCGGGGCACGTCACCGCCGGTCAGCGTTTCGTTGATATATTCAAAATTGAACGCCTCAATCATCGCGTCGCGTACGCGCCAGTCATCAAACGGCGGACGGCGGGTGTTCATCACAAACCCCGTCATGCCCGAGGGCTTTTGATGCGGGAAGGTCGACTTCACCACATCGCCCCGGTCGATCGCGGGAAAATTGTACTGGCTGGCCCATGTCTCGGCGTTGAATTCGCGCACCGCAGAAATCTCGCCTGCCTTGAAGGCTTCAAACAGCACCGTTCCATCACCATAAAAGTCGAGGGTGATCTGATCGAAATTGTGTTGCCCGACATTGAACGGAACATCTCTCCCCCAGTAGTCGGGATTGCGCGTCAATGTCACCTTGCGCCCTGCATCATAGTCGGCAACCACATAGGGGCCGGCACCAAGCGGCACCTCGGCCAAAGGCGCATTGGCAAAATCGCGGCCCTCCCACTGTGATTTGCTGAGGATCGGGCGCATGCCCACGAGAAGAGCAAGCTCACGATTATCCGTGTTAAAGGTAAAACGCACCTTGCGCGGCCCGGTCTGTTCAATCGTCTCGATCTGGTTCCAAAGACCGTGATAGCGCGGATGGCCCTGCGTGCCCAATAGCTCGTAGGAGAATATCACATCCTCCACCGTCAAAGGCGCGCCGTCAGAGAATCGGGTGCCTTCGCGCAAGGTGAATTCAACCCAGGTACGGCCCTCGTCTGTCTCAATCGATTCGGCAAGAAGACCATAAAGGGCAAATGGTTCATCCCACGAACGGCCCATCAATGTATCATGGGTAAAAAAGCGCAGCTGCCATGGTACTGTACCCTTGCGCACATAAGGGTTGAGGCTGTCGAACCCGCCTGTGTTGCCCAGAACGATCTGCCCGCCCTTGGGCGCATCCGGGTTCACATAGGGCAGCGACACAAAATCAGGTGGCAGGGCAGGGTCACCGTACATAGATATCCCGTGCATGGGTTCCGCCGGTGCCTGTACAGCCCAGAGAATCAGTGAAGAAATGGCCGCAAAGCCCCGTGCCTTTTGGAAAATATGAGTCACCATTTTCGAAACAATCTCGCGCTGCCCTTGTTTTATTGGGCCAAGTGTTAACGCGGGAAACAAGGTACTTCAAACTTTTAGCTTGGCGAAACGCTGCCCATCTCTTATAAAGGCCTTACTGCTCGATAGGTTTCTTGCCTGTATGAAACCTGCCTCAATAACTTAACGCCCGCTTCGTGCGGGCGTTTTTTTTGTGCTTCGTCCAGACATCCCGAAGCGCCATAAAATCCGATTGTCCGTTTCCTTTGCGCAGGCCAGACCGCATAATGCAAGTGCAGCATTTTCTACAGGAGACACAGCATGCCATTTATCATTGATCTGACCGGAAAAACGGCCGTGATTACCGGTTCCAACTCTGGCATCGGCCTTGGCATTGCCTGGGAACTTGCGCGGGCCGGCGCGGATGTTGTGCTCAATTCCTTTACCGACCGCGAAGAAGATCACGCCATCGCTACGGAGATCGCAGACGAGACCGGCGTCAAGGCGCGCTACATACAGGCTGATATGTCCAAGGGCGATCAATGTCGCCGGTTGGTTACGGATGCAGGCCGATGCGATATTCTGGTGAATAACGCGGGGATCCAGCATGTCGCCGCGATCCCCGACTTTCCGGTTGAGAAATGGGATGCGATCATTGCCATCAACCTGTCATCGGCGTTTCACACCACCGCGGCCGCCCTGCCGATGATGCGTGCTGCCGGTTGGGGCAGGGTGGTGAACATCGCATCTGCACACGGCTTGACTGCGTCACCCTACAAGTCCGCCTATATCGCGGCCAAACACGGAATTGTCGGCCTGACCAAGACAACTGCGCTGGAAACCGCAGAGGAGCCGATCACTGCCAACACCATCTGCCCGGGTTACGTGCTGACCCCGCTGGTCGAAGCGCAGATCCCCGACACGATGAAAGAATATGACATGTCCCGCGAAGACGTGATCAAGAACGTCATGCTCAAACGCCAGCCCTCCAAAGAGTTCGCTACCGTGGAACAAATGGGCGGCACCACCGCCTTTTTATGTTCGGATGCTGCGGCCCAGATCACCGGCACCGCAATCAGTGTCGATGGCGGCTGGACCGCATTGTAACTATTGGGCCGCGATCTGGCGTTCCAACCCCTGTGCGGCAAGGAAAGCGGTGATCTGATCGCGTACAACTTCGGCAATCGGCAGGGTCTGGCCGAGATCGGCAAACGTCATGTCCGTCACGGTACCGGCCCCTGCTTCCTTGTCACCAACACGGCGCCAGTCTGAATCAAGGTGATCCGACAAATGCGCTGTCCCCACGAGTTCGCCGTGCCGGTAATGCCGCAGAACCGGATGGATGAATGGATCGGGGGCGCCGCCAAAGGCCGTGTGTTCGCGTTTGACATGGGTGGGTGTTGCGCCGAAGTTACCGAATTCCAGCGTCACAAGAAGGCTCTCTTCGCCCAGAACGCCCATATTTTCCTGCGCCCATTGCACCGGAATATCGCGATAATGTGTGCCTGCCTGCGGTCCGCCCAGATGGATCACGTCACCCAGAAAACCCGGCTGCAGGAACATCGCGCAGGACAGGCTGATCCGGTCTATGATCAGGTCATTCAGCGCGGCAGGGGCGACAGAAACACTGCTGGCGGGATAGGGCGTCCCTTGCGTGCGCTCTGCGATAAAATGGGCCAGCGCGGCAATGTTATGGCGAAAACCATGCACAAAGCCCGACATCGTTTTCTTGAAATCACGGCTTTGCATCAATGTGCCCGCAAACCACAGATTGGACACCTTGGTAGATTCCCACTGCGACGTCATGCGCGGAAACTTGTCGAAATGTTCCAGCGGCGGGCGGATGTCTTCGTCAAAGATCATCGGGTCAAACCGGAAACCCGTGCAACAGATCACATGATCGTAGCGCAGAACAATCTCGTGATCTTCTGCAGCGGTCATACGGGCGTGCACCACGAAGGTATCGCCATCCTTTTCAATGCGCACCGGACTGGCATCAACCACAGCGTTTTGCGATTTCAACTGATACGTATCAATGAACTCGGTATTTACCGCGCGCACGTGTCCAACAAAGTGAGTGTCCCAAGCGAACTTCAGGGGATTGGGGCTCATCAGATGGATGGCTGCGGCGTGCTCCAGCATTTTCTGGGCCGTTTCAAAGGCGGCGTTGCCTTTACCCAGAATCAGGACCCGCTTGTTATCATACCGCTCGTATCTGGTTTCAAAGTCCATGTAGTTTTCGGTCAGCTCAATGCCGTCCACCTGCGGCAACCACGGCTGTGTGACCCCGCTGGACACAACCACGTGGTGCGCGCGAAATTCCCGGCCATCCGCGCAACTCAGCACAAAGGTGCTGTCGTCCTTGGCGATATGGCGAACATCTGCATCAAGCACGACCACATCCTCGAGCGGTTCTGCAAAACGTTCCAGATAGGTGATAAATTCGTCGGCTTTGGGAAAATACCTTTTGGAATAATCTCCGACCCTCAGTCCTTCGTCATTCAGCAGGGAATTCCAGTCATAGCGCAGCTGCGCTTCAGGATCGGACAGCCCGGTGTGAACCTTGTTGATCGAGATGAAATTGCGGTGGCGCGGAAAACGACGGAAAAAACCGCTGACGGCGGGGCCACGCTCCAAAAGACGGACGTTCAGACCTTTTTTGCGCAACAAATATGCGGCTTGCAGCCCGGCGGGCCCTGCACCAACAATGCAACAGTCCAGGGTTTCATCACTCGTTACCATACCGGCATCACCTTTTTGTTCCGTTCTCTCTCGCCAGGGGGCATCCCCAAAGCACACCCCAGAGACGCGAAAATGATACGAACTGTCAACCGGACCGAGAGTACATTAAGGTAAATCGGGGTCTTTTTTTGTCAAGATTCCAAATCGTTGCGCCTAAAATCATAGCTGAAAGGTTAACTGCATGCCCCCCAAGCCAAAGAAAAAGATAAACCTCGCCCTACAAGGCGGCGGGGCACATGGCGCTTTTACATGGGGAGTGCTGCAACGCCTTCTGGAGGATGAGGACCTGGAAATCTGCGGTATCTCCGGCACGTCCGCCGGGGCGCTTAACGGGGCTGCACTCAAGGCGGGCATGGTTCAGGGCGGCCGCGAGGGTGCGCAGGCAAATCTCGCTTGGCTGTGGCAACAAGTCGCGGGCGTCTCTGACTTGCGCCTGACACATTGGATGGCACCTTTCGGTGTCGGGGCGATCACTCAGGCGCTGGAATTCGCATTGCCCTTTACGATGACGGATACCATCTCCCAGTTTGTCTCGCCCTACAGCTATGGGCCGTTTTACCGCAATCCGTTGCAAGACGTCGTGGCGCGGTTTGATTACGGCCGTGTGTGTGATTCCGTCATGCCAAAGCTGTTCATCTGCGCAACACGGGTGCGCAACGGCAAGATCAAGGTGTTTTCAGGGGATGAAATCACTTCAGACGCATTATTGGCGTCCGCCTGTCTGCCGACATTGTTCAAGGCGGTTGAAATGAATGACCCCCTTACAGGCCGTGTAGAGGCATTCTGGGACGGTGGTTACACCGGCAATCCGGCGCTGTTTCCCCTTTTTGACAAGGACCTGCCGGACGACGTTGTCATCGTGAACATCAACCCGCTGGAGCGGGCGGAATTGCCGCGCACGCCTCAGCAGATCCAGAACAGGGTAAACGAGATCAGCTTTAACTCCAGCCTGTTGCGCGAATTGCGTGCGATAGAATTTGTGCAGCGGTTGCTGGAGAATGGCACTTTGCCCGAGGGACAGATGCACCGGGTCCGGATCCATATGATTGCCGATGATGATCTGATGTCGAAGCTGTCGGTTGCGACCAAGACGGTGCCGAATGTCGCTGTTATCGCAGCATTGCGCGAGGCAGGTTATGCTGCTGCCGACACGTTTCTGTCCAATCACCGTGCGGACATCGGCAAAAAATCGTCAATCGATCTGCCTGATATGTTCAATTGATCCAAGGTGCGATGCAGAAACTTCGGTGCGTGACCTGATTACTTTTGGCGCACGCTATCCTGCTGGGCTTGCAACAGGGCGATCGTTTCCTTGTCCTGCGGATAGACAAGGCCAGCAGAGATCACAAGTTTCGCGGAATCTTCCACCGACATATCCAGCTCGATCACATCTTTTCTGGGCACAAACAGCAGGAATCCCGAAGTGGGGTTGGGGGTAGTGGGCAGAAAGACCGAGAGCATTTCGTCAGAGGTGTCGGTCTTGGCCGCTATCTCTGCCTTGGCATTGGTTGAGATAAATCCAAGCGCCCAGATGCCCCGGCGGGGATATTCGATCAGGCAGGCTGTCTCAAAGCTTCGTTCGCTCTGGGCAAAGATGGTCTCTGATATCTGCTTGATGCCGGAATAGATCGTGCGCACGACCGGCGTGCGTTCCACCAGCGTTTCGGCGGTGCGGATCAGGCTGCGCCCGATGAACCCTTTGGCCAGCCAACCGATCACAATCGTAAAGAGCAGAAAGATGACGACGCCCAAGCCACGCACGTTGATCTGCACGCTGGGATCCAGCCCAAAGAAATCCTGAATCATCCGGTCCGGATGATAGTTCTTGGGCACCAGCGGCAGAACGAAACCGTCAATCCAGCCCACAACGGACCAGATCAGCCAGATCGTCAGACCTACGGGCGCGATCACGACCAGCCCGGTCAGAAACGAGGCCCTCAGCCGCCCGATGATGCTGCGGCGCGGTGGTTTTTCAGGATCGAAAGGTGTTGTCATGGAAGGGTTTTCTGGTCCTCAATACGGCGCATAGCTAAGTGTTCTGGTGCCCTGCTACAATGGGAGCGCAGTGAATATGCCCCAAATTACGAAGCGTCCGCTGCCAAAGCGATGGCAATTTGGGCACCAAGACGGGCGTTGTTACGGACAAGAGCAATATTGGCCGTCAGGGAGCGCCCTTTGGTCAGTTCGAAAATGCGCTGCAACAGGTAGGGCGTGACGGCCTTGCCCACGATCCCGTGCGCATGTGCATCACGCTGCGCCTGTGCAATGACGGGCGCCATATCTTTTGCTGGAATCTCTGCGTCTTTCGGGATCGGATTGGCAATCAGTTGCCCCCCCGGCAATCCCAGATCAGCGCGCGCGCGGTGGGCCTTGGCGATGGCTGACGGATCATCCAAGCGCAGGGGCGATTTCAGCGATGAACTCGCGCTCCAGAACGCGGGAAAGCTGTCCTGACCGACGGTGATGACTGGCACACCCTGGGTTTCCAGAACTTCCAGCGTTTTGGCGACATCCAGTATCGCCTTGGCCCCCGCAGCCACGACCGTCACCGGGGTTTGCCCCAATTCCAGCAGGTCCGCAGATATATCAAAGCTTTCTTCTGCGCCCTTATGCACGCCGCCGATTCCGCCGGTGGCGAATACTTTTATTCCCGCAAGATTGGCGGCAATCATCGTCGCTGCAACGGTTGTCGCTCCGGTGCCGCCCGTGGCGATGCAGACGGCCATGTCTGCCCGGCTCAACTTGGCGACCCCCTTTGCCTGAGCCAAAGACACCAGCTGCGCAGGCTCAAGCCCGATGTGCAAAGCACCGTCGATCACCGCGATTGTCGCGGGTGTGGCTCCCGCGTTGCGCACGTCATCTTCGACCTGTCCTGCCACCTCGAGGTTTTGCGGATAGGGCATGCCATGGGTGATGATCGTGCTTTCCAGCGCCACGATGGGTTGGCCGGCGGCGCGGGCCTGCGCGACTTCGCTGCTAAAGGTCAGGGGCATCATATTTTGGTTTCTCCCGAAACATAGAGGGCTGCGGCCTGCAGGGCCTCTTGCAGCGCGGCTGGCGCATCCTGGCCACGCAGTTCGCTGGCAATATGCGCAGCCATGAAGGTATCCCCGGCACCGGTGACACGCGCCACATACACGCGCGGCGGTTCGAGGGTGACGGCACTTTCATCCGGTCCTGCCACAGTGGCGGGATCACCCCCGTTGGTTACAACCGCGCGCACAGCACCTCGTGCCAAAAGTCCAGCGGCCGCTTCGGCAGAATTGGCGAAACGCGTTTGACACAACAGTCCGGCCTCTTCGAGGTTCACATAAAGCGTCCCTCGCCGCGCTTCCATAAAAGGGCTGAGACGGAGTGCCTTGCCCGGTGATGCAGGGGCCACGCGCAGATCCGCCTCGGCCAGCAGCGGATTGCGCGCCATCTGGTTCAACAAATCAAGGGTCAGATTGCCATCAAGCGCCACGGCGCCTTTGAACGGCGCGGGCAGGCTGCCGTCGCTGAACGGGCGCAGGATTTTGTCGCCTGCCGCCTCAAGCGAGTGGGCGTCTGCTATTGCCGCAATCAGACCGTTGGAGCCTTCAACGGCCATATAGCGGTCTGTGGGCAGATCATCGGAGCGGTAAATGTAATTGGTATTGAGGCCCCGTGTAACGCAGGCCTTGACCAGTTCATCCCCCTCAGCGTCGCGTCCCACCGCACTGAGCAGGGCAGGCGTCAGGCCGAAACGGGCAAGGGCCATGCCAATGTTGAGCGCGACACCTCCGGGCAGACGCGTGATACGCCCCGGCATGTCCGAGCCTTGCCGCATGGCGGTTTCAGAGCGTCCGATGATGTCCCACAATACGGACCCGATGCACAGAATGTCGGGTGTCGTGGTTTTTCCTGGGGTTCTGTTTTCTGTCATGCGCCGACTTTTGCCTTTGTCGGCGCGGGCATTCAAGCGCTGTTATTGCGGCACCGCAAATGTCAGCGCCGCCCAGAGCGTTTCCCAGACCGGGGCATTCTCTGTGCTGCCTGCATCAGCAGCAGGTCGCAGGACGACTGCGTCAAACAGATAGCTATGCCCCGCCATCACGGGGATGGTTGCAGTGCCCGACGTATCCGTTCTGTGCAGAGAGATTGTAACAGCGCCCTCTGTGTCCTGATCAAAAACTTCGACCTGCGCATCTGCACGCGGTTGGTCATTGTATAACAACGTGACAACCATCTGATCATCAAATTCTGGCGCGTAGGGGTTCGACACGGCAACAAATTCTGTGGCCATTCCATAAGATTTGTCGCTCCCCGCGCCATTCCCGACGGCAATCAGGGATTTGATGTGACGGGTATAGGTTTCCCTGAAGCCGTCGCGCGGCCAGCCCGCGGCGGTATGATCAGCCTCGGCATCGGGAAAATCCTTGTGCGTGGCGAATTTGGCGAACTTTTCCCACTCCTTGTAGCTGATGGTCGAGGGCGTGGTTTCATGCAACACAACCAACAATCCGTCCGCATCGGGCGCGGTCATCTGCAGGGCCGGGGCATCGCCCGCACGGGCCTCTACCGTTTTGACGTCATCCCCCAGAGCAGTTTCAAATCGTGCCGACCTGCCCTCAAAGTAGGACAGCGTATTGCCTTTGAATTCCTGCCCGTTTTTGAAGTCAGCGCGGATTGCCGATCCGGGGGCCACTTGATATTTCTCCGGAACGATCCAGAATTCATGGGCAGCAAGCGGTGCCAGCGGCACGGCTAAGAAAAGCGCAGTAATCAGGCGGGACAAATTCATGGTGCGATCTTTCATTTGTGTTGTTTCAAAGCTGACGCTGCTGGTCGCATTGTCAAGTGTCGGTCTGTTCACAACCACGCGCGCGCAGGCCCATGAGTTGCAACCGACGATTGCCGATTTCACAGTTCAGGATGGCACCGTCAGCATCGTGATGCGCCTCAACGTCGAGGCTTTGCTGGCCGACATTGATCTGGACACAGTGCAAGACACCAATGAGGCCGAAAATGCAGACGATTATGACGCCCTGCGTGCCATGACGCCGGACCAGATTGCGGACCGTGCACCTGAATTGCTGACCCGCTGGAATGCCCTGCCGCTGGTGCAGGTGGACGGTGTAGATGTTATGCTGGAAACCCAAACCTTCGAGATGCCGGAGGATGTGGATATTGAACTGGCGCGCATTTCTACATGGGCGTTGCAGGGCGCGGTTGCGGGTAATGCGCAGGGCCTGGCTGTCAGTTGGCCGCAGGGAGCGGGTGCAATCGTCGTGCGCCAGCAGGGGGTCGAGGAACCCTTTACAGGGTACCTGAACGGCGGCCAGACCAGCGAAACGATCAGCCTGACCGGCGGCAATGAAATGACCGGATTCCAGGCGTTCGGATATTACATTCCGGTCGGGTTTGACCACATCCTGCCCAAGGGATTGGACCATATCCTGTTCGTGCTGGGATTGTTTTTGTTGTCAACACATCTGGGCCCGCTCTTATGGCAAGTATCGGCCTTTACACTCGCGCATACAGTGACACTGGCCCTTGGCGCGATGGGGTGGGTTTCCGTGCCCGCCGGTATTGTCGAACCGTTGATTGCCGCCTCGATCGTTTATGTCGCGATCGAGAATATATATGTCGGCGGGCTTAGCCGGTGGCGGCCATTTGTCATCTTTGGATTCGGGCTGTTGCACGGGCTAGGCTTTGCGTCGGTGCTTGGCGACTTTGGTCTGCCCCCCGGGCAGTTTCTTCCTTCGCTGATCGGGTTCAACATCGGGGTGGAATTGGGGCAGTTGACGGTCATTGCGCTGGCTGCGGGACTACTTTGGCTTGCCCAGCGGGCCGCGTTTGTAGCCAATCTGGAGGGTGAGGAAGTACTGGTGAGCGAATATCCGGTGATGTTCCGCGCTGTGTCAATCACCGGGTCGCTGACCATCGCGATCATCGGCGCCTATTGGGTGGTACAGCGGGTGTTCTTTGAGAGCGGTCGGACCGTCGGCGGCGACATTCTTAGCCGATTGCCGCGATCAACGCCCCCAGGGCCTTGGCCGGGTCATCCTGTTGCCAAATTTCCGCGCCGATGCCGAAGAAATCCGTGAACGGTGCCAGACTGCGCATCATCTCGATGTCCAGCCCGCCTTCGGCCACCACCGGCACTTCGATGACCTGCGACCACCACTCGAACAGATCAGCCTCGGCAAAGCTGCCATCTCCCAAGTGTCCCGCCTGTACCGGACCAAAGCACACGTAATCTGCGCCCGCTTCGCCCGCGGACATGCCGTCATGACGCGATGTGCCGCAGAAACAGCCGACAATCGGATCCTCGCCCAACTCCTTGCGTGCGTAGCGAACGGTGCGCGCACCATCAATCAGATGCACGCCATCAAGGCCAAGCCGTTCAACCATCATGATGTGCTCGGATACAACAAGGGCCACATCGCGTGCATGAGTGACCTCGCGCAAGGCATCTGCAGCCCGCGCAATGCGATCCTCGTCCTTTGTGGACAGGGCCAGACGCACACAGGCCACGGGATGCGCATCCAGCACCGCGCCCAGCAGAGCCGGAAAAGTGCCCAGCTCGATTTCTGGCGGTGTGATGAGGTAGATTTGCGGCTGTTCGGGCGTGTCCATCTGGGTATCCTTGATGTTCTTGAAGGACTGACTAGCCGAAGATTGGAAGAAAGAAAAACTTTTATACCTCCAGTAGGTCTTTTTAACCATTTGGAAGCAGGGGCGTTCTTGTGACGGGACGGGTGCACGCGTATGACCCGCTTATGTCTGATGCTGCTTTGAAACCAGAGATTCCCGCCATCGTGCTGGTGCGCCCGCAAATGGGTGAAAACATCGGTGCTGCGGCCCGTGCCATGTGGAACTTTGGTCTGGATCATATGCGCATTGTCGCGCCGCGTGACGGCTGGCCCAATCCGGCGGCGGTCGCGATGGCCTCGGGCGCCGGTCGGCTGCTTGATTCCGCGACGCTGTGTGCTGATTTGCCCAACGCATTGGGGGATTGTGATTTTGTTTTTGCCACGACGGCGCGCGGGCGCGACCTGACCAAACCCGTCTATTCACCAGAGGCGGCGATGGCCGAAGCGGCGCGGCGTATCGCCGCCGGTCAGCGGGTTGCCGTGCTGTTCGGGCCCGAACGCGCGGGGCTTGAAAACGAAGATATCGCGCGGGCCAATGCCATTGTGTCCGTCCCTGTAAATCCGCAGTTTGCCTCGCTCAACCTTGCACAATGTGTGCTGCTGATGGGCTATGAATGGATGCGTGCCACCGCCGAGGTCGCGGAAATTACCACTGAACTGGCTGGCAGTGACTGGGCCAGCGGGCAGGAAGTCGAACACCTTGCCAGACACTTCGAGGACCGGTTGGAAGAGGCCAGGTTCTTTTATCCCGATCACAAGGCCACCTCGATGAAGGTCAACCTGCGCAACATGTGGTCGCGCATGCCGCTGACCCGTGCGGATATCCAGATGTTTCACGGCATGATGCGGCAAATGGTGCGCTGGAAAGAGCGCGACTAGACGTTTCCACAGCCTTCCCGTACCAAATGGCCAAGCGACAAACGAGGCAGTCCATGGCGCAAAAACGCAAATTGTTTGAAGAAGTCGGCACGCAGGAACCTGTGCGCCCCGTTGCCCAGACAGGTGGTATCGACCGGGGCCACCGCGGTGCGCGCAATTCGATCCGCAACTGGCTGATGGTGCTCTTTGCCTTGGTGTTCGTGATGATCGCCGTGGGCGGGCTGACACGCTTGACGGACTCCGGTTTGTCTATCACCGAATGGCGGCCCGTCAGCGGCGCATTGCCACCGTTGAACGCGGCGGACTGGGAAAGTGAATTCGCTAAATACAAAGCGATAGACGAATTTCAAGTGCAGAACTCTTGGATGGAACTGGCTGATTTCAAACGCATTTACTGGTGGGAATGGGGCCATCGCCAATTGGGCCGCACGATTGGCCTTGTCTGGGCGATCGGTTTCTTCTGGTTCTTGCTGCGCAAGCAAATCCCGACCGGCTGGACCGGACGGTTGCTGTTGCTTGGCGGTCTCGGCGGGCTGCAGGGGGCCATCGGATGGTGGATGGTTGCCTCTGGCGTAACGAGCGGGGCAGGAACCACTGACGTGGCGAGCTACCGTCTGGCAACCCATCTGGGGCTGGCATTTATAATTCTGGGCGTCATCACATGGTACGTGCTGATGCTGGGCCGCAAGGAAAAGGATCTGATGCAGGCACGCCGCGCCAAGGAAGCGAAACAATTCTCTCTGGCGACAGGTCTGATGCATTTTGCTTTCCTGCAAATCCTGATCGGTGCGCTGGTCGCGGGGATAGATGCGGGTCGTTATTTCGTGGATTGGCCGCTGATGCAGGGACAGTTCTTTCCGCCTGATGCCTTTGACATCACACCGGCATGGCGCAACTTCTTTGAAAATCCGGGACTGGTGCAGTTCATTCACCGCATGTCGGGGTATCTGCTGGCGATATTCGGGATTGTGGTCTGGCTGCGGGGCAGGCGGTCTGCCCATGGGCGCACGCGGTTTGCCTTTAACGCCGTGATGGCCGCACTTGCCCTGCAAATCGTGCTGGGCATCACCACTGTGCTCTATGCGGCACCGGTACATATCGCGCTGCTGCATCAGGCTTTGGCTGTTGTGTTGTGGGTGTTGATCATCCGCGCCCGCTTCCTGTCTGGGTATCCGATTGCCACATCCATTAAGGGAGGTTGATATGACAGCCTACGACACGCTTATGGCGTTCCAGCGCGAAACCGAAGCACTGGGGCAGGTGGCAGGACGCCTTGGCTGGGACCAGGAAACCATGATGCCGCGCGCCGCCGCGCCGCAACGCGGCGAGGAAATGGCCGCGATGGAATCGGTGCTGCATGCGCGGCGCATGGATCCGCGCGTGGCCGACTGGCTGGAGTCGATTGACGAAACCGTGCTGGATGCTGTTGCGCATGCCAACCTGCGCCACATCCGCCGCGATTTCGACCGCGCCACCAAAGTGCCCGCCGCCCTTGCCAGCCGCATTGCGCGTGTGACGTCACAGGCGCAGGGCGTCTGGGCTGAAGCGCGTGAAAACGACGACTATGCCGCCTTTGCCCCGACACTGGCCGAGGTTATCACCCTCAAGCGGGAAGAAGGTCGTGCCCTGGCCGGGGAGGGCGATATCTATGACGCGATGCTGGCCGATTACGAACCGGGCACAAGGGGCGCCGACCTTGAAGCGATGTTTGGCGCACTGCGCCCGCAACTGACCGAACTGCGCGCTGCCGTGCGCGAGGCAGAGGCGCCGCCAAGGTTGCAAGGCACCTTCGATGAAGGCGCACAGATGAAGCTGACGCGCGCTTTGGCCAAGGCATTCGGCTATGATATGACCAAGGGCCGTGTAGACAAGGCGGTGCATCCGTTTTCGTCAGGTTCGGGCCTTGATGTACGGATCACAACACGCACCAACCCGACCGACCCGTTCAACTGCTTTTATTCCACAATCCACGAAGTCGGCCATGCCGCCTACGAGCAGGGGATAGATGACGCCTATCTTCTGACCCCGCTGGGGCGGGGCGTGTCGATGGGGGTGCATGAAAGCCAAAGCCGCATTTATGAAAACCAGATCGGCCGCAGCCGCGCCTTTACCGGGTGGCTTTTTGAGCGGATGACAGACGCTTTTGGCGATTTTGGTGTGCCGGACGCGGATACGTTTTACCGCATTGTAAACCGCGTCTCTGACGGGTTTATCCGCACCGAAGCGGACGAATTGCAATACAACCTCCATGTCCTGATGCGTTTTGATCTGGAACGCGCATTGATGGCAGATACACTGCAAATCGCAGACCTTGAGTCGGCATGGAATGACCGGTTTGAGGCAGATTTTGGATATCCTGTCGACACGCCGTCAAACGGGGTCCTGCAGGATGTGCATTGGTCGGTCGGTTTGCTTGGTTACTTTCCGACATACAGTCTTGGAAATGTATATGCAGGATGCCTTTATGATGCACTGCGCACTGCTGTACCGACACTGGACGAGGATCTTGGCAGAGGCGACACGAGCACTGCGACACATTGGCTGAAAAATAACGTGCAAACACACGGTGGTTTGCATGAACCGCGTGAGGTGATTGCCCAAGCGACAGGTACAGCGCCGTCAGAAATACCGTTGCTTTCCTATCTGAAAGCAAAATTCTCGGATATTTACGGACTCTGACGTCCGTAGTGCACAAATTTTCTTGAGGGGTTCAGGGGTGAATCTATCAACTTAATTCGTGGTGACACGCACGGTCGTGTGGTCAAAAACTCTTGGAGAAGTTCAGACCGACACGCAGACCTTCGTCCAGATCGGCGGTGTCCAGATCAAAGCCCTGATAGGCCAGAACGCCGTTCACCCGCCCGCCGAACATTTCCTTGCTGGCGCCGAGCGTCACAATAACACCGCTTGTCGCTGTGGAGCTAAGCCGGTGTGCTGCATTTGAGGCATCGTTGATCTTGTAGTAGCCAATGCCCCAATTGACCGACATGTTGGACAATTCATGGGTGACATACAGCTTTGTTGATTGGCTTTCCGAGTCGATTGCAGCACCCATCACGGAACCTTCGTTCAGATAGGGGTAAAGCGTGTTGTTGTACGCCGTGTTCGGGCCACAAAACCCGCCGCCGGTTTCGTCTACACGCGTATCAACTGTTTCAAGTGTCACCGTGCTGTTAGCGCCAAAAATGCGCGTTTCAAATTCGAAGCCCGCCAAATACATGAAACAGGATGGCAATCCGCCGGATTCATCTTCTCCGATGGCTTGCGCATAGATACGAACGGGCATTGTGGTTCTTTGTAGCTGGTAGGACAGTCCAAGCCCGGCCATCTGGTTGGCCGCACTGCTGCCGCCTTCGTTTGTGTTTCCTGTCAACACATCCCAGAATACATCCAGGCCACTCGGCTGCCCGTCCCCGCCCCATTGTGCTGTACGCACCAGTTCCACATCAAGACCCCGCACAGGCTGGAACGCGAAACGTGCGCCCATAAAGAGTGCATTGTCGGGCTGGCTCGGATCGCTGGTCTTGCCGACCAGAAACTCGCCTTCCCAAGGTCCAAACGCCCGTAGAACCGGCAAATCAGTTACTGTCGGATTGGTTTTCGCGATGTAGGCGGCCGGGAACGCGGGGGCATTGCGTGACAAGATCAGCGACGTATGCTCTGACGGGGACCAGTGACGCTGAATTTGGCCAGCGCCGATCTTCCAGTTGTCGTTCGCAAACCGATAGGACAGATCATAGAACGGGATCGCTTTCTCGGTCCCGCGCACGGTTTGCGCGATCGTGAAATCAAGCCCCAGACGACCAAATCCGAATTGTGATCTGAGCGAGATTCCGTCGAAAGGGAGCGTTCCGTACGCTTCGCTACGTCCCAGATAATCTTCGGTGATGGCACCGAACGAAAATGTATACTGGGTTTCGGAAAGCGCAGGTCTGGGGCTAACTGCCGCCGTCGTGAGGCCCATTCCAACAGCCATAAGCATGGACGGAAAAAAACGTGAAAATCCAAGCATATCTGTAAACCCTTTGCCACTGACATCTAATGAGAAAAGTTCATTGAATGTACACATAGATATCAGGTTTTTGCACGACTAAAATGACACTGTGCTTTTCGCGCTCGCCTGCAGTGCGACAGTCCCGTGTTTTTCTTGAGCGGGAACGGGGTTATCGCTTGTTCGACAACCGAAACTCAAGGGAAACTGCAATTTTATTCAAAAATCAGGCATTTTTCATGTAAAAAGGACCGCCCTACAATGGCAGTCCTTTTTGGCGTAATCTTGCTGATCAACGAAGCCTGATCATTCTTCAGAGGTTAGATCTTCACCTAATGCGTCGCCCTCGCCCTGATCGGCGATCCAGGCAACACTGACGACTTCTTCGCCTTTGCCGGTATCAAACACTTTGACCCCGCCCGCACTGCGCGAGCGGAAGGAAATTCCTTCGATCGGCACGCGGATTGATTGGCCCTTTGAGGTGGCCAGCATGATCTGATCATCCATTTCAACAGGGAACGATGCGACGATTTCACCGCCACGCATTGCCTTATCCATCGCTGTGACCCCCAGGCCACCACGCCCGCGCACGGGATAATCATGGCTGGAACTCAACTTGCCGGAGCCCTTCGCAGTGATGGTCAAAATCAGGTTTTCCGACGCTGACATTTCCACATAACGTTCGTTGGTGAAATTCGGATCAGCTGCCGCTGCCTCTTCGTCGTCCTCGGACACATCATCGGCCAGACCTGCCATCGCTCGGCGCATTTTGAGGTAGGCGGTCCGCTCTTCGGAGGTCGCATCAAAGTGGCGGATGATCGACATGGACACAACGCGGTCCGTACCGTTCAGCTTGATCCCCCGCACACCCACAGAATTGCGCGAATTGAAGACCCGCACATCTGTCGCCGGGAACCTGATGGCGCGGCCGGAATTGGTAATCAGCATTACGTCGTCATCGTTGCTGGCAATGCGCGCATTGATCAGCGTGGTTTCTGCGTGATCATCCTCGAACTTCATCGCAATCTTGCCATTGCGCATGACATTGGTGAAATCGGACAGCTTGTTGCGCCGGACCGTACCTGCAGAGGTGGCAAATACCACCTGCAAATCGTCCCATTCATCCTCGTCACGGTCCACCGGCATGATCGCAGCAATGGAAACACCCGTCGGAATCGGCAGGATGTTCACAATCGCCTTGCCTTTGGCGGTGCGTCCACCTTGGGGCAGGCGCCAGGTCTTGAGTTTATAGACCATGCCATCTGTCGTGAAAAACAGCAGTTGGGCGTGCGTATTGGCGACAAAGAGCGTGGTAACCACGTCCTCTTCCTTGGTCGCCATGCCCGATACACCCTTGCCGCCGCGTCGCTGGCTGCGGAAATCAACCAGCGGTGTGCGTTTGATGTATCCGCCCGAGGTCACGGTCACGACCATGTCTTCGCGCGCGATGAGATCTTCGTCTTCCATGTCGCCGGACCAGTCGACAATCTCGGTACGGCGGGGCACGGCAAACAGGTCTCGAACTTCGCGCAACTCATCGCAGATGATGCTCATGATCCGTTCACGGCTGGCGAGAATTTCAAGGTATTCCTTGATCTTGCCGGCCAGTTCTTCCAACTCGTCGGTGACTTCCTTGACGCCAATCTGCGTCAAACGCTGCAAACGCAATTCGAGAATGGCGCGCGCCTGCACTTCGGAGAGGTTGTAAGTGCCGTCCTCGTTTGCCGTGTGGGTCGGATCATCAATCAGTTTGATGTAGGGCAGGATGTCCGTCGCAGGCCAGCGCCGCGTCATCAGCTTTTCGCGCGCCTCAGCCGCATCGGCAGAGGAACGGATGGTCGCCACGATCTCGTCAATGTTTGTGACCGCAACTGCAAGACCACACAGGATGTGGCTCCGCTCGCGGGCTTTGCGCAGCAAATAGGCGGTGCGACGCGCAACAACTTCTTCGCGGAAGTCTATGAAAGCAGTGAGAAATCCGCGCAACGTCAGGGTTTCGGGGCGTCCGCCGTTCAGCGCCAGCATGTTACAGCCGAAATAGGTTTGCATCGGGGTAAAGCGGAACAACTGGTTCATCACCACTTCGGCGGTGGCGTCCCGCTTGAGCTCGACCACCACCCGCACACCGTTACGGTCGGATTCGTCCTGCACGTGGGCGATGCCGTCTATTTTCTTGTCGCGCACCTGTTCGGCGATCTTTTCGATCATCACCGATTTATTGACCTGATACGGAATCTCGTCGATGACAATCGCCCAACGGTCCTTGCGAATTTCCTCAACCCGCGTTTTGGCCCGCACAATCACGCTTCCGCGCCCTTCGAGGTAGGCTTTGCGTGCGCCGGTACGGCCCAGCATAATGCCACCGGTCGGAAAATCGGGGCCGGGAATATATTCGATCAGCTGTTCAACGCTCAGGTCCGGTTCATCAATCAGGGCCAGTGTCGCGTCGATCACTTCGCCCAGATTATGGGGCGGAATGTTGGTCGCCATGCCGACGGCGATACCGCCAGCGCCATTAACCAGCATATTCGGGAACCGCGCAGGCAAAACCGTCGGTTCACGGTCTTTACCATCATAATTGTCCTGAAAATCGACAGTTTCCATGTCGATGTCGGCCAGCAGGAACGACGCGGCCTTTTCCATCCGCACTTCGGTATAGCGGTAGGCGGCCGCCTTGTCCCCGTCCATGGAGCCAAAGTTGCCCTGACCATCCAGCAACACCAGCGACATGGAAAAGTCCTGCGCCATGCGCACAAGTGCGTCATAGATCGCGCTGTCCCCGTGCGGGTGGTATTTACCCATCGCCTCGGCCACAGGTCGCGAGGATTTGCGATAGGGCTTGTCATGCGTGTTGTTGGTTTCGTGCATGGCATAAAGGATGCGGCGGTGGACAGGTTTCAGCCCGTCGCGCAGATCGGGAATCGCACGACTGACGATGACAGACATCGCATAGTCGAGGTAGGATGTGCGCATCTCTTGCTCAATGCTGATAGAGGGGCCATCGTATACGGGCCGCGCAGGCACATTTTCATCTTCGTTTTCAGGGGTTTCCGGCGTGTCGTTCACGTTAACTGCTCAACTTTTGGGACGCTCTATATGTTGCTGTTTTCTATACCAGAAACGCCACATAGGGTGCAATGCCTGTGGCCTGTTTGCACTGGCAGCAGAGCGACGAGAGTGCCAACACACTGTTTTTATTGAAAAGTAATTTTACCCTGTCAGGCTGTCAGTATCACAGCAGAGAACGGAGGCCATAATGCCCCATCAAGAAACCGAACTGATGCTCAAAGGCTACGGCCTGACCACGGCGGAATTCTTTTATCACATGCCGGATTATATCCACGTGCTGAACAGTTTCGTCTGGCAAGAATACGATCTGGCACCGGACCATCCCAAGCTGTTCCAGTTTGTCGAATTCTGGCAGTCCGAAATCGAAGGGCCCCTGCATTCTGTGCGGTTTACACACCGCAAAATGATAGGTCCCGGCGAATGGCAAAATCAGGTGGGTGAATTTACCCTTCATTAACGCATGTTTTGCTTGCGGGATGCCTTGATCTGTCCGACCTTGGGTGCAGGAGGACAACCATGAAACAGATGCTTGTCGATCACGCGACCATCACACGCACAGAGGTCGAGGACATCGCGCCAAAGCCGTTGCAAGACGGGCAGGCGCGGTTGCGGTTGCGGAGTTTCGCACTGACCACCAACAACGTCACCTATGCGGCTTCCGGATTTGCGATCGGATACTGGAAGTTCTTTCCAAGCGGTCACGACGGGCAGGGTCTGTTGCCGGTCTGGGGTACTGGCGAAGTCGTGGAAAGCCTGAGTAATGCGCTTGCCGTTGGAGCAAGGCTGTATGGGTTTTATCCGCTGGCCGAGGAACTGGTCATCACACCCAGATCGACCC
This sequence comes from Sulfitobacter sp., assembly GCA_049645905.1. Lineage (GTDB taxonomy): Bacteria > Pseudomonadota > Alphaproteobacteria > Rhodobacterales > Rhodobacteraceae > Sulfitobacter. The sequence continues at coordinate 27,468 of JBARUV010000183.1, forward strand.
GCAGCGGTACGATCGAAGACACAGCCGCGCATCGCGCCGAATTGCCGGCGGTCTATAACCGCTACGCACCGATTTCGCGCACCGATGCCGCGCAGGATCATCTGCGCGCGCTCTTGCAGCCTTTGCTGGCGACATCATGGCTGTTGTCTGACTGGTTGAGCGATAACAATTATTTCGGGGCAGAACAGATTATCGTCGGCTCCGCTTCGTCAAAAACGGGTCTGGGCCTGTGCAAATACCTCGCTGAAGATACCGCGCGGGCGTATCGTATTGTTGGTCTGACATCAGAGGGCAATCGCGCCTTTGTCCAAGGACTGAATGCCTGTGATCAGGTGCTGACCTACGACCAGATTGGCGATGTCGCGCGGGTACCATCGGTCTATGTCGATATGTCGGGCAACAGCAGTGTGAAACTTGCGCTGCATGGCGCGCTGGCGGAAAATCTCAAACACTCCGCAGCGGTGGGGATCAGTCATTGGGACAAGTTTGCGCCCGGTCAGGAACTTCCGGGCGTGAAGCCCGAGTTCTTTTTCGCTCCTGCCCAGATAGCCAAACGGCGTGAAGACTGGGGGCCGGGCGCAGTGGAAAAAAAGATCGGGGATGCGTGGAAACGAGTCGCGGAAACGGCTGGTGACTGGATGTCTGTGCAGACCCACAAAGGGATCGAGGCCGCGCCGGCAATTTATTCAGAGCTTGCCGAGGGGCGCGCCAGTCCGCGCGATGGCCACGTATTCACGCTTCCATAGGGTTTGACGCGCTAGGCTGAACAACTTGCCCCGCCCAGAACGCAAAATTTCGCGCAGTGGGGATGGTTCAAAGCAACGTCGCGCTCCGCTTCTTCGAGTGTTGCTCCCAGTTCGAATTCAGGCGCATAGGGCAGAAGGGTACAGGCCAGCACAGCAGGCTTGGCCGCGCCCTTACGCTTGACCACCATACGCGAACTTGCACACATGACGGTGCTGGGGGACACACCAAGAATATCCCAACAGGCGGTGGTAATCTCTGGCACTTCGATACGTTCGTCCATTTCGGGGAATAAGACTGTCATACCAGCATCATGCGCGTCTATGTTAAAGTTATTCTTAGAATAGAATAATGCATATCCCGCACGGCTTTGCGCCTCGCTGTCCGAAAAGACGGAGCGCCCCGCAACCGCCATGCGAAAACCATTGTCGCGCAGCCACTTCATACCTGTGAGCGTCTTGTCAAAAGCGCCTTTGCCACGTTCTGCGTCGTGCAGATCGGGCCGGTAGTGATCTACCGAAACACGCAGGGTCAATTTGCCCGGATATTGCGCGTTCAGGCGCAGCAATCCCTGCTGCATGTTCTTGCGCATCATCGGGCGCATGGCATTGGTCAGCACCAGAACCTGATACCCGCGCTCCAGAGAAGCTTCCAATATTTCAATCATTTGCGGGTTCATGAACGGTTCACCACCCGTAAAGGCAATTTCCGTCACGCCCCATTTGCGGGTTTCCAACTGATCCAGATAGTCGCGCACTTCGACAGCGCTGATGTAAACCAGCGCGTCATTGGTCGGGCTTGAGTCGATATAGCAATTCACACATTCGATGTTGCACAGCGTACCCGTGTTGAACCAAAGCGTACGTGGATCGTTCAGGGCAACAGTCGCGCGATCCTCGCCTTTGGCGGTGCGCATCGGGTCCTGAAACTTGCCGCGGTTTGCGGTCAGCTTTGCCTCAGCCAGATCTTTCATGAATAGTCCTTGTCTGATGCCTTTTGATATTGTCCAGTGTGCTAAGCTAGGGCGGCACTGATGAAAAGTCCAAGTGAGGCGGTGCACGGTCTTGTGATGCGGAGGAAATCATCTATGTTTGCGCTAACATGTGCCAAATATAGGCTTTAAGAGGAATAAAACATGGTTTCGCGCGTCATTCCCGTCGATCCCTTCGACCTGGTTATCTTTGGTGGCACAGGTGATCTGGCACGCCGGAAAATTCTTCCGGGCCTTTTCCGACGGTTTTGCGCCGGGCAAATGCCCCCCGCGGCGCGTATCATCGGGGCTGCACGTACCGAATTTGGCACCGCAGAATACAGGGCGATGGTATCCGAGGCGATTGCCGAATTTGGTGGCGATTTTAAGTACAAAAGCAAGACATTGCAGCACTTTCTTGATCGGATTGATTATCTGGCGATTGATGCACGTGGCGAATCCGGCTGGGCCGAAATGCAGGAGAAAATGAAGGGCAAGGACAGGATCGAGGCTTATTACTTCTCTGTCTCACCCGCTCTGTTCGGTGATCTGGCAGAACGTTTGCAAAAATGGGGCATGGCCGACAGGCAAGCCCGCATTGTGGTAGAAAAGCCGTTTGGCCGCGATCTGAAAACTGCACGTGCGCTCAATGCGACGCTTGCCGAGTATTTCCACGAAGACCAGATTTATCGGATTGATCATTATCTGGGCAAGGAAACCGTCCAGAACCTGATGGCTGTCCGGTTCGGCAACATGCTTTTTGAACCGCTATGGAACGCACAATACGTTGACCATATCCAGATCACGGTTGCCGAAACCGTCGGTGTCGGGGGCAGGGGCGAATATTATGACAAATCGGGCGCAATGCGCGACATGGTACAAAACCACCTCATGCAGCTCCTGTGCCTGATCGCCATGGAACCCCCCGCGCGGTTTGATCCCGACGCGGTGCGCGACGAAAAACTCAAGGTCATTCGTGCACTTGATCCGGTTGATCCCCATCACATCGTGCGCGGTCAGTATCAGGCCGTCCCGATGGATGAGGCCGCGCAACCCGGGTACCGGACTGCCGTCGGTGATGCCCGAAGCCGCACCGAAAGCTTCATCTCGCTCAAAGTCCAGTTAAGTAACTGGCGGTGGGCCGGGACGCCGTTCTATTTGCGCACCGGTAAACGGATGTCGGCGCGCGCCTCCGAGATCAAGGTGGTCTTCAAGGAAACGCCGCATTCGATCTTTACCGAGGACGCAGGCCGTCACCGCAACGTGCTGTCCATCCGCTTGCAGCCCAACGAAGGAATGACGCTTGGCGTAACAATCAAGGAACCCGGACCCGGAGGGATGCGCCTGATTGATGTCCCGTTGGATATGACCTTTGCCGAAGCACTGGGGGATGACGGCGCGGATCATGTGGATGCTTACGAACGACTAATCATGGATGTGATCCGCGGCAACCAGACGCTGTTTATGCGCGGCGACGAGGTTGAAGCGGCGTGGGCTTGGACAGACCCGATCATTCAGGGTTGGGAGGCACGCAATGATGTGCCAAAACCCTATGACAGCGGCTCTGACGGGCCGACGGATTCGGATGAACTGATGCGGCGCGAGGGCCGTGCGTGGCGGGGGGTCGTGTCGTGAACATCATCCAGTATAACGACCGCGAGATGCTCGCGATCAATGTCGCAAACGCGCTAGCAGGCGAATTGGAAAATGCACTGCTGGTGCATGACGTCATCTCTTTTGCTGTTCCGGGCGGTACAACGCCGGGACCGGTTTTTGACTTGCTCAGTGCGACTGACCTCGATTGGGGCCGCATTCGCGTGATGCTGACAGATGAACGCTGGGTCGACGTGGATCACGAGATGTCCAACACACGCCTGATCAAGGAACGTTTGTTGACCGGCAAAGCTGGCGCTGCGCAATTCGTCCCGTTTTACCGTGCGGGGCAATCCGCTGCAGCCGGCAGCGCCGAGGTTTCTGCAATTCTCAAGGGGCTATTTCCCCTGTCGGTGCTGATGCTGGGGATGGGAGGGGATATGCACACTGCCTCGCTTTTCCCCGGCGCGCAGGGCGTGGCCGAGGCATTTGCCGATGACGCACCGCTGCTTTGCCCGATCAAAGTTCCTGATCAGGACATTGAGCGTGTCACATTGCCCGCTCATGTTCTGGAGGGTGCCCTTGCCAAGCATCTGGTGATATTCGGTGATGATAAACGTGCCGCGCTCGAGCGCGCACAAAACCTGCCACCGCAAGAAGCGCCCATCGGTGCCGTTCTGACCGGTGCCAAAATACATTGGGCCGCATGATGAAAACCTGGGAAAGCCTCAAGAGCCGTCACAAAGCGATTACTGATCGTCCTCTGCTCGCCCTGTTCGAAGAGCCTGACCGCGCTGAGAACTTTAGCGTACAGACGCAGGACATGCGTTTTGATTACTCCAAGACCAACATAGACGCCGATACCCGCGCCGATCTGCTGCATCTCGCGGAAGACGCAGCAGTCTTTGCCAAGCGGGACGCGATGTTTGCCGGAGAAGAGATAAACCAGACCGAAGGCCGCGCCGTGTTGCACACCGCGCTGCGCAACCTTGATGGCGGTCCAGTGGTTGTTGACGGCGCAGATGTGATGCCCGGGGTGCGCGATACCTTGGACCGCATGGCGACTTTTGCCGACAAAATACGCGCCAGCACAATCACCGATGTGGTCAACATCGGGATCGGCGGATCAGACCTTGGCCCTGCGATGGCAGCCGCTGCACTGGTACCCTATCACGACGGGCCGCGCTGTCATTTCGTTTCGAACGTGGACGGGGCGCATATTGCCGACACACTGGTCGGGCTTGATGCCAAAACCACGCTTGTGATCGTCGCCTCCAAGACTTTTACCACCATTGAGACCATGACCAACGCGCGCACCGCCAAGGCATGGATGGTCGAGCACGGTGGTGACCCCAAAGTGCAGTTTGCAGCCCTCAGCACGGCGGCGGACAAAACAGCGGCGTTCGGCATCGACCCCGATCAGGTTTTCGGCTTTGAGGATTGGGTCGGCGGGCGCTATTCCGTTTGGGGGCCGATTGGTCTTTCGCTGATGATCGCGATCGGCCCGAAGGGGTTTGACGCCTTCTTGCGTGGCGCACAGGCTATGGACCGTCATTTCTGCGCGGCGGATCCGCTGGAAAATATGCCGCTAATGCTTGCCCTTGTAGGGCTCTGGCACAATCAGGTCTGCGGGTATGCCTCCCGTGCTGTGCTGCCATATGATCAAAGGCTGGCGCGGCTGCCGGACTACCTGCAGCAGCTTGAAATGGAATCAAACGGTAAATCTGTACAGATTGATGGGACAGATGTGGCCCATCATACAGGGCCTGTGGTCTGGGGGGCGGCAGGCACCAATGGCCAGCACGCGTTTTATCAGTTGATCCATCAGGGCACGCGGGTGGTGCCGTGCGAATTCCTTATTGC
>JBARUV010000184.1:0-16787 GCA_049645905.1 Sulfitobacter sp.
GACGCTGCCCAATCCCAATACATCTCACGCACCCGCCGTGTAACGGGGTTCTGGTTCTGGCCCGTTCCATAGGTGGTACTGTCAAAAGCCGATACAGATGTAACCTTCATCATGTTGCCTGACAGGAAAACCTCGTCGGCTTCATGGAAATCGTCAAAGCTCAGGACGGCTTCATGCACCTTCATGCCGTCGGCCGTCATGTTTTTCATGTGCCGCGCGCGCGTGATCCCTGCCAGAAAGGTGCCGTTGGGGATTGGCGTGAAGACTTCGCCATCCTTGACCATAAACACATTGGCCGACGCGCTTTCCGCGACATTACCGGCGGCATCGGCCACCAGCGCGTTGTTGAACCCTTTCTGGCGCGCTTCGACCATCATGCGTGCGTTGTTGGGATAGAGGCAGCCCGCCTTGGCGTTCACAACATTGTTCTCCAGCACAGGGCGGCGAAAACGGGTTCGGGTCAGTGTGGTGGTGGCTTCCGGCGGCGCCATGGGAATCTCTTCAAGACACAGGGCAAAACCGGTCGCGTCCTGCAGCGGGACAATACCCAGTTCATCCCCGGCGAGGGCCCAGTACATCGGACGAATATAGACCGCCTGATCCTTGCCATAGCTCTTGAGGCCTTCGCGGGCGATTTCGATCATCTCGTCCGTTTCGACGGTCGGTGTGATCATCAGCGCCGAGGCAGACCGGTTCACACGCGCACAATGCGCCTCCAGATCAGGGCTCAACCCGTCAAACTGCCGCGCGCCGTCAAACACGGTGGTTCCGAGCCATGCGCCATGATCGGCTGCATTCATGATTTTGACGTCGCCGTCATGCCATGTGCCATTGTAATAGGTTTTGATATTGGTGCCGGTGGCCATAATCTGCCTCTCAGGGTGTGCTGCGATAGATGCCTTCAGGCAGATTGAGCGCCGCTGTCAAGTCTTTCAGCTGCTCCGGGGACAGGGTGACCTTGCTGACCCGGTCTGTGCGCGGGTCCCATTGCTCAATAGTGATTTCATCATCAAAGGCAGATACGGTGACATCCTCGCGCAGCGGGCTTGCGCCCTCGTCCACGAGGGTGATCATTGTGGCGTCAAATTCGTGCTCTATGGTAAACATAAGGGCAATTGTCAGGGTTTCGGCGGATCATTGCAAGGGCGCCTTTCACCAAGGTGTGATAAGGGTGGCCCTGCGTGGCGGGCATGCTAGAAGAAAGTCCACGTGATGCGGCAAAGGACCCTTCGCAATGATCAAAAAACTGTTAGGCGCGCTGTGCCTTGTTGGCGGTCTGTCCGCATGTGAGGTGGTGCCGCTTGATCCGGGCACAGGGCCGTCCCCCGCCGCAAATGTTGCAGCGGGGCCGAAAACAACAGCAGCGCAGGCCGCGCGCAGTTTCGTGCGGGTTGTCAACACAGTTGAACCTGTGGCGGAACGGGAATGTCGCGCGCGTACATCCGGGGTGAATTGCGATTTCAATATCGTGGTGGATGATCGTTCCGGTCAGCCTGCCAATGCCTACCAGACGCTGGACAGGTCGGGCCGGCCGGTGATCGCCTTTACTCTCGCGCTGATAGCGGATGTGCGCAACGACGATGAACTGGCGTTTGTGATGGGGCACGAGGCGGCGCATCATATTGCGGGCCATATCGGACGCCAGCAACAGAATGCGGTTGCCGGTGCGGTGATTTTTGCCGGTCTCGCGACCTTGTCGGGCGGCAGTGCCGAGGCTGTGCGCAGCGCGCAGGAATTGGGCGCGCAGGTCGGCGCACGCACCTATTCCAAGGATTTTGAACTGGAGGCAGACGCGCTGGGCACAATCATTACCGCACGGGCAGGGTATCGCCCGTTGGTCGGGGCCCAGTTCTTTGCACGCATCCCTGATCCGGGTGACAAGTTTTTGGGCACGCACCCGCCCAACGCCTCGCGGCTGGATACGGTGCGCAGGACGGCGGCGGGGCTCTAGTCCCGTTTGGCAGGGCGATTGAGGTGACGCGTGCCGCCCGCAAGTGCAGGTATATCTGCGCCGTCCAGACGTTTTGAACCAACGGGAGGTCTAATATGAAACATTTTTCAACGCTGACGCGCCGTTTTGCCCTTGCGGGCGGCTCCGCGCTTTTGGCTGGCGCTTTGGGAACGACCGTAGAGGCGCAACAGGTCAATCTGTCGGGCATCTATCGCGCCGAGGGGCGCAACCCTGACGGGACGCCCTATTCCGGCCGCGCAGTGATCGGCCAGCAGGGCAACGCGGTGCAGATCAACTGGACAGTCGGCAATCAAAGCTATGCGGGCAGTGGCGTTTTGAGCGGGCAGGTGCTGATGATCAACTGGGGTCAGCCAACACCGGTGGTTTATGTCGTGATGCCAAGCGGTGCGCTGCATGGGACATGGAACGACGGCACCGCATTGGAACGGTTGGTGCCGCAGTGATCCGGTAATGGTGCGCTGGCAGCAATTGGGCACCGTGATCACCGATCGCGGGTCGAGATATGCGGTTTCAGGCTGCGCCGTGGCGGACCGCGCCGACATTGATGCCGCGCTTGATGTGCTCAAGCAGAACAAATCCTATGCCAAAGCCACGCACAACACCTGGGCGGTTATCCTGTCCGCGACAGGCGCGCTCAAAGCTGATGATGGTGAAAAAGGCGCGGGCATGGTTATCGTGCGGATGCTGGAACGCGAAGCCCTGTCAGACCACCTGATTGTGGTGACACGCTGGTATGGGGGCAAGCATTTGGGCGGGGACAGGTTTCGCCATGTGCAATCTTGTGTGCGGCAATATCTGGATCAGTGGGGTGCCGCCTGAACGCTGAGTGCGATGGCCGTGAACAGGCTGGCCGATGCGATCAGGACAAACGAGTGCCAGATCGCATATTGATAGCGCATGCCGTTCTTTTTGTAGATCAGGGTGCCGAGTGAATAAATTGCGCCCCCCAACATAATCAGCATGACAGAGGCGCCCGGCAGAGCGTTCCACATCGGCCAGAGCAGCAGCACAGACATCCAGCCCATCCCGAGATACAGCGCCAGTGACCCTTTGGAATCGGCCCGCCAGAACCACAGCTTTGCCACCGCACCCAAGGTCGCCAATGCCCAGACCAGCCCCAGAATTCCGTAAGCAAAGCCGCTGCCGATCAGAACAACTACAGGCGTGTAGCTGCCCGCGATCTTGAAATAGATGGAGGCATGATCAATCCGCCCCAGCATGTCGCGCCCACGCTCGAAAGGGAGCATGTGGTAGAGAGCCGAGGCCACCAGTGCGAAAAGCAAGGTGGCAACGTAAAGCGCGGTGCCTGTCCAGATATTGTTTGCTGTATCAAGGGTCGCCAGCAGGTAGAAGGACGCGGGAATGGCCAGTACAAGACCTGCCAGATGGACAATACCATCTGCTATGGTTTCAGCTTTTGAAGCAAAATAGCCCATGGCATTTCTGTACCAGAGCAATATGAAAAAAGTGTGTCTGACCTTGCGTTAACTATGCTAACGCGCCTTCAAATTCCTCAGCGCGGCTTGTTGCTGTCAATCCAGCGCGACATCATTGTGCGATCGCGAAAACACTCCTGTGGCACTTCACTGCGCTTCAGGCGGGCAATCCGTTCGGCAAAGGCGACTTGTTTGGAGGACGGGTAATTCGCGAACTTGCTCTGCGCGGCCGGTGCCTTGTGTCCGTCGATCCAACGGGAGAGCGCGGCGCGGTCCCGTTCGATCCCCTTGGGCATAGGAGTTCCGGATTTGGCCGCAAGAATACGGGCATATGTGATCTGCTTTTCCGTGGCGGGCAGCGGTTGAACCAAGGGCAGTTCGTCTTGGTCAGCGCCGGAATTTTGTGCCTCAGGGAAGCCGGGAAAGAGGTGTTGGAAGGACATGAGCGTGTTCCTTGTTCTGATCTTGACCTAGATATAGAACATACGGGGAACATTTTCAAGTTCTATTGTACCCCACGTGATCTTTTGGGGTACATATAGTGTCTGATTGTTAACATACCGCTACATCGGCCAAAATTGGCCGATGGGTCTGGCAGATGTGATCTTCGGCGAAATATGGTGAGGGCAAGTGTCGAACCTCCGCTCCAATAGATGCGCGGTTTTTAGGGAGTTTGACTGATTATGTGGATCTCACAGGAAAGGAGCTAGGAGCAAAATCGGTGCCAGGCCTCAAACAACCCGGCCCCACAGATCATACTCGCCCGCTTCCTCCACCTCGACGCGCACGATATCTCCGACCGACAATGTCTCGAACCCTTCGTCGATGAACAGGTTCCCGTCGATCTCCGGCGCGTCCGCTTTGGTACGGCAGGTCGCGGCCTCACCGTCGATCTCGTCCACGATCACATCCATCACCTGACCGACTTTCGCTGCCAGCTTGGCTTCCGATATCGCCTGTGCCTTGGCCATGAAACGGTCCCAACGGTCCTGTTTGACCTCTGCCGCCACATGGTCCGGCAAAGCGTTTGAGCGTGCACCATCGACGTTTTCGTATTGGAAGCAGCCGACCCGGTCCAGTTGCGCCTCGTCAAGCCAGTCCAGAAGGGTCTGGAATTCGGCCTCTGTCTCGCCCGGATAGCCGACAATAAAGGTCGAACGCAGGGTAATATCCGGACAGACGTCGCGCCACGCTGTGATTTCATCAAGGGTTTTGGAGGCCGCAGCAGGGCGTGCCATCCGTTTCAAGACATCGGGGTGCGCGTGCTGGAACGGGATATCAAGGTACGGCAACACCAGCCCCTCTGCCATCAGCGGGATCAGTTGGCGCACATGGGGGTAGGGGTAGACGTAATGCAGCCGGACCCAGGCACCGAGTGACCCCAGATCGCGGGCCAGATCGGTGATATGGGCGCGGTGGTCGCGGTCTGTCGCGTGTCTGATATCCACGCCATAAGCCGAGGTATCCTGCGAGATCACCAGCAGTTCCTTCACGCCGCTGGCCACCAGCCGTTCCGCTTCGCGCACGACAGCGTGGGCGGGGCGAGACACAAGGCGGCCGCGCATGTCGGGAATGATGCAGAACTTGCACTTGTGGTTACAGCCCTCCGATATTTTCAGATAGCTGTAGTGGCGTGGCGTGAGGGAAACGGCCTGCGCGGGCAACAGATCAATAAAGGGATCGGGGCTGGGCGGGACGGCGGCATGCACGGCATCCAGCACCTGTTCGTATTGGTGCGGGCCGGTCACAGCCAGCACTTTGGGGTGCGCGCCGGTGATGTAGTCGGGTTCGGCCCCCAGACAGCCGGTGACGATCACGCGACCGTTTTCGGCCAGCGCCTCACCAATGGCTTCGAGCGATTCCGCTTTTGCACTGTCGAGGAACCCGCAGGTGTTCACAATCACCGCGTCCGCGCCCGCATAGTCGGGGGAAACGCCATAGCCCTCAGCACGCAAGCGGGTCAGGATGCGTTCACTGTCCACCAGCGCCTTGGGGCAGCCCAACGAGACCATACCGATGGACGGCTGGCCGGGGCGGGAGGGATTCTGGATTTTCGCTTTGGGGGCGAGGTCCGGACGCAGGTCTGGTGGATTTGTGCTCATCTTCTGCGCTATAAGGCATGTCGCGACTGCGGGGAAGATGGAGCGTTTTCTTTCAAGGAAAACCGGCGGACTTTTTCAAAAAGCCCGGACCCTGCGGCAAATGCTTTACCCTCCCGTGTCCGGGCGCTATGGCTGTCAGGCGCATGTTCAGGGAGGCCATAATGGCAAACGATCTATTCAACTCTTTCATGACCGGCCCGGATGAGAACGGCCGCTTTGGGGATTTCGGCGGGCGCTTTGTTTCCGAAACGCTGATGCCGCTGATCCTTGAACTGGAAAAGCAGTACGAACACGCCAAGACAGACGAGACATTCTGGGCCGAGATGCATGATCTGTGGACCCATTATGTGGGCCGTCCCAGCCCGCTCTATTTCGCAGAGCGCCTGACCGAGAAACTCGGCGGTGCCAAAGTGTACATGAAGCGCGACGAACTGAACCATACCGGAGCGCATAAGATCAACAATGTGCTGGGCCAGATCATCCTTGCCCGCCGCATGGGCAAGAAACGTATCATCGCCGAAACGGGCGCGGGCCAGCACGGGGTCGCCACCGCGACAGTCTGCGCCAAGTTCGGACTGCAGTGTGTGGTTTATATGGGCGCGCATGACGTAGAGCGGCAGGCGCCGAATGTATTTCGCATGCGCCTTTTGGGGGCCGAGGTTGTGCCCGTCACGTCGGGTCGCGGTACGCTCAAGGATGCGATGAACGATGCGCTGCGCGATTGGGTCACCAATGTGCGCGATACATTCTATTGCATCGGCACTGTTGCGGGTCCGCATCCGTACCCGGCAATGGTCCGCGATTTTCAGGCCATCATCGGCAAGGAAGTGCGCGAACAGATGGACGCCGCAGAAGGGCGTTTGCCGGATACGCTGATTGCCGCCATTGGTGGCGGGTCCAACGCGATGGGCCTGTTTTACCCGTTCCTTGACGACAAGGACGTCAACATCATCGGCGTCGAGGCCGGCGGCAAGGGCGTGAATGCCAAGATGGAACATTGCGCGTCGCTGACCGGCGGGCGCCCCGGCGTGCTGCATGGCAACCGGACCTATCTGTTGCAGGACGACGACGGGCAGATCCTTGAAGGGTTTTCGATCTCGGCGGGTCTGGATTATCCCGGTATCGGGCCAGAGCATGCATGGCTGCACGAGATCGGCCGCGCGAAATATGTCTCCATCACTGACGTCGAGGCACTGGCAGCGTTTCAGGTGTCCTGTGAGCTGGAAGGGATCATTCCCGCGTTGGAACCCTCCCACGCGCTGGCCCATGTGATGAAGATCGCGCCGGAGTTGCCCAAGGACCACATCATCTGCATGAACATGTGCGGTCGCGGCGACAAGGATATCTTTACCGTCGCCAAGGCGCTTGGCTTTGAGATGGGCGCGTTTGCCTAAGCCCGGCAACCGCCAATTCAGTCGTAGGGGTTACAGACAAAACCACCATAGATGAACATCCGTTCGTCTCGTGGGGCTTCGGCAAAAACATGGCCGCTGGGTCTGAATCGCGGGATGCTCGGGCAGGGGTGTGCCTGCCCGCTATCTTCCAGAGCAGCCAGTGCTTCTGCGAGATCATCAATAACTTTTGGCATCCCGCTGCCGCCCACCGGCGTATATATTGTAATGAATTTGCCCGCCTGCGGTCCGATTGCCTGCTTTCGCAAATAGACTTCGGATTCGACAACCTTGTGGTGCAAATTATGCGCGCGGAGTATTGGCAGGCAGGTATCCGCAATTGCCTGCGCGCTTGCTATGTCACTGCTGATATGAAATTTCCGGCATGGATTAGGTGCCGGAACACGTGCCCATTGGGCAAAAATGCTGCTCGTGAGGTGACTTGGCAGATATCCGTCTTCGAAGGATGCATAGGGCATGCGTTCACCTGCCAATCGACGATAGGTCCAAGCTTATGCGAATATCCTAGCAGAAAACGCACTTCAGGTATAGTTTTCAGCGCGTCAGTTCCAGAATATCGAAATCACTTTCGACAGCCGGCGCCGGGAACAGAAGACGTGCCTGCGACTCGCTTATGCGCTCGAACACCGCGACCTGCGTCTGGACAGAGCCGTTTGATACAAAATCGGCAGGCAGGTCACCATATGCAGGCGGTGTCTGGCCCGCAACAAAACCAACACCCGCATAGATCGCACGACCGTCGCGCAGCAGGATGGTGCCTTTTGTGCGCTGCGATCCAGTCAGCTTTTCAAAATCGAACCCCTGCGAACCAATACTGAAGCGGCATTTGAAGGGCGTGTAGACCACCAGCGCGGATATCCCGCCCAGTTTCAGCGTGCGGCAGTTCCAGTCCCCCGCAAGGGTTTCGTCAAAAGCGACCTGTGGTGTGCCCGAGAGGGCACGGGTCAAGGCGGCAACATCTTCCGGCGCCCCGCCCGAGAGGGCTTGCAACAGGGCATTTCCCGCGGCTGTGGTGTAGCCGTCAAGGCGGTTGGCGTCCTCAGGGCGCAGTTCGGATTGCGCCAGTGCAGGGGCCGCATAGAGAAGGGCTATGATCAAAAGCGCTTTCATCCGGTCATCCCGAAACGCGTAACATCTGAAGGTGCATCCGAATGGGCGGAAAGAAGAACAACACGATCCCCACATTGAAGAACAGCCAGATCATGCCGGGAATCCATGCCACCGCAATCGCCAATCCAACGCCGCCGGAAACACGGGTTGCCAGCTCCGGCGACAGAAACCGTAACAGCATCAATTGAAACAACTTCCCTCCGTCCAGCGGATGCACAGGCAACATGTTAAAGAGCGCGAGAAACAGGTTTATCAGCCCCAGCCAATGCAACGCCCAGGACGCGGTTCCGGGCTCCAAAACCGGTGCAATCAGCGAGGCGACGGCCCAGATCGTCAGGTTCACGATCGGCCCCATTGCCACAATCAGTTCCTGCTGTTCATAGCTGGCAGAACTTCCGCGTTCGCAAAACCCGCCACCACCGTGGATCATGATCCGCCGCACCGGAATACCCTGCACCTTGCAGCCCCAGGCATGGCCCAATTCGTGCAGAAAGATCGACCCGATCAGCATGCCTACAAAAATCAGATCGTAAAAAATTGCTCCACCACTCAACGAGATAAAGATCAGCGGCAGCAGCAGGATCGTTCCGCCAACCTGAACGGGCACGCCAAAGGGGCCGCGAAACTGAAAGATCGACGTGTCGTTTCCAAACATCGGGGCGTTATTCCTCTTTAAACCCATGTGCCTTGAGCACATCCAGCGGCACGATTTCAAGCGCCCGCTGATGGGTGGCGGCAAGATGTACCTTGGGCGCGCAGCCCTCGTCAGCGGCTTGCAGGAAACGCCCGGCACACAGGCACCAGCTGTCCCCCGGTTTGAGACCGGCAAAGCCGTACTGTGGGTGCGGCGTGCTGAGATCATTGCCCACGTATTTGGAGTACGCCAGAAATTCGGCCGTCATGACGGCGCAGACCGTATGGCTGCCCTGATCCGCATCACAGGTGTTGCAATGACCATCGCGGAAAAATCCGGTAACCGGATCAGCACCGCACAGGGCAAGAGGCCCACCCAGAATGTTGAGGCTTTCATCAGGTTCCATCAGGCGACAGGCTCCTTGTTATGGCGCGAAACATGTCGATGTTCTGCTGATTGACGCCCGGTTCGCGGAACAGGCGATCAGCAGCATTGGCGGCAATCACCACGCCGCGGGCTGTGTCGATATAGATATATTGCCCATAGATGCCACGGGCCATGTATTCACCCGCCTCTGATCCCTGCGGGATCCACCACTGATAGCCATAGCCGATTTCGCCCTCTGCGGTCGGAGCGCTGGGCACCGTGGATGCCGCGACCCATGCCGCAGGAACAATCTCTTGGCCCTGCCATGTGCCGCCCTGCAAATACATCTGGCCGAAACGGGCATAGTCCCGCGTGGTCATATTCAGGCCGCCCAGCACAAAAGCGGTGCCGACACCGTCAGTCAGGTAATAGGGCTCATATTCAAGACCCAGCGGCCGGATGACTTTTTCGCTCAGCAGGTCGGCAATCGACCGCCCTGTCGCCCCGCGCACCACCATCCCGACAACATGGGTGTCGATGGAGACGTATTGCCATCCGGCCCCCGGTTCGGCGAACCGCTGTTTCAAACTGGCGGTGAAATCATCCATCTTGCCACCCAGCGCGATGACACGGCCCATGCGGTTGATGTCGGAACTCTGATCCAGATAATCCTCGTCGAATGTCACGCCGCTGGCCATCTGCAGCACATTGCGCAGGGTAGCGCCATCATAGGCCCCGCCGATCAGCAGCGGCGCATATTTGGTGACCGGATCATCAAGGCTGGCAATGGTGCCGTCCTCCAGCAGGATACCGACAAGGGCGGACAGATAGCTTTTGGCCATCGACCAGCTGATACGCTTGTCATCCGCCGTCGTGCCCAGGAAATAGTTTTCATAGACGATGTCACCGTCCTTGAGCACGACAAGGGCCGTCACAGAACGCGCCTCGATCCAGTCATCGACATCGGGTGGCAAGACAGCGGCTGGTCCATAGCGCAGCTCGCTGGTGGCGCCATCGCCCCGCGGCACCGGCGTACTCAGGAAGGCCGCATCCATATTGCTGAAATTACTGACAATTTTGTCTTCTCGAAACAGGGAGTTGACGGCGAGCAGACGGGTGATCTCTTCGCGTTTCCAGAGGCCGACAACAACTGCCGCCAGCACGAGTGCCAGCAAAATACGCATTGCCCACTTCAGAAAAACCCGCATCCACTACTCCTCTGCCTCGCTGGTATCCAATCACAAGGGCGGCGCGCGCACCAGTGGATGTTACGCCCGTTCCGCGCCATTCCAGGTGATCCAGCGGCCATGGAAATCGGCGCGGCCCAACTCCATAGTGATATCACCGGGCCAAAGCCGCAACGTCAGCGCCGCCCCGCGTTTGGCCGTGGTGTCACCATCGCTTTCCATCGCCAACCACGCCAGCGGGCGGTTCGGGGTTGCCTGCGTTCCTGCCGCTTCCATCAGGGCCTTGCCTCTGGCCTGCACATCCGGCGGGAAATATTGCCAGGCGACCGTATGCTGGATCAGATGCAGATGCCCCTGCGGCGCGCTGTGGAGGCGTGGTGCGAGCCAGTCAATCGCATCGCCACGCGTCATTTCAGCATTGGTTATGGCGGCAGCAGCGCGGGTGTTGACCAGACGTTCGGGTTGATCCGGCCACAGGTAGGCCGTCAGGCGCAGCAGATCTGCACCGCGTGACGGGTTCAGCGGGTTCAGGTCGACGCCTGCGCGTCCGGCAATCTGCGGCGTGATGTCGGGCGGCATCGGGCCGGTCCAGTCAGGCGTCAGTGTCAGGGCCGGGGCATCGGGCCCAAACCGGTGTCCCTCGATGTTCAATGCGTAGTGATCCCACATCAGGTTGAGCCCGCCACTCGCCCCCAGTTCGCTTAGAATGAGGGGCAGGTCAAAATGCTGAACAGCCACCCGTGCCCCCACGATCAGTGCAGCAGAGCGGCGCACTTCGTTGGTTTGCGGGGCACTGTCGCACCAGTCCATCAGGAAAGGTTCATGTGTGACAAGGGCTGTCAGGATCTGTTGCTTGAGGTCGCCATCAGTGGGCGTGTGCGGGGGATAGACTGCGGCCAGATCAGGTGCAGTATGAGACAACACAAGTGCGTGCAGTCCGCCCGCAATCCGGAGCGGTAGTGAGTGACCTGCGGGGCCGATATCGCCTTTGAAATTGGCGAATTTTCGACCCAGATCGCTGTCCTCAACCCAATTTTCCTTTAATATTTCCATGAGCTTACCCATAAAGGGCGATCCCATGCGAATGCAGCTTTCGCCTTGATCTGCAAAGGCTTTTGTCAGGGCGTTCATCGGAACCGGTCCATCAGTTTTTGCAGCGGCGATTGGGGGATCGCCTGCGCTTCGGGCGGGGTTTCGTCCTTTGCCTTGGCGGGCGGTTTCGTGCCCGTGCTGGGCCGCGGCGGGGCCACGCGCATCGCCACCGCGTTGGAGAATTTCGCGCCATCGCCAACCGCCAGATAGGGCGCACCATCACTGACGCCGCGCAACACATCCTCCAGCCAGCCCTCGTCCGCCTTCGGAAAGTCGCGTAAAACATACCCCGGCACCGCGTCTTTGTGACCGGGGTGGCCGACACCCAGACGCACGCGGGCATATTTCGCCCCGATATGCGCGTGAATGGAGCGCAAGCCGTTGTGGCCGGCATGCCCGCCACCGATTTTGTATTTTACCTTGCCGGGGCCAAGGTCGATTTCGTCATGAATGACGATGACGTCCTCGGGCTCCAGCTTGTAAAACCGCATCGCGGCCTGCACCGATTGGCCCGAGTTGTTCATGAAGGTTTCCGGCTTGAGCAGAATGACCTTTTCCGATCCAAACCGCCCTTCGGTATAACTGCCGTGATGCTTGCCCTTCCACGGGGCAAAGCCGTGGTCATCTGCGATCCGCTCCACCGCCATAAAGCCGATGTTGTGCCGGTTACGGCTGTATTTCGCGCCCGGATTACCAAGGCCTGCGATCAGTTTCATGAGCGTCTCCTGCGAATTGCCCCTGTTTAGCTGCTGCGGGCAAGGATGAAAATGCAGATTGCTGTCTAACGGCTAAAGGGAACGGTACGGGTCGAAGCTGGCGTCGGCTGCGCGCGCTCCAATCGTCGATCGGGCAAAATGGTCACGAATTGGTCGAATAGTCTTACGCGCTGCGGCTGTTATGCAACGATATTACCTGACGATCAGGTTGCTTTCAGCGATTTTTCAAATTCCCCTATGTCCCCCGATCAAGGACTCATAGACTCAACAAAAGGTTGCATAGGAAATATCGCGGATGGCTGTGCTTTCTATTTATGACGTGAATGATATCACAATTATCGACGTGTCAACGAATGCTCCGCCTGCCAATAATCCGCTCACAGCGGATGAGGCTGGCAATGCGTTGCAGTGGTATATGGCATGGCCCTACGCTGGATTTGATATTACCCTTGGAACGTCGACTGTCGATGTCGATTTTAATGACAACGATGGTGTTTTGTCGGATGATCCCGTTTCCGGTGCGACATTGGTCGATCAGCAATTGGCGTCGGATCTCACGATTGCCGGGCAAACATTCATCGCGAATACCGAAACAACCCTGTGGCAAACACCCGCCCCTGTTTTTGTCCAAAATGAATATGAAGTCACCGTTTTCGACGCTGATTTGAACGAATATACGATGGTGGTGGTGTCAATCGGTGAAGGGTACGATTTCACCATCGTTGGCGTGACCTTTGAAGGTGACGCACCGCCTGCCGGCTCAACGGTTCGATACGACTATTACAACTCAACGATTACCAACAACACGTCTTCTGCTATCCCGGCGGCCCCCTGCTTTGTGAAAGGTACGTTTATCGAAACCAAAACCGGTGCGGTTAAGGTTGAAGACCTACGCCAGGGTGACCTTGTCAAAACACGCGACAACGGGTTCCGGAAAATCGCCTGGATCGGGAATAGGTCGTTTGATTTGTTGCGACACGCAGGCCATCTGCGCCCGATTGTAATTCGCCGCAACAGCCTTGGCCCAAACATACCGGATCAAGATATCCGTGTCTCACCAGCACATCGCATTCTGCTACAAAGCCCGCGGGCCGAGATTTTTTTCGGCGCTAAAGAGGTCCTTATTGCAGCCAAACACCTGGTCAATGGTACCGAAATCCTGGTCGATATGTCGGCCAGGACGGTTAAATATTATCACGTTATGTTCGAGCAGCACGAGATTGTCGTTACCTCCATGATGGAGTCGGAAAGTTTCCATCCCGGGCAGGTCGGAGTCGATGCATTCGACGAAGGTGCCCGCGCGGAAATATTTGAAATTTTTCCAGAGCTGAAAAAATTTGGATTGGTCCATTATGGATCGACCGCCCGAAAGGTCTTGAAGGGATACGAGGCAATGGTTCTGAGGGCTGAACACAGAGAACTATGCCCACATTGAATCCTCTGGACACCCCTTCCAACAGCTTGGGTGGGCATGTATCGAACCGCAGCAATCCTGTTTGAAATGCAGCAGACCATCGCTGCTGTGCAGTGGCTAATCAGGCAGGGCGAAACCGGCCAGAAAACCGCGCTCCAAACGAAAAACGGGGCCGCCAATGGCGACCCCGTAAGCAATACCCGATAGGGCGGTTTGCTTATTCTTCTGCGCCGTCTTCACCCTGTTCGGATGTCGGCACTTCGTCTGCTGCAACCTCGCCGTCCTCGTCATCATCCTGCGATGCAAGACCGGAAGGTGCGGAAACCTGAGCGATCACGAAATCGCGGTCGATCACCGGCTTGGCGCCTTCGGGCAGTTTGACGTTAGCGATTGTCGCGCTGTCACCGATCTCAAGATCCGAGATGTCCACTGTAATGCTTTGTGGAATGTCGGATGCTGTCACAACCAGTTCGACTTCAGGACGGACCAGCGTCATCACGCCGCCCTTTTTGATGCCGGGGGATACGTCTTCGCCCACAACTTCAACATTGATGAAGAGGTTGATCTGGGTGGTGCGCTTGAGGCGCATGAAGTCGACGTGCGTGGGCAGGTCTTTGACAACATGGCGCTGTACGTCGCGGCAGATAACGCGCACGTCATCGTGGCCTTCGACTTTCATGTTGAACAAGGTCGCTTTGAAACGGCCCTTGCGCAGCATGGTCAGCAGCTTGTTGAATTCGATGTTGATGGGAAGTGGATCGGTGTCACCACCAAAAACAATTCCCGGAACCATGCCATCACGGCGTGCCTGACGAGCGGCGCCCTTGCCTGTCCCCGTCCGTTCCTGGGCTTCAAGATCTGGAATCTCTCCGGCCATTTTATTCTCCAATAGGTTAGGGCGGGAATCCTCCAAGGCTGTATCCCCGCGTGAAGCCGCGCGTATAGTCGTGATCGGGCGCTATGAAAAGGCCCAATTTCCCTGCGGTGTCTTGGCAATCTGTCTGCCGCGTGTCAGCGATGGCACATGGGCTTGAAACACGATCTGTATCTGTCGCGAAAACCGCTCGCGGGCTTTATCGCCATTGGTGTGGCGTGGTCCACCTATTTTGCGCAGATGCCGGTGATCAAGGCCAATGTGGGCGCGTCTGACGGCGCTTATGGCGTGGCCATTCTGGTGTCGTCGCTGGGCGCGATTGCCGCGATGTGGCTGGCCCCATTTTGCCAGCGGGTATTCGGCGGTCGCGCGGTGACGCTCGGTATTCTGCTGGTGGCGACGGGCATGTTCGCATCAGGCCAGTCGCACACGCTGGCGCTGCTGGTTTTCGGCATGGCACTGGCGGCGGTCGGGTCCGGTGTGGTTGACGTGCTGGTCAACGCGCGGGTGTCCGAAATCGAAGCCGGATCCGGGCGAACGCTGATGAACCTCAATCACGCCCTCTACAGTTTTGCCTATGCAGGGGGTGCGCTGGTAACGGGCGCCCTGCGAGAGGCGCAGATTGCCACCACGATGATCTTTGCACTGCTCACCACCGCATTGCTGCTGCTTGCATGGGCGGCCCGGGACCGCGTGCCGGACATTGAACATCCCGGCCCGGAAAAAGACGGCATCGCGGTGAACCATCACGTTGTCTTGCTTGTCGGGCTTGTTGTGATGGCCGCTTTTCTGGCCGAGGCTGCGTCGGAGGGCTGGTCTGCCCTGCATCTGGAGCGCACGTTGGGCGGCACACCGGGCGAGGGCGCGCTGGGGCCCGCTCTGATGGGGCTCACGATGGGGATCGGGCGCCTGTCGGGCCATGCGCTGGCGCGGTTGATGCGGGACACAACGCTGATGCTGGTGGCCACGCTGGTATCCGCCTGCGGTCTGGTCGTTGCGGGGCTGGCAGGCAGCGTGTTCGTGGCTCTTTGCGGTTTTGCGCTGGCAGGTCTGGGCATTTCGGTGGTGGCACCGCTTGCACTGGCACTGGTCGGGCGGGTGGTGCCGGCCAAGGCGCGTCTGGCCGCGATCAGCCGTGCGTCCGTGCTGGGCTATGGCGCATTCTTCTTTGGTCCGCCGCTGATGGGGCTGGTCTCGCAAAGCTTTGGTTTGCGCGCGGCATTTGTGGTGGTGGCGGTGGTGCTGGGCGCAACGGCAGTGGTGCTGATCCCTGCGCTGGCGCGCCGCTCAGGTAGCGTGCAGATGGCCGCCCGCCGCACAGATCCGGTCATATAGGGCAAATTCATCCGCCCGCGCAGTGCGCAACATCTGCTGGCCTTCGTCCGAAAGCGGTGCCTCAATCGCGGGCGAGACGTTTCTTTCTTTCAGAACGATCTGTTCACCCAGACGACCTGACATGAAATCAAGGAACGCGGGAATGTTGTCATAGGCAAAGACGTGGTCGGTGATCATCCTGCCTTCCTTGTCGGACAGAAACGAAAACTGACTGCCCAGCCGGGCGCGCTCGGGGGGGCTGTCGCTGCAAACCTCGCGTACATATGTTTCGAAATCGATGTCTGCCGTGTGTAAATCGGACCCTGCCAGACGCGGGTTCGTGCGATACCGGTACCAACTGCGGATCTGCTCCACCGGATCGCGCATGATCGCGACAGATCTGGGCCGGGTGCCAAAGGTTTTCTCCATGAATGGCGCGATACGAAATTTGAAACGTTTTGCGGGGATGTGCTTGCGATTGCGCGCAAAAATGACCTCTGCATAGGGGCGCAGCGCGAATTCAATCGCGGTGCTGCCAGTTTTGGGCGTGGCAAGAAACGCCAGTTCGTGCCGCAGAAAGATCAGCATGGCAAACCTTGCCTCAGTCCTGCCACCGGCCACCAAAGTCATGTGGCACCAGCAGGTTATGCCGCCCCAGATCGGTCACCGATGTCTCGCCACACAGCGCCATGGAGGTATCAAGCTCTTTGTGGATCACCTCTAGCGCGCTCTTGACGCCTGCCTGACCCATCGCGCCCAACCCGTAAATAAAGGCGCGCCCGATGTAGGTGCCTTTGGCCCCCAGTGCCATCGCCTTGAGAACATCCTGACCCGACCTGATGCCGCCATCAATGTGGACCTCGACCTGATCGCCGACCGCATCCAGAATGGCGGGCAGGGCGCTGATCGAACTCTGTGCGCCGTCCAACTGCCGCCCGCCGTGGTTGGACACGATGATCGCATCCGCACCAACCTTGAGCGCCATCCTGGCATCCTCGGCGTCGAGGATACCCTTGAGGATCACCTTGCCCCCCCACATCTTCTTGAGCTCTTTCACGCGATTCCAGTCGAGCGCAGGATCGAACGCCTCCTGGGTCCAGCTTGACAGCGACGACGGGTCCGAAACGCCCTTTGCATGGCCGATGACATTACCAAAGA
>JBARUV010000185.1:0-39587 GCA_049645905.1 Sulfitobacter sp.
CATTCAGGCAGGAAATGACGCGACATCAATATTTGGTCGATGCTTTCGTAGACGCCGCCAAAGGCGGATGTATACACCATGTCGCGCAGGGATTTGCGGACAAACAGACGTTCGGCGGAATGCAGACGTACCGCTTCGATGTCCTCTGTGATCTGTTCGCTTTCGACATCAGAATATCTATCGCCGCGATGTTCTGCATCATGGCGCAACATCCAGGCATAGTTTTTGAACGGGGTCTCTCCCGAGATGATTTCGGAACTGACTGCATTTTCGCTGTCGTTAAGATCACCCATCACGATGACCGGACGTTTCTGGTTCAATTCGCCGATGATTGCGCCGCGCAACACCCATGCTTCAGCCATGCGGCGCATCGCCGCGCGTGCCGCACCAAGAGCGCGACCGACGGGGTCATATTGTGTGAGGTCCGCTTCGGCGGGATAGTCCTGTCCTTCCGTCCCCATGAATTCGCCCAGCTTGGATTTCAAATGACAGTTGAAAACCGTGATGACCTGACCGCCCACAGGCACGCGCACCTTGAGGATAGGACGGCTCAGTTTCTGGATGCGGTAGTATCCGCCGTCACCGTCGCCAAATGTCTTGAAAGGGATATCCAGCGGCCTGTCGAGCACCTGAATGATCTGCGGTTCCTCTGCAAATCCAAGGCGCGATAACACGGCCACACCGGGGCGTCGATTGCCCGGCGCACCGTCATGCACATTGGGGGCAAAGGCGAGCGCAGAGTTGCCGTATTCGTGATAGGCAAGCCGGTCAAAAATCGCGCGGTGGCGATAACGCTTGTCCGCCAAAGGCTGGCTTTCGGTATTGCCGGCCAATCCATACCGGTCTGCGCAGGCGATTGTAGCGCGCAGGCTTTCCTCGTCGAAAATCTCTTGAAAGCCGATAACATCAGCGTTCAACGTGGTGATCTGATCCGCCAGCCAGCCTTCTTTCCATGCGTATTCTTCAGGCGTGTAGGATTGGAACTTGTAGTATTCCTGATCTGCGCCGATCAGGTTCTTGACGTTGAAACTGGCAATGCTGAACTGGGTCATAACGTCTCCAGCGCACGTTGGAACATCGGGGCGTCCACGTTGCCACCTGATATAGTGACGATCACATCATCGCCCTCGATCTGGTCGGCGCGAAACAACGCGGCGGCAAAAGCGGCGGCTCCGCCCGGTTCGGCGACCAGTTTCAGGCGGTTAAATGCCTGGGCCATCGCGCGCAAGGCTTCGTCCTCGCTGATCACCAGTCCCGGTCCGCACAGACGCTGCATGATCGGAAAGGTGATATCGCCGGGTTGCGGTGTGACGATGGCATCGCAGATGCTGCCCGATGTGCGATCGTTCCGCTCGATCCCGCCTGAGCGTAGGGAGCGTGCGACGTCGTCAAACCCTTCGGGTTCGGCGGGGCGCACGCGCAACGTGGGGGCGTCAGCCTCGAGCGCCAGCGCAATGCCGGACGTCAGGCCACCGCCGCCGCAGCAGACGATCACATCAGCGTTTTCAATGCCGACCTCGGCAGCTTGCGCGGCAATCTCCAGACCGCAGGTGCCTTGGCCCGCGATCACCAGCGGCTCGTCGAAAGGCTTGACCAGTGTCAGGCCTCGCTCCTCGCTGAGGCGCGCGCCGATCTCGTCACGGTTTTCGGTGTCGCGGTCATACAGCACGACTTCGGCACCATACGCACGGGTATTGTCAATCTTCAGTTTCGGGGAATCGCCGGGCATAATGATGACCGCGTCCACGCCGTGCATTTTGGCGGCAAGGGCGACACCCTGCGCGTGATTGCCGCTGGAAAAAGCGATCACGCCTTTTTTGCGGGTGTCCGGATCCATCGCCGAAAGGGCGGACCATGCGCCGCGAAATTTGAAACTGCCGGTATGTTGCAGGCATTCCGGTTTGACCCAGACGCGGCGGCCCGCAATCTCGTCAATGAACGGTGAATTCAGCAAGGGCGTGCGCCGGACGTGTCCTTGCAGACGGGCGGCGGCGGCGCGGATCATGTCGATATTCATTGCAACTGACCTGCCCACTCTTGCAACGCGGCGACCGCTTCCGGTTCATCCAGAAACGGGACATGACCGCGCCCCGGTACAACGGCGGTGATCATGTCGGGGCGGCGCTTTTGCATCTCGGAGAGGGTATCTGCGCTCAGCAGGTTGGAGTTGGCCCCTTTGATACAGGCCAGCGGCAGGCCAGCCATCGCGTCGAAGAACGGCCAGAGATCGGGGGCTTCCTGTGCGCCTGCGGCCTCAACCGCGTTGCGCAGTTTGGGGTCGTAGGTGATTTTCAAACCATGATCGGTTTGGGTGTAGTGCTTTTGCGCTTCTATCAACCATCGACTGTCGGGCACCCCCTCAAAGTCGGGAAAGACCTTGGGCATGATCGCCGCCGCCTCTGCGTGGGTTTTGGCCGCGGGATTCCGGCCCAGATACCCCAGAATGAACGCCAACCCGGCGGGGTCAATGAACGGGCCAATGTCATTCAGCGCGACGCCCAGCAGCCGGTCGCGTGCGCCCATGGCAAGCCCCATTGCGTTGAGCCCGCCGCGCGAGGTGCCAAGAATTGCGACCTTTTCCAGATCGAGATGCGCGAGCAGTTCCATCACATCACGGCATTCAACAGGAAGCGTATAATTTTCCCATTTCGGGTCGAAATCGGATAAGCCGCGCCCACGATAATCCATTTTTATTAGTCGGTTATCGTTGAGGTGCGGGGTGACATAATCAAAATCCGCAGTTGTGCGTGTCAGACCGGGCAGGCAGAGTATGGGCAGGCCTGTACCCTCATCGGTATAATACAGGTTTAGCCCGTCTGATGTTTCGAAATACGCCATTTCAAAGTCCTGCCAATTTCGGGATTCCAGTCAGATCGGTTAATGTATGGGCAGGTGTCCACGGCAGGCGGTCCAGAGGGTCGCCCGACCGGTTGACCCATGCTGTGGAAAATCCATACCCAGTTGCCGCCGCCGCATCCCAGCCATTGGAAGAAACGAACAACACCTCGCTTTTTGCGCACCCGAAGTGCGTGCCCACCAGATCGTAGACGGAGGCATCGGGCTTGAAAATTCCAACGCTCTGGACCGAAAGCGAGATGTCCAGCACGTTGCCAATTCCGGCGCTGTCGACCGCGCCCTGCAACATCTCCGGCGATCCGTTGGACAGGATGGCGGTATTCATGCCGCCCGCTTTTAACGCTGCCAACATCTCCGGAACCTCCGGAAAGGCCTGTAATTCCCAATAGAGCGCCAACAGGCGCTCTCGCAGCGCCGCATCGCCTGCATGTCCGGTCTTTTCCAATGCCCAATCAAGTCCGTTCTGCGTGACTTCCCAGAAATCGGTGTGGGCATGGGTTATGGCGCGCAGCCATGAATATTGCAGTTGCTTGAGGCGCCAGTGTTCGGCGAGTTTGGGCCAATCGTCCTTGATGGCAGCAAAAGCTGGGTCTGCCGCAGCCTGTCGCGCCGCGGCGGCGACGTCAAACAACGTGCCATACGCATCAAAGACACAGGTTGTTATTGGCATGCCGGCTCTCCCCTTGTTTGCGTGTCAGACTGTCATGGCTGGCGCGGGGGTGAAAGACCACAAATCATCACTCTGCGGGTGGGGGTTTACACCCAGGGCGCGCTTTGACAGGTTACGCCGACATTTATTGGGCTGTGTGCAAACCGCACAGTCCACCGCACCGGAAACCATAAGATTGGAGAGACCATGAGCGAAGTAAAATCAGGCGATAAAGTAGCAATCCACTACACAGGCACCTTGCAGGACGGCACGACCTTTGACAGTTCTGACGGGCGCGAGCCACTGGAATTCGAAGTCGGTTCCGGCCAGATCATTCCGGGATTGGATGTCGCACTGCCGGGTATGGCCGTGGGTGACACAAAAACCGTGCAGATCGACTGCAAGGATGCTTACGGGCCCCTGAACCCGGAGATGCGTCAGGCGATCCCGCGCGAGGGTATCCCTGCTGACATTCCCGTCGAGGTCGGCATGCAGCTGCAGATGCAGACCCCCGAAGGTCAGGCGATGCCAGTGACAGTGGTGGAGCTGGACGAGGCGACCGTGACGCTGGACGCCAATCACCCGCTCGCAGGCAAGGACTTAAAGTTTGATATCGAGCTTGTGAAAATCGGCTAGGTCTATTGGCCGGGCGCGCGGGCGGAAAGGCTGTCGCCCAATTTCTGCGCGATGCTCTGAGCATCAGCGGGCGCGCTGTTGTTGTAGCGGTTCACTTTCACACGGGACGCGGGCATCAAGGTGGGTGCCTGCGTCATTGAAGCAGTCGCTTGTGGTGTCCAATCCGGCTGCGGGTTGGCAACATTGGCAAGGGAGGCAAGCGCGTCCATCCCTGCCTCTGTCAGCAGGCTACGCAATTTCGGGTCCGCGCGCAGTGTTACGCCGATGCTAAGCATCAGAACTACCCCCAGAATACGCGCCCAAAAGAACGCGCGGCGGGCGCGGTCGCGGCGCGACTGAAAAACCTGCTCGTGGTATGTATCGGCAAAACCCATTGGGGTTTTCTGGCAGGGCAGTGGGGCCAAATCAGGGCAATGCTGCGGAAAGTTCCGAAAACCTGTCTTGGCCCTCGCGCTGCTTGCCTGATCCTTCTATGCAGGCGGGATGAGTTCATTCGAGATATTCCTTGTCTGCCCGCCGGGGTTGGAAAACGTCCTTTGCGAAGAGGCCTTGGAAAAAGGCTTTGACGGGGCTGTGGCCGTTCCCGGTGGGGTGACACTCCACGGCGGTTGGCCCGAGGTTTGGCGGGCCAACCTGGAGCTGCGCGGTGCGGCGCGTGTCCTGGCACGCATCGGGTCGTTTATGGCGTTTCACCTTGCGCAATTGGACAAACGCAGCCGCAAATTCCCGTGGGGTGACATTTTGCGTACGGATGTGCCGGTCAAGGTGCAGGTGACGTGCAAAGCGTCCAAGATTTACCACGCGAAGGCCGCGACACAGCGGATTGTGACCGCGCTGACTGAAAGTCATGGCATCACGGTGTCGCCAGAGGCCGACATGGTGCTGAAGGTGCGTATCAACGATAACGAGGTGACGATCAGCATCGATACCTCGGGCGAAGCGTTACACATTCGGGGCCACAAGGAAGCGGTCGGCAAAGCGCCCATGCGCGAGAACCTTGCGGCACTGTTTTTGCGCCAGTGCGGCTATGACGGAACGCAGACCGTGGTGGACCCGATGTGCGGCTCAGGCACTTTTGTGATCGAGGCGGCAGAAATTGCAAGGGGACTGAAACCGGGACGCACGCGCAGTTTTGCGTTTGAACAATTGGCCAGTTTCGATAGCGCCGCATGGGACGAGATGCGCGCAAGTGGTCCCTCAGCTGTGCCACAGGGTCGTTTCTATGGCTCTGACCGGGATGCGGGTGCCGTACGCATGGCAACGGCCAATGCCGAACGGGCAGGCGTGGCAGATAGTTGCGCCTTTGCCTGTCATGGTGCAGCAGAGGTGCGCCCGCCTGACGGCCCGCCGGGGCTGGTGATCGTCAATCCGCCGTACGGGGCACGGATCGGGAACAAGAAACTGCTTTATCCGCTCTACGGAACCTTGGGCAAAACCATGCTGGCGCACTTCAAGGGCTGGCGCGTGGGGCTTGTGACCAGCGAACCGCCGCTGGCAAAGGCCTGCGGTTTGCCGTGGCAGCCGCTGGGGTCGCCGGTGGCGCATGGCGGGATGAAAGTGTGGTTATGGCAAACGCCGGTGCTTAGGTAGAATGGCGTAGCGGTGATGGCTTTGAGCGTAAGGCCGTCACTGGCGATTAAGAGCTACATTCAGACCGAGGGCAATCAGAATGCTGCCGCCCAACCGCTGCGCGATACGATTCGCCGCGCCGGAGTTTTGAAAGACAGTGA
The DNA here is from genome assembly GCA_049645905.1 of Sulfitobacter sp. Taxonomy (GTDB): domain Bacteria; phylum Pseudomonadota; class Alphaproteobacteria; order Rhodobacterales; family Rhodobacteraceae; genus Sulfitobacter. Next base: position 5,872 of record JBARUV010000185.1, read on the forward strand.
CAACTTTGTCAGCCAGAACAACACATAACGCATCTGCGCTCGAAAACATGATGTTCACAAACGTACCGAGTATGAGCAGCTGCAACCAGATAGCCAAACCGGCGTTCGGGTCCGTGAATTGCGGAAGAAATGCAAGATAGAAAATTGCGGTCTTGGGATTGAGAACTTCGACGGTGACGCTCTCCCAGAAAGCTCTTCTAGGGCTTTTTGCGTCTATCTTCAGATCCGTCGCTCCCAAAGACGCTTTCGACGTAAACATCTTGAAACCAAGCCAGATCAGATATGCCGCACCGCCGAACTTTAGCACCACATAGAGGACCGGTATCGTTTTGAACAGGATTGCCAGCCCAAAGGCTGCGGCCAGCACATGGACGTATCCGCCCAGGTGAATGCCCAGTGCGGCGAGCCATCCAGCCCGTTTGCCCCGCGCGATTGTCTGTGCAGCCGCATAAAGCGTCGACGGTCCGGGCATGTAGGCAAAAATGCACGTTGCCAGAAAGAACGCGACGAGAAGTTCGGCTGAGGGCATGTGAGCGGCCTTTATTCTTTATAGATAATCGGGCTGCGGCATTCCCAGCACATGGAAACCACCGTCGACGCGGATGATCTCTCCGGTGGTGCAGGCCCCCGCATCGGACGCCAGATAGACCGCGGTGCCTCCCACAGCTTCCAAAGTGGCATTCGAACGAAGAGGAGCATTGAGGTCGGTGTGCTTGTAGGTCTTGCGCGCGCCACCGATGGCGGCCCCGGCCAGTGTCTTCATCGGTCCCGGTGAAATCGCATTCACGCGAATGCCCTCTGGCCCCAGATCATTCGCCAGATAGCGGGTTGCACTTTCCAGTGCTGCCTTGGCCACGCCCATCACGTTATAGTTGGGCACAACGCGGTTTGACCCCTGATAGGTCAGTGTCAACAACGTGCCACCGTTCTCGACCATTAGCGGATGCGCGCGGCGCGCCACCTCAATAAAGCTGTAGGCGGAGATATCCATCGAATGTTTGAAATTGGCGCGACTGGTGTTCAAAAAACGCCCCGTCAGTTCGGATTTGTCCGAAAACGCGATCGCGTGCACCACAAAATCAATGGTCGGCCAGCGCGCGGCAAGTTGTTCAAACGCGGTGTCCAGAGACGCGTCATCCGTCACATCCACGTCCACCATGAAGTCGCTGCCGATGCTCTCCGCCAGCGGCTTCAGACGGCTGCCGAATGCGTCACCCTGATAGGTGAACGCCAGTTCCGCACCCGCCTCGGCCATCGCCTTTGCAATGCCCCACGCGATGGATCGTTCGTTGGCGACCCCCATGATGAGGCCGCGCTTACCCTTGAGAAGATCTGACATTACGCGCCCTTACTCTTTAAACTTAGACAGGATCATTGACCCGTTGGTGCCGCCGAACCCGAATGAATTTGTCATCACCGAATCCAGCTCCGCATTTTCGACCAGTTTGGTGGCAATCTCTTCAGGCTTGAGCGCCGGGTCGAGGGTTTCGACGTTGATCGAGGGCGTGATGAAATCATGCTCCAGCATGAGCAGACAGAAAATCGCTTCCATCGCGCCGGCAGAGCCCTGTCCGTGACCTGTCAGCGATTTGGTCGAACTGACGGGAGGGGTGGTGCCTTCACCAAACACCCGGCGGACCGCTTCGATCTCGCCCACATCGCCGACGGGGGTCGAGGTGCCGTGGGCGTTGATATAGCTGATTTTACGGCCCTCAGGCAGGGTTTCAAGCGCCAGTTGCATGGCACGCGTGCCGCCTTCGCCGGAGGGGGCAACCATGTCGTGACCGTCAGACGTGGCCGCAAAGCCTGTGACTTCAGCGTAAATCTTTGCGCCACGCGCCTGTGCGTGCTCAAGGCTTTCGAGCACGACGATACCGCCGCCGCCTGTGATGACGAACCCGTCGCGGTTGGCGTCAAAGGCGCGCGATGCTTTGGTTGGCGTGTCGTTGTACTTGCTGCTCATCGCGCCCATGGCGTCAAACAGACAGGACAGCGTCCAGTCGAGTTCTTCACCGCCGCCAGCGAACATGACGTCCTGTTTGCCGAGCATGATCTGTTCGGCCGCGGACCCGATACAATGCAGCGAAGTCGAGCAGGCAGAGGTGATCGAATAATTGATGCCCTTGATTTTATAGGCCGTGGAAAGGTTGGCGCTGATCGTCGAGGACATGCACTTGGGCACTGCAAACGGCCCGATGCGTTTCGTAGCACCGGTTTTATCGACAATATCATGGGCGACTTTCATGGCCGATGTAGACGGCCCGCCGGAGCCTGCAATCAACCCGGTGCGCGGGTTGGAAATGGTATCTTCGTCCAGTCCCGCGTCGGCAATTGCCTGACCCATCGCGATATGCGCATAGGCAGCGCCGGGCCCCATGAACCGCAAGGTGCGTTTGTCGACATGTTCGGTGACGTCGATCTTAAGTGTGCCCGCGATCTGGGATCGGAAACCGTGCTCGACCATCTCCGGAGAGGTCTCGATGCCGGAGGTGCCTGCCTTGAGGGACGCAAGCACCTCTTCGGCATTGTTTCCGATGGACGAGACGATTCCAAGTCCTGTGACGACGACGCGGCGCATGAGGGCACTCCTTTGGCATGTTCAATCCATATGTAGGCCAGCGAGTCGCTGCGGTGCAACCATATAGGGCGTAGGTGTCAGATGGGTGATGCAGCACTGATGCCGACCGGAGTTTTCCTGTCGCCGGAGATTTACGATGCCGGACACCCGTCAGATTGATCTGGTTCCACGTTCAGTTGCAGGATCGAACGCCGGGCGTTGAGTTTCGGCGTTCGCCTCAACTCTCGCTCAGCGCGACCTTCATATCCTTGACCTCGTAGATCACTTCACCATCCGCCTCGACGATCCCGTCTGCCACACCCATGGTCAGACGGCGCGTCTGGATCGCTTTCGTGAAATCAATCTTGTAGGTCAGCATCTTGCGGTCGGGCCGCACCATGCCCTTTAGCTTCACTTCGCCCACACCCAGCGCATAGCCGCGCCCCTGCCAGCCGCGCCAGCCGAGGTTGAAACCGGTCAGCTGCCACAAGCCATCAAGGCCAAGGCAGCCGGGCATGATCGGGTTGCCGGGAAAGTGGCATTCAAAAAACCACAGGTCCGGAGTGATGTCGAATTCGGCTGTGATATGGCCCTTGCCGTGCGCGCCGCCATCGCCCGATACGTCGGTGATCCGGTCCATCATCAACATCGGGGGCGCCGGAAGCTGTGCATTGCCGGGGCCAAACAACTCTCCGGCAGCACATTTCAGCAGGCCATCTTTGTCGAAACTGGTGGGGAATTCGGCCATGTTTGAGGCTCTCCTGACAGGTGGTTTTGCGTTCGCAGCGATGTAACACTGCCATCGCATATGCCGCAAGGGTGGGTGAGGAACACCAGGTCCGGGTGCGCTGATAGCGACACAAAGCGGGGTATTTTACCGGTTTTTCCGGCCACACCTTGGAGAATATGGATTTCCGTTTGATAATCATGCGCAAAAACCCGTATAAACCGGTTAAGAACGCTGGAGTTGAGATGACCCAAACACTTGCCGAGAACGGGACGCGATGGCTGGCACAGGCTGGGGTGCGCCCGACGCGCCAGCGCGTGACACTGGCAAGCTTGCTTGTGGGTGACGGACAGCACCGCCACGTTACGGCGGAAAGCCTGTTTGACGCAGCCAAAGGGCAGGGCGAAGCAGTTTCGCTTGCCACTGTCTACAATACGTTGCGCGCATTTTGCGAGGCAGGGCTGTTGCAGGAAGTGACCGTGGATGGTTCAAAAAGCTATTTTGACACCAATACCCATGACCACCCGCATTTCTATTGGGAAGACGACGGCACGTTGACAGATGCCCCTTCTGAAAAACTGGTAATCTCGCACTTACCGGACGCGCCCGAAGGGGCTGAGATCGCCAGCGTTGATGTTGTGATCCGTCTGCGCCGCAAAGGGTAGGGCATGCCCCATCCGCTGATTACCCAAGATGATATCGCAACGTATCAGCGCGACGGCGTGGTGTTGATAAAGGGGCTGTTTGCCGAACACGTCGACACGCTGCGCAAGGGTGTCGAGCGGAATATGGCAGAGCCTGGTCCTTATGCCTCAAACAACGACAAGGCAGGCGAAACGGGCCGGTTCTTTGACGATTATTGCAACTGGCAGCGCATTCCCGAATTCGAAGAGGTTATACACGCCTCTGCCGCGCCGCAGGTTGGCGCGGAACTCATGCAAAGCGAAACGGCGCAGTTGTTCCACGATCATGTGCTGGTCAAGGAACCGGGCACATCTATGGCGACGCCTTGGCATCAGGACGGGCCCTATTATTTTGTTGAAGGCACCCAGACCGTCAGCTTCTGGTCGCCGCTTGATCCCGTAAAGGAGGCATCGCTGCGGTGTGTTGCGGGATCGCATCTGTGGGCGAAACCCGTCCTGCCGACGCGCTGGGCCAAGGGGGACGCATTTTTCGACCCCGCGCCCTATATGCCGGTGCCCGACCCTGACGCCGAGGGTATGGATATCCGCGAATGGGAAATGGAACCGGGCGATGCGGTTGCATTCAACTATGGCATTCTGCACGGCGCGCGGGGCAATCAGGGCGGTGCGCGCCGCCGCGCGTTTTCTGTGCGGTTTGTGGGCGATGATGCGCGTTATGTGGAACGACCCGGCCCGACGTCACCGCCTTTTCCGGGCCACGGCATGGTTTTGGGTGAGCGGTTGAGGGAGGACTGGTTTCCGATTGTCTGGGGCAGTGAATAGGGGGTAAGCAAGGTCTGCTATGCGGACTTTGCCGACTTTTGATAGCTCCGTTTGGCAGCTTTCAAAAACATGAGCCCTACAAACTCCTCGATGAATTTATGATCCTGAACGAGATGCCACAGCATTTTGTCCAACGGCAGTGTGGCAAGTTCTTTACAGTTGGGATTATCCGTCATGCCGTCTCAGTTGCTTTGAGCAGAGTTTTTCAGAAGATCAGTCGCGCGCACGTCAGTACTTTCTTGCAATACATTAGTAACGCCTTGGGCGTAGCGGGTCAGGCGGGTGGCCAGCACGCCGACTGCGATGTGCAAAATCACGGTAAGACATGCGAGTACAATCAAACTGGCGAACATCAGGTCGATTTTTGCGCGGCCATTGGCAAGCAACATCAGATATCCAAGCCCCTTTGAGGCACCCACCCATTCGCCAATCACCGCACCAATTGGGGCATAAACCGCCGCAAGCCGTAGACCTGTGCCAAGGCTGGGAAGCGCTTGGGGTATTTGAATGTGCCACATGAAATTCCACTGCTTCGCGCCCATCGAAACCGACAAATCTCGGTATCCGCGATCAATCCGCGTCAACCCGTCGTGAAACGCTGACGTGACGGGAAAATAGATAATCAGAACTGCCATCACAATTTTTGATCCCATGCCGTAGCCGAACCAAAGCGTCAGCAGAGGGGCCAATGCAAAAACGGGTACGGCCTGCGTGAAAACAAGGATCGGCAGCATCAGCCGTTCGGCGGTCTTTGACATCGCCAGTTGAATCGCAGTTGCGACACCAAGCAGTGTTCCTATTAGCAAACCCAGTACGACTTCGACCGCTGTTACCCATGCATTTTCAGCAATAATTACGCGGCTTTTGTAAGCTGCCTGTGCGACCCGCCAAGGGGACGGTAGGATGAAGTGGGGGGCGTCGGTGACAATGACCAGCCCTTGCCATAAACCAAGCCCGATCAACAAAGCCAGCAGGATATCCCAAAACCTCATGCGGCAGTCCTGCGCAAATACGCGAGCAACTGGGCCTGAGATTCTAGTGTTTCCGGTGCGTCGATCTCTCTTAAAGCCGCAGTTTCAGGGACCGGCCAATTTTGCGTCTCTTGCGATGTCATAACGATTATCTGATGCGCCAGACGCGCAGCTTCGGCGGGATCATGGGTGACCAGCAAAACGGTGCGATCCTTAAGAACCTCGGCCGCCAGTTCTTGCATGTCGGCCCGAGTACCTGCGTCAAGCGCTGAAAACGGTTCATCCAGAAACACGATGGGGCGATCCTCAAACAGGGTGCGTGCAAGGGCAGCCCGTTGCCGCATTCCCCCAGACAAGGTTGCTGGTTTTTGGTCTGCGTGATCCGATAGCCCGACCCGATGCAGAAGGTCGCGGGCGCTCTGATCATTCGGGGATTCGCCGCGCAGACGCGTTCCGATGCAGACGTTGTCCAACACCGACAACCATGGCAACAACAAATCAGACTGTGCCATATAGCTGATGCGACCCGCCAAAGGCACACCATCAGTAGCCACGAAGGACCCGTTAAAGTCGCCCCCCGTTTCAAGTCCGATGACCAGCCGCAGGATCGTTGATTTCCCAGCGCCTGATCGCCCCAACAGACAGGTCCATTGTCCGCTGGTAATGTGCAGATTCGTGTCGAATAAGACACGATTACCGATGCGGTGTTGGCCTTTCACCGTGATCCCGGGAGATGTGGTCATGTGCCGTTCAGACCCATTTGCCAGAACCCGACTTCCAATTTTGTAGCCAAGTTAAAGCGGTCTTGGAGAACAGCAGTACGCGGCGCGTGAGACAATCCCCCGATCCGGCGCGCCACGGCATTGTCGATCATGGCCCCAACATTGACGCACACCGCTTGGTAGTCGGGATCCGCGTAGGTCGCGATCCATTCGGCATAGGGCGTGTCGTTCGCCTTGCAGCCCGCCAATCTTAGACCAATTTCACCGTACCCCAAGACGCAAGGGGCCAATGCCGCCATCAAATCGAGAAAGTCGCCCTGTAACCCCGCGTCCATCACGTAACGGGTATAGGCAAGGTTTTCGACAGCCTCACGCGCCTCGAATAATGTCTCCTCACCAATGCCTTCTGCAGCGCAGGTTTTTACATGCAGTGACATCTCTTGATTGACCAATGCGTCCACAGTCCCTGCGCATATTTTCATTTCTTCAAGCGTTTCGGATTTGACCACGGCCAGTGCCCACGCCCGGGAGAAATGGACCAGGAACACGTAGTCCTGTATCAAATAGTGCAGGAACGCAGAGCGCGGAAGAGTGCCGTCACCCAGCGCTTCGACAAAGGCGTGATGCGTATAATTGTGCCAGTGCCCCGCAGCACGGGCACGCCAATGCGCAAAGGTTTTGCCATAATCGGGCTCCATCATTTCGCCGTCACATCAATGGCAATTTTGGACACCGGATTTTGCGACGGGATCAGGCCGGCCTCATGCAGGAACGCCTCAAACGCGGCATAGCGGCCTTCGTCCATGGCTGTTGGGCGCAGGGCGAAGCGTGGCAGCGTGTCGACCCAAGCTTTGGCGTTCAGTGCGTCTTGCAACTCGGCTGAGGTGCCCGAGAAAACTTCCCAGCTGTCTTCGGGGTGGTTCACAATGTACTGTGTGGCCTTCTCGGTCGCGGCCAAGAAGCGGGCAATCATGTCTTTATCCATCGTGTCGGTGTTTGCGACATAGATCAGTTCATCATAGGATGGCAGTCCTTCTTCCTCGACGAAAAAGCATTTGCCTTCGATGCCTTCGATTTCCATCTGGTTAAGTTCAAAGTTGCGGTACGCGCCGATGACGGCATCCACTTGACCGGACATCAATGAAGGTGACAGCGACCAGTTCACATTGACCAGCTCGACATCATCCAAAGACAAACCGTGGTGGCGCAGGATCGACCCCAATACCGCCTCTTCCACACCGCCGACAGAAAAGCCGACCTTCTTGCCTGCCAGATCAGCCGGGGATTGGATTGGACCATCGGCAAGGGCCAGAAGGCAGTTCAAAGGTGTTGCGACCAATGTCCCGACCCGTTGCAAAGGCAGGCCTTCATGAATTTGCAAATGTAGTTGCGGTTGGTATGAAATTGCCAATTCCGCTTTGCCTGCCGCCACCAGTTTTGGCGGATCAGATGGATCGGCGGGCGCGATAATTTCAACCTCGAGGTCCTGTTCGGCAAAAAAGCCCAGTTCCTGTGCCACGATGATCGGGCCGTGATCCGGGTTTATGAACCAATCCAGCAGAACGGTCATGTCATCGGCGGCCACCAGCGGAGAGGCCGCAAATGAAATAGCGACGGTTAGAGAAGTTAGTTTCATGTTAGTTGACCTTCAGTTGGTGGCGTGTCGCCCATTGCAATTAATTTGATGTCGCCGTCCCAGTAGGAACGGAGATGAGTTGCGGCCTGCCACGCCCGCAGGCCTGACCTGCACGCGAAAACCGCACGTTGTTTGACGGTTGGCGTTGGATGGTGATCGGCAAATTGCGTGACGGTCAGGCGCTTGGCACTTGCAACCACCGGCGTCGCCGCTTCGTCTGTGTCGCGCAACTCAATAACGAAATCGGTGGGGCCGATGTCCAAAACCGCGATAAACGTGAGGTCTGGGGTGGGGTCTGGCGCTGTGTCGAACCGGAACCCGCTGGAGCGGAATGTTTGCATATCAAAACGGATCAACTGGCCCAAAGGAGATGGCTTCTGGTCGATTAGGTACGCCAGTGCCATCTGTGCTTGTGCGGCACCGATCATGCCAACGACTGGTCCCATGACCCCGGCCGTCGCACAGGTCGCCGCGCGATCTGGCAAATCGGGGAACACTGCGCGCAACGAGGGTGCTGTATGACAAAAACCACCGACGTATCCCGCGAATTCCAACACAGATGCGCTGATCAGAGGGATGCCCAAAGCTTTGCACGTATCGGACAAGATGTAACTGACAGCAAAGTTGTCGGCGCAATCCAAAACAAGCGTGCTTTGTGCGACGAAGGCCCTCGCGTTTGCAGGATCAAGCGGGATTTCAATAGCTTCAATCACGCAATCAGCGTTCAGAGCCCGCAATGTTTGTGCCGCAACAGTTGCCTTGGTCTTGCCAACGTCGGCCTCGCGAAACAGGGTCTGCCTGTGGAGGTTGGACAGAGCAACACTGTCGCCGTCCACCATCGTTAGTCGCCCGACGCCAGCCGCAATCAGATATTGCAATACCGGTGCCCCCAAGCCCCCAACACCAACCACAAGGACATGTGCAGCTTGGATTGAGGCTTGGCCAGCGTTTCCCACGTCGGGTAGGCAAATTTGGCGCGCATATCTGTTCATCGTGTCGCCGCCAACCATGCCCGCACGCGATCCTCGGGGCTTTCATTCAATGTGATGTCCGTGACCGCTGCAACCACATCCGCGCCTGCATCGAATGCACCCGAGGCGCGGTCGATCGACATACCCCCGATAGCGATCAATTGCGTTTCACCGATCAGATTGCGCCACGTGGTCAGTTTTGCAATTCCCTGTTCGTGCCACTTCATTTTCTTCAAGATCGTCGGGTAAATCGGCCCCAGCGCGATATAGTCTGGGGCAAGCGCCATGGCGCGTTTCAACTCTGACTTGTCATGTGTGCTGATCCCAAGCCGCAGCCCCGCCGCGCGGATGGCTGTGATATCAGCGTCATCAAGGTCTTCTTGCCCAAGGTGGACATAGTCGCAACCTGCATCAATTGCGGCCTGCCAATAGTCGTTGACGATCAACGTACAGCCGTGGCGCGCGCAGACTGATCTAGCGCTTTCAATATGATCATCCAAAATGTCGCGAGTGACATCTTTTATCCGCAACTGCACCAGCTTGATCCCAAGCGGGACAAGTCGTTCGATCCAGTCAGCACTGTCAAAAATCGGGTAAAAGCGATCCAATGTCATTCTAGGAACGCCTTTCCGATCACAGGGGTTGACGGGGCTGCCATATCGCGCGGCTCCATGGGATCAGCGGCTTGGGCCAATTGGCCTGCTTTGATTGCAATCGCAAAAGCTTCGGCCATTGCGGCCGGGTCCCCCGCCTTGGCCACGGCGGTGTTGAGCAGAATGGCGTCAAAGCCCATCTCCATTGCTGCGGCTGCTTGTGACGGCAAGCCAAGGCCCGCATCAATGACCAATGGCACGTCAGGGAAGTGCGCGCGCAGGGCACGCAACCCGAAGATGTTGTTCAACCCAAGACCCGACCCAATCGGTGCGCCCCATGGCATCAAAACCTCGCAACCAGCATGACGCAATTTGTCAGCAACAACCAAGTCCTCGGTCGTGTAAGGAAAGACCTGAAATCCGTCCTCGGAGAGAATGCGCGCGGCTTCAACAAGCCCGAACACATCCGGTTGTAACGTGTCTTCCTCACCAATGACCTCAAGCTTGATCCACTTGGTGTCAAAGACCTCGCGGGCCATATGCGCGGTTGTCACCGCCTCCTTGACGCTGTGGCATCCCGCTGTATTTGGCAGAATATGGACGCCAAGATTACGGATTAATTGCCAAAAATCCTGGCCTGCGCGATCCTGCCCGCTTTCGCGGCGCAAAGACACTGTTGCCACGCTGGCTCCGCTGCGTTTGAACGCCTCCGCCAAAATCGCGGGCGACGGGTATTGCGCAGTCCCAAGCATAAAACCATTGGCTAAAGGCGTGCCGTAGAATTCGCGCATGTCTTATCCTCCTTGCATTGGGGCAAGGATTTCGATGGCGTCACCTGCGCGGAGGATATGATCCGAACGCATCTGCGCTGGCACAAATGCGCCATTTACGGCTGTGGCGACTTTGGCCTCGCCGAAACCTTCTGCCACAAGTAAATCTGCCAGTGTGTTGACCCGCGCATCGACTGAAGCGCCATTAAGCTGCAGTTTCATCCATCACCTCGGGAGTTTTGTTGTCAAAAATCAAATCAGTCACCATCCGCGCCATTGCGGGGGCCAAAAGGAAACCGTGCCTGAACAAGCCATTGACTCGGATCAGGTTTCCAACCCGCCTGATACGCGGCAGGTTGTCGGGAAAGGCGGGGCGGCTATCGACGCCGATTTCCAGAACTTCGGCCTCACCAAACGCGGGGTTCAACGCATAGGCGGCACTGAGCAATTCCAGCAATGCACGCGCGGTGACGTTTTTGCCTGCATGGCCTTCAATCATCGTCGCCCCCAGCATGAAAATACCGCTCCCACGCGGCACGAGGTAAATCGGCACACGCGGGTGCAGCATCCTGACGGGCCGTGTTAAGGCGACATCAGGGCAGGACAAAACCAGCATTTCACCTTTGACGCCGCGCAGATCGGGCAGATCGTTTTTGGCCTGGAATCCCCGGCAATCAATGGTCAGACCGCGCTGGGCGTAGCGATCCGGATCGGCATCGTCACGCATAAATCGGGCACCACCGGCCACGACGTTTGCGCGCAATTGGGCAAGGGCGAGACGTGGGGCCAAATGGGCTTCGTTTTCAAAGAACAGCCCCTTTGCAAAGCGGCCCCCCAAATCGGGTTCAAGTTTTGAGATTTCCGCTCCGGATACCTCGCGGAATCCGGTTGTGCGCCGGGCAAATCGCGCAAGATCGGACTTGTCGCGGGCAGGAGATACGACAAGCGAGCCGCGACGATGCACGGCATTGGTTTTGGCGTCCCACCAATCGGCAGCTTCACATCCCAGCCGGACAACCGGTTCTTCAGCACTTTCGCCCTCGCAAAACGGGGCAAGCATGCCGCCCGCCCACCAAGAACATGCATGGGGGCCGGTATCCGCATGCCGGTCCACCAACACAACATCGGCACCCCGATCCAACAATGCCCGCGCGACGCAAAGACCAGCCACGCCAGCCCCTATGATCGTAACCTCTTTCATCCCCATTGGCCGTGAAAGTGGTGTACAGGGCCGTGACCTTTTCCGATTTGTAAGGTGTCCGCAGCTTTGATCGCCGCCTGAAGATATTCGTGCGCCGCTATCACGGCGTCTTTAAGCCCAAGCCCTTGTGCAAGCTTTGCTGCGATGGCCGCCGAATAGGTACATCCCGTGCCATGGGTGTTGCGTGTCTCGATCCGCAGCGCGGCGCATGTGGTGACAATGCCGCTCGCATCAACAAGCACGTCGATGCAGGTACCGCCAACAGCATGGCCACCCTTCATTAATACCGCCCTTGGTCCCATCTCGATCAGACGTTGCCCTTGTGTTGCCATCTCTTCGGGTGTTGTCGCCACGGGCGTGTTCAACAACCGTGCAGCTTCGGGTAAGTTCGGGGTAAGCAGGCCTGCGTGCGGCAGGATCTGCGTGATCAGTGCGACCACTGCAGCGTCTTGCAAAAGAGCATCGCCCGATTTTGCGATCATCACCGGATCAACCACGATCGGGCCCTTGAACGCAGCCAGCCGGTTGGCCGTGATGTCAATGATCGGCACCGAGAACAGCATCCCCAACTTGATCACATCAACATCAAGGTCTGATAAAACTGCATCAATTTGCGCGGCAACGATGTCAGCTGGAACTTCGTGTACTGCGGTGACGGCAGTGGTGTTTTGGGCGGTCACTGCGGTGGTGACGCTTGCAGCATAGGCGCCGTTTGCAGAAATCGCTTTGATGTCGGCCTGCAAGCCCGCACCACCGCCACTATCGGAGCCAGCAATGGTCAGGACAATCGGGGAGGGTTTCGCCACGGGCACGTCTCCAGAGTATGGATCGTACCAACGTGAGAATGAGCCTCGTGCAATCTTTGTCGCACAATCTACCCGTTCCCTACGCCGGTATAATCCGGATCAGGTTCGACGGGTCGGTGCGTGCACCTCTCAGCCCAATTGGGCCCCCCGACGGATGATTTTGTTACCGTTTCGCCGTAACTGGCGAGCGAAGCAGTGTAATTCCTCTACATTGTTATGGCATGTTATCGCGAACTGCAATGTTCGAAATGAGGCATGTTAGCGCCGTGGCATGCAAAGGTACCCCTGATGATATCGCTTCAGATATTGAAAGCGGACGTTGATCCACCGCACAGCATCACGCACATTTGTGCGGCCTTATGTATCAAACGCACAAACAATATAACTGAATCCTGCGCCCATGTGAATCACAATAGGATAGGGAACATACAGTATTCGGACTGATCAAGAAGCGCGGCGAGATAGCGGGCCAGCACAAAGATTGCGATAAAGGCCGCTGACACCCTCAGAGCCGATCTGGACGCCATAGACCGCGCGCTGGTTCTGTGTGGCTATGAGGACGACCCAAAGGGTATAGCGCCGCGTGGCAAGTACTGACATGCTCCCCTGAAATATCCTGCGTTTGAGGTTAGCCTGCCCTAGAACCACTGCCCCGGTTCCATAAGGCCGAGATCCAGCAACTGCCGTGAATGCCATTCAAACGGCGCCGAGTTGTGCCATTTGAAAGTGTCGATATCAAAGCGGCTACCAGGGTTGGATTTCAATGCCTTGGCAGTACGGAAGGAGCAGATTGCCGCTGTGATATTGTGATGCCACGGGCAGGCATAGGTATTGTATTCTTCATCGTTGAACGTGTGATCCTCGCGGATTAGCAGGCCCTTTTTGGCGCGAAACAGCGGGATGCGGTCAATCTTGCGCTTTTGGCTGGGTACGTGTTCCTCGTACCGCCACCGCAATCCGCCAAAGAAATCAAGCTGGCGTTCCTTGGTGCGGCCTTCTTGGGTCATATCCTTGCGGGCAAGGGCGTAATACCCCGACCTGTCCAGATGCGCGCAATCCAGTGATACCGCGTCGGGATGGGCGTCCAGATCATCTGCATAAAGATCAACGACATAGGCCAGCATCGCATGGCGTCGCTCTTCCGTGTGGAAATCCAGCAGCTCGATGATATTGCGCGTTTCGCAGAACGGGTGGAACAGGTACTCGGCGTTATAGCAATAGTAGAGCCATTGACCCTGCGCCGCTTCGATCACGGTATTGATCGCTGTTTCCATCGCGTCAGGCTCTGACATGTTGTAGTCGACCCGCAGAATGGTTTCCTGCAAGTCACGGGCCAGATCGAATTGCGCGGGCATAAAGGCTATGACCGATTTGAATCCGGCCTGCAGGTGGTGACGCAGGGTGGTGTCAATCTCCACCTCGTCCTCCACCAGAATGATGGCGATGGGGCCTTTGGCCAAGGCCCCGGTTGCCGATTTGATCAGGTGCTCTGGCGAAGTATACTGCATCCGGGTCCGCTTTTTGTCGTTCGGTGTAGAATCGGCCAAATCAGTGCGCATTGCAAGCAAAGCCGCACACTGTTAGATGGCTGCTCTGCCCTCTAAGCTCGGACTTCTATCATGACCCCTCCTAAAAAGCTGTTCATCAAGACATACGGTTGCCAGATGAACGTGTATGACAGCGAACGCATGGCCGAAGCGCTGGGCGGGCAGGGGTATGTCGAGACCAAAACGGCAGAAGATGCGGATATGATCCTGCTCAACACGTGCCACATCCGCGAGAAAGCGGCAGAAAAGGTCTATTCCGAACTGGGGCGTCTCAAACCACTGAAAGAGCTGAACCCGAACCTGAAAATCGGTGTTGCCGGCTGTGTTGCACAGGCTGAGGGTGAAGAGATCATGCGTCGCCAGCCCGCCGTCGATCTGGTGGTCGGACCCCAAAGCTATCATCGCCTGCCTGCGATGGAGGCCCGCGTGCGTGCAGGCCACAGTGCGCTGGACACGGACTTTCCGGACGAGGACAAGTTCGATCACCTTAGCGAGCGCGCCAAAGCCAAACGCGCTCCGGCGGCGTTTCTGACCGTACAGGAAGGCTGTGACAAGTTCTGCGCGTTTTGCGTGGTGCCTTATACCCGGGGTGCCGAAGTCAGCCGCCCGGCTGAGCGCGTGTTGAAAGAGGCCCGCGATCTGGTGGAGCGTGGTGTGCGCGAAGTGACTCTGCTCGGCCAGAACGTGAATGCCTATCACGGTGGTATGTCGCTGGCCGATCTGATCCGCGCGCTGGCCAAGGTCGATGGGCTGGAGCGGATCCGCTATACCACAAGCCATCCCAACGACATGGATGATGATCTGATCAACGCCCACGGCGAGATCGAGAAACTGATGCCCTACCTGCATCTGCCCGTGCAGTCCGGCAGCGACCGTATCCTGAAACGGATGAACCGCAGTCACACGGCAGAAAGCTATCTTAAGCTGATCGAACGCATGCGCGCTGTGCGCCCCGATATCCTGATGTCCGGCGATTTCATCGTCGGTTTCCCCGAAGAAACGGAAGAGGATTTCGAAGCGACGATGGAGTTGGTGCGGCAGGTGCGCTATGGCTATGCCTATTCCTTTAAGTATTCGAGCCGTCCCGGTACACCTGCCGCAGAACGCGCTCTGGTCCCCGCAGAGATTGCGGATGCGCGCCTGCAACGGCTTCAGGCCCTGATCACCGAACACCAGCGCGCCATTCAGCAAAGCATGGTCGGGCGTGACCTGTCAGTCTTGGTGGAAAAAACCGGACGCGAGGCGGGGCAGATGCTCGGCAAATCGGAATATCTGCACGCGGTCCATATAGAGGACTGCCGCGCGACTATCGGAGACATCGCGCGGGTCAGGATTATCGAAGCCAAGACCAACTCGCTTGCGGCGGTCCTGCTACCGGACGCGCAATAGCGGCTTAGCGCTTGTAGCGCGGGCCGCGTTCTTTCCAGATTTGCCGCATGGTTGCCTTCAGGCCTTCGGGGTTATCCACAAGATCACTGTCACGACATACCCGTTCACCAATGGCGTTCGCAGTGCTGTAATCATAGCCGACGGCGACAAGGCTTTCGATAAAGACCGTATTCGGACGATCCCAGATCACGTCTTTCCACGGGCCGCGATAACAGCTGACGACGATCCGTTGTCCGGTCTCGCCATAGGCGCCGTAATGGTTTTTTTGATTGCCGTCTGCGGCAACCATTGCCGGCAAGGCCATCGCGACACCCAACGTCGCCGCGCAAAGTTTATTTAACATTTTTCCACCCCTAGGTGTTGGCCGAACTTTCTGGTCCGGCGTACTGGTCCACAAGCAATATCCTCGATGCTGCGTTGCAGCGCAGCGGTCTTTCTTGTGGTGTATAACCTCACGCTTACCCAGTGCCTATCACTATTCAAGGAGTTTTTGCGGATTGTATGTCTAGAAGAAACAATTCGGGTCGCTCGATCTCATTGTGTGCGCATGCAGCCAGAAATACTGCCTGAACGGGAGGAATGAATGCTGTGCCAGGAATGATGCTCAGTCAGTTGTGCAGCGCTGGCACCTTGCTGCGCTGAATGGTGCTGCGACAGCACACTTTCGACTGTGATTCTGCCGTCCAGAGATTTGAAAAAGACGCCGAGGATTGCAGCGACAAGAATCGCGTGAGTAAAAATCTATTCGCCGTGCGCGCTCTTGCCCATCTTGCGCGAATTGAGCCTTCTTCGGCAGGCGACCACGGGAAGCTGCTGAAAAAAACAGCTGTTCCCGCGGAGTGACGCGGGGAATCAATCGGGATTTCCAAATCCGGTCCTTCACACGCCTGAGAAACTCCCATAGCCTCAAGGAATAAGTAGAGCTGCCCGTCTTCTGCAATCGGCTGGCTCTTTCGCGGGGGAACGTTAAGAGGAAAATGGTATTGGTTAACACACTCTCCAGAGTGTTGCGCGGGGTGGCAGGTATCGCTCTGGTCGCAGTGCTGGCACTTCATACTTCAACTGCCGGAGCACAGACAGAATCTCAAATCGGCCGCGACAAGGGCATCTATACGCCAACCATCTGGGTTGATCCCGATGGTTGCGAACATTGGGTTATGGACGACGGCTCCGAAGGGTATATGACCCCGCACACCAACCGTCAGGGCATTCCGGTCTGCCGCCGGGGTAATATCTGCGGCATGATGCAGGCGGACCAGTTCTTTGCCACCGATAGCTACCGGATCAGCTCTGCAGGGCGCGCGCGTCTGGCGCGGTTCTTTTCCGAGGCTGGTGCCATGTCCTATATTATCACGGGTCACACCGACAGTCGCGCTTCGGATGCCTATAACATGCGCCTCAGCTTCAATCGCGCGACCGCCGTGGCGAAAGTCGCGGCAAGTACCGGTGCCCGCATTGCCGATGTACGTGGTTATGGTGAACGGCTTCCCGTTGCGACAAACCGCAGCCCGGCTGGCATGGCCAAGAACCGCCGCGTTGAAATTATCTGCATCCGCTAAAGGAACAGTGACATGATCAGGAAAAAAACAATCGTGGTCACTGCCTGCGCTTTTGGCCTTGCTGCTTGCGCAGACTTTGAAGGTGTCGGAGGCGGCTATTCATCAGACAAATCCCTTGACAGGGGTTTTGACAGTAAGCACCTCAGCCAGCTACAGGCTGGCATCTGGGTCGATCCAAACGGCTGTGATCATTGGATTATCGACGACGGTGTCGAGGGATACCTGTCAGCGCGGCTGGACAGGCGCGGGAAACCGGTCTGTTCCGGCATTGCACCACCCACCCAGACCGTGGGTGACTTCAAAGGTGGTTCCGGCATCAAGGACCCGAATTGATTTTGGCGCATATTGCGAACATCACGGGGGGCGGAGCAGCGAACGCTTCGGCCCCATTTTATCTGGTAGGGATGCAATTTGCGCCCCGCCCCCCATATCGAGCCTGCAACCCTGATAGGAATTGATTTTGAACACCAGCGATGTGACCACAGCCCTGCCTGCCGCCACCCAGACCACACTGGAATTTGCCGACAACCGTTTGTTGATTGATCTGTGTGGTGCCTATGACGCGCATCTCGCGGCCATCGAAAAGGCACTTGATGTCCAGATTGTACGGCGTGGCAACCAGCTTGCCATTTTGGGCGACGCCGACGAGGCCGCGCAGGCCGTCAGTGTGCTGAACACGCTCTATGCCCGCCTTGAGGGCGGGCGCACCGTCGAACAGGCAGAGGTCGACAGCCTGCTGCGCATGGGTAATTCCGATGCGGGCACAGGGGTGCGCGACGGCGACCAGATCGAAATGGCGATCGGCCAAACCATCGAAATCCAGACCCGCAAAAAACGGGTGGAGCCCCGCACAGAAGCACAGAAAGCCTACGTGAAGTCGCTCTTTGACAATGAACTTGCCTTTGGCATCGGCCCCGCGGGCACGGGCAAAACGTATCTTGCCGTCGCGGTGGGTGTCAGCATGTTTATCGGTGGTCATGTGGACAAGATCATCCTCAGCCGTCCAGCTGTTGAAGCGGGAGAAAAGCTTGGCTATCTGCCCGGTGACATGAAGGATAAAGTCGATCCTTACATGCAGCCGCTTTATGACGCGCTGAATGACTTCCTGCCGGGGAAACAACTCGCCAAACTGCTTGAGGAAAAACGCATCGAAATCGCACCGTTGGCCTTTATGCGCGGCCGCACTCTGTCCAATGCCTACGTCGTGCTGGACGAGGCGCAGAATGCGACAACGATGCAGATGAAAATGTTTCTGACCCGGCTTGGCAACAACTCTCGCATGGTGATCACGGGGGACCGTACGCAGATCGACCTGCCGCGTGGTGTGCCGTCAGGGCTTGCCGATGCGGAACGCCTGCTGGGGGCCATTCCCAAGATCAGCTTCAACTACTTTACCTCCAAAGACGTGGTGCGCCATCCACTGGTCGCTGCTATTATTGAAGCTTACGAGGCGGATACGGCTCAATCGTGACGCGCTTCCTTCTCCTTTTTGGTCATAACAACGCCGGAGGTGTGGGGGGCAGCCTCCACGCAGACTAGATGGAAACGGTGGATTTGCTGATAGAGGACCCGCGTTGGCAGGCCCTTGATCTGGAGCGGCTCAGCAGTGCAGCGGTCACTGCGACGCTTACCCATCTGGGCCTTGACCCTGCGATCTGCGAACTCTCGATCCTTGCCTGCGATGATGCCGAGATTTCCACACTTAACGCCGATTTCCGCGATAAACCCACACCGACCAACGTGCTGAGTTGGCCTGCTCAGGAGCGGTCAGCGGCACGGTCCGGATCTAGACCTGACACACCGGCCCACGGTCCGGATGGCATGATTGAACTGGGTGATATCGCTATCAGTTTTGACACCTGTGCCGCCGAAGCAGCCGCCGCTGGCAAGCCGATCTCCGCTCATGTGACCCATTTGATGGTTCACGGCGTCTTGCACCTTTTGGGATATGACCACATACGCGACGCGGATGGGGACCTGATGGAAACTATTGAAGTCGAAATACTTGGCAAATTGGGACAAGATGACCCATATTAGGTCAAGGCGCGGCGCGTTGCCGCTGTAATACAAAGACAGGATTGATGGGCGAACAAGAAGGATCCTCTAGCGCAGTGCGGGGCGCACTTACAGAGGCAGATGAACCAACGGACGACAGTTCGGGACGTAGTAGCGGATTTTTCTCGCGGGTGATCGAGGCATTTAGCCCTCCCAGCAGCGATGACGGGGCCGAAACATCCCCCAAGCCGTCACAAAACAGCACCAGTCATGGGATGATAAATCTGCGCCGGATGCGTGTGGATGATGTCGCAATTCCCAAAGCGGACATCACGGCAGTCCCCGTCACGTCGACCATGGACGAACTGGTCGCCGTGTTCAAAGAGAGCGGACTAACCCGTCTGCCGGTCTATGATGGCACGCTGGACACGCCTGTCGGGCTGGCGCACCTCAAGGATCTTGCCCTGCAATACGGCTTTAACGGCAAAGCCAAGGGCTTTGACCTCAGTGCGCTGGTGCGTCCGTTGCTGTTTGTGCCACCTTCCATGACCATTGGGGTGTTGCTGACGAAAATGCAGGCCGAACGCCGCCACATGGCACTGGTCATTGACGAATACGGGGGCGTTGACGGTCTGGTCACAATCGAGGATTTGATCGAACAGGTCATCGGCCAGATCGAAGACGAACACGACGTTGATGAAGGCATCTACTGGACCGAGGAGAAGCCAGGTACGTATCTGGCGCTAGCCAAGACGCCGCTTGTGGACTTCGAGGCAGAGATTGGCCAATCTCTGACGGATCATGACGAAGTGGACGAGGAAGAGATCGACACGCTTGGTGGTCTGGTCTTTATGCTATCGGGTCGCGTGCCTGCACGGGGCGAAGTTGTAATCCACCCTGATGGTCCCGAATTCGAGGTTATCGACGCCGATCCGCGCCGCATCAAAAGGTTACGGGTGCGCACCGGGGCGCCCGTGTGACATTACGCCAGAGGCTGCTGATCGCTGCTTTCGCAGGTGCGGGCGCAGCCTTGGGGCAAGCGCCCTACGATCTCCCGCCTCTGATGCTGGCTGGTCTGCTGGTCGCTGTATGGTTGTTTCGCGATTGCACCGGCAAAGGGCAGGCGGCGCTCGTGGGCTGGGCCTTCGGCACCGGCTATTTCATGCACGCTCTGCACTGGATCGTCTCTCCCTTCATGGTGGACGCAGCGCGCCAAGGCTGGATGGCCCCGTTTGCACTGGTTTTTCTCGCGGCAGGGCTGGCGCTTTTCTGGGGTGCTGCGTTCTGGAGCGCGCGGCAACTGGGCGGGGCCCGAACATGGCCGCTGATTTTGACGTGGGCCACAGCGGAACTGCTGCGTGCGTATGTCTTTACCGGCTTTCCGTGGGCGATGCCCGCGCAAGCCCTGGTGGGCGTGCAGGCGGGGCAGGTTATGGGCTTACTCGGGCCCTATGCGGTTAACCTTTGGCTCTTTGCTGCGGCCGTTGGGGTGGTCGGTGCGGTGCGACGCGGCGGTCTGTGGCGTGTTGGCGGCGGTGCGCTGGGGCTGGCGATGACGGCACTGATGATGCTGCCACCGGCAGGCGTGCCTTCCGCCCTTACAGAGCACACAATTCGTCTAATTCAGCCTAACGCCGCGCAGCGCGACAAATGGGATCCCGAAAAGATTCCGGTGTTCTTTGACCGCCAACTTCAATTCACGGCTGCCCCTCCCATGCAACAAGGTGCGACCCCCGATCTGGTGATCTGGTCTGAAACCGCGATTCCCTGGTCGCTTCATCTGGCAGGCACCGCATTGGCGGAAATCGCCGCAGCGGCTGGTGAAACCCCCGTGACCATAGGTGTCCAGCGCCAGACAGAGACGCGGTATTTCAATTCTATGGTGGTTCTGGCTACAGACGGTGCGGTGACGCAGGCCTATGACAAGCATCATCTGGTGCCGTTTGGTGAATATGTGCCGCTGGGCGATCTGCTGGCGGGCATAGGCATTTACGGATTGGCGGCGCGTGACGGGCATGGCTATTCGTCTGGGCCGGGGGCCAAGCTGCTGGATTTTGGACCTTTGGGTAAGGCGCTGCCGTTGATCTGCTACGAGGCGGTTTTTGCGCATGACGTAAACGCAGCCCCCGAGCGGCCCGCCTTTCTGATCCAGATCACCAACGATGCGTGGTTCGGCAAAGGTGCCGGACCCAAACAACATCTGGCGCAGGCCCGGATGCGCGCAATCGAACAAGGGTTGCCGCTGGCACGTGCGGCCAACACCGGTATTTCCGCAATGATTGATCCACGCGGGCGTGTCACCGCTGCTTTGCCCCTCAACATCGCGGGGTATCTGGACGCCGCCCTGCCGCGTGCGTTGCCAGCCACATTTTATAGCAGAACCGGCGACCTGCCTCTGGCGTGTGTGTTGCTTCTGGGACTCTTTGCAGTGGCCTTGCGCAGCAAACGAGTTAGAGATTGACGAGTCCTCGGGTGGGCGTTAAGCCCCCTGAAGCTTGCCACAACGGCTTCCTGACGTGGCTTTTTGTTTTTAATCTGGAGCACTACATGTCCCGCCAAAATTATATATTTACCTCAGAATCAGTTTCCGAAGGTCACCCTGATAAAGTTTGCGACCGCATCTCTGATGCCGTCCTTGATGCCTTTCTCGCAGAAGAACCCGAAGCACGTGTTGCTGCAGAAACATTTGCCACCACCAACCGCGTTGTCATCGGCGGCGAAGTCGGGCTCTCGGATCAATCCAAGCTAAAAGAATACATGGGTCGCATCGACGCCATCACGCGCGCCTGTATCAAAGACATCGGGTATGAGCAGGACAAGTTTCACCATGAAACCGTCGAAATCACAAACCTGCTGCACGAACAATCCGCGCATATCGCGCAAGGTGTGAATGCGTCAGGCGACAAAGACGAAGGTGCCGGCGATCAGGGCATCATGTTCGGCTATGCCAGCGACGAAACCGACGCGCTGATGCCCGCACCGATCCATTATTCTCACGCGATCCTGCGCCGTCTGGCCGAAGTGCGCAAAGACGGCACAGAGCCGACGCTGCGTCCCGATGCCAAAAGCCAGCTGTCCGTGCGCTATGAAAACGGCAAGCCTGTTGGCGTGACCTCCATTGTTCTGTCCACGCAGCACGCACTGGAGACACAAAGCAGCGCCGACATCCGCGCAATCGTAGAGCCCTATATCTATGAAGTTCTTCCCGATGGCTGGATTTCCGCAGACACCGAATGGCACGTGAACCCCACGGGTACATTTGTGATCGGTGGCCCTGACGGGGACGCTGGCCTGACGGGTCGCAAGATCATCGTAGACACCTACGGCGGCGCAGCCCCCCACGGCGGTGGCGCATTTTCTGGCAAAGACCCGACCAAGGTTGACCGCTCGGCCGCTTATGCAGCGCGCTATCTGGCGAAAAACGTTGTTGCCGCAGGTCTTGCCGCAAAATGTACCATCCAGTTGAGCTATGCGATTGGTGTGTCCAAGCCACTGTCGATCTATTGCGACACCTTTGGTGGCGACACCGATGTGAGCGATGCCGCCATTGAAAAGGCGATCGGTCAGTTGATGGACCTTACCCCGCGCGGTATCCGCGAGCATCTCGGGATGAACCGCCCGATCTATGCCCGCACCTCGGCCTATGGCCACTTTGGCCGTGCGCCCGAAGCCGACGGCGGCTTTAGCTGGGAAAAAACCGATCTGGTGGACAAGCTCAAAGCTTCGCTTTGATCTGATGGCGCGGGGCGCCATTGCGTGGCTGGCAATGACTCTTACGGTCTAATTTGCCAGCTACATCGTGCCCGCGCTCAAGAAATCGGCAACGATATAATTGTCGGGCGGTTTTCCCTTCAGGGTGACCGCCCGACTTGTGAGGCCACAAATCCGAAAGACGGCAAAAAAACGAAATTTCCGGTTTTCGGATGGGACGGGCAAGCGTGATGCGCTGTGGGCCGACTGGGTCAGTTTCTGACCCGCGCGAAGGGTGAGGGCGGCTTGCGTTGGCCTTCTTTGATCGGCGGCTGCACGCTTCCTTGCATCGTGTCTGCCATCATCTCGACTCCCGGTTGCCGCTCCAGCTCAACAAGTGTTTCCCACATCGCCATGCAGGATGTTTCAATTGCGGCGATCCCGTCAGTGTCGGGCGCACGGCGGTGATCACGCAACTGGCGCAGCGTTCGGCTGACCATCGGTTTGATGTCACCGGCAAAACGACTGGCAAAGAGCTCCAGCACTGCCTCGACCTCTGCCCGCGCGAATGTCTGTGCCTGCACTGCCATGGTAAGCGCGGATTTTTCCAAGGCGTTTGTAACGGCGCGCTGAAAGGTTTCTTTGGTCAGTTCGTCCTTGGTCAGGTAATCGGCACAGCCGCCGCGAAGCGCCTGAGTGGCCACGGCATCGTCAAACTGACCGGTGATCATGATGGTCGCCGAAGCAAAGTTGCGTGCAGAGCGGCGCACCGCATCCAGCGCCTGCAGACCCGTCCCGTCGGGCAGCAGGTAGTCGACCATAATGAGGTCATACCGCCCCGCATCGAGCTGCGCCTCAAATTCAACCAGCGTTATTGCGTTGGTCACATCACAGCCAACATCCAGACCGGAACAAAGCCGCGCAAGGCGGTGACGGTCAAAGCGTTCATCATCAAGGACCAGCACGCTCAGATTGCGCGCTGAGTCCGATGGGTCACTGGTGGGCAGCGCGTTGGGGCGGGGCATGGCATGGGTTCCTGCGTCTGGTGTGTCGCCACGTCATACGCCCTCGCGCTTAAGCAGCCCTTAACAGCGACATTGCACTGCACACGTACCCGCGCTAAAGCCTGCCGCCATGACCCAACCCAAAAGCTCCTCTCAACGTCCGCGCCGAAATTTCTACGGTCGCCTCAAGGGCAAGTCCCTCAAGAAATCCCAACAGGGGTACATTGCCGAGGACCTTGCAGACCTGTCACCCGGTCCGGTGAGCTGGGAAGACAATCCCGCGCGCGACCCACTTGATCTGGCAGGCCTGTTTGACGGCAAACCTGTCTGGCTTGAGATCGGCTTTGGCGGCGGGGAACATCTGGTGCATCAGGCCGCGCAGAACCCGCAGGTCGGGATCATCGGTTGCGAGCCTTATGTCAACGGTGTGGCGATGCTGCTGGGTAAGATCAGGCGCGCCGGTGTTGAAAATCTGGCGGTCTATCCCGGTGATGCACGCGATTTGATGGATGTATTGCCGGAGGGCTCGATTGAGCGCGCGTTTCTGCTCTATCCCGACCCGTGGCCCAAGGCGCGCCATCACCGCCGCCGGTTCGTAACGCAGGAACATCTGGTCCCCCTGGCCCGCACGCTCAAGCCGGGCGCGGTGCTGCGGGTAGCCACTGACATTCAGGATTATGTGCGCCAGACCCTTGAAGAAGTGCCGCGCTATGGCTTTGAATGGCTGGCGGAACGCCCCGCCGACTGGCGCGAGCCGTGGGACGACTGGCTGTCCACGCGCTATGAACAAAAGGCACTGCGCGAGGGGCGGGTGCCGCACTATCTGACATTCCGCAAGCGTTAGATACACACGCGGGTGATGCGCGTTGCCGGGAGCTTGACCAAATAGAGGCGTTGGCAGCGGCGAGGCTTGTGGCTAGAAGCGTCATGTAAGTTTTAAGGACGCTGACATGTCGAGCCATGGTGAACCCATTCCAATGATTTCCCGCCCCTGTGGGCCGCTGACCGGAACAGCCGAGGTGCCGGGGGACAAATCCATTTCGCACCGTTCGCTGATCCTCGGGGCGATGTGCGTTGGAGAGACCACAATCCACGGGTTGCTGGAAGGCCAGGACGTGCTGGACACAGCGAAAGCCATGCGCGCCTTTGGCGCCGAGGTGACCGATCTTGGCGGTGGCAACTGGTCTGTTCAGGGCGTTGGCGTTGGTGGTTTTGCAGAACCGGACAACGTCATTGATTGTGGCAACTCGGGTACTGGTGTGCGTCTGATCATGGGATGCATGGCAACTTCGCCGATTGTGGCGACCTTTACAGGGGATGCCAGCCTGAATGGCCGGCCTATGGCGCGGGTCACGGACCCGCTGACGCTGTTTGGTACACAGGCTGTCGGGCGCGCAGGCGGGCGGTTGCCGATGACGATTGTCGGGGCCGTCAACCCGGTGCCGGTGCGCTATACCGTGCCTGTTCCTTCTGCGCAGGTGAAATCTGCGGTGCTGCTTGCGGGGTTGAATGCGCCCGGCAAAACTGTGGTGATCGAAGCCGAGGCAACGCGCGATCATACCGAACGGATGCTGGCGGGCTTCGGGGCAGAAATCACCGTCGAGGATACCGGCGAGGGCCGCGTGATTACCCTGACGGGGCAGCCGGAACTGACACCACAGCACATTGATGTGCCGCGTGACCCGTCATCGGCGGCATTTCCCGTCTGTGCGGCCCTGATTGTTCCGGGTTCTGACGTTTTGGTGCCCGGTATCGGGCTCAATCCCACCCGCGCAGGTCTGTTTACAACGCTGCGCGAAATGGGCGCGGACCTGACCTATGAAAACGAGCGGGTTGAGGGTGGCGAGCCTGTCGCGGACCTGCGGGCGCGGTTTTCGCCCGATCTGAAAGGGATCGAAGTCCCGCCTGCGCGAGCGGCTTCGATGATTGATGAATATCCTGTGCTGTCGGTGGTGGCGTCTTATGCCCGCGGCCGGACGGTGATGCGCGGCGTCAAAGAACTGCGCGTCAAGGAAAGCGACCGGATTGATGCGATGGCAACCGGTTTGCGTGCCAACGGGATCACGGTCGAGGATGGACCCGACTGGTGGATTGTGACGGGGGCAGGGCATGGCAATGTGGCAGGTGGCGCGATCTGCCAAAGCCATCTGGATCACCGGATCGCGATGTCCTTTCTGATCCTTGGCATGGCAGCGCAAGACCCAGTGAGTGTCGATGATGGCGGGCCAATTGCCACGTCCTTTCCGATATTCGAACCGTTGATGGCGTCTTTGGGCGCTCAGGTTGCCCGGACAGATCCTTGAGCCCGACGGCACATTTCATACGGGTCTGTGCGATAGCGGCGGCTGCGTGCTTTGTGGCGCTTGCGGTAACTTCAAAGTTGTGGATCGAACCAGACGGAATGGTCGTTTTTGACAGCCGCTTGACCGGATATTCAGATGCCGACGCACGGCTGTTTCTGGAAACGATCACGCAAGCGCAAACGCAAACATACCTCGGCTTGTTTCGTTGGCTGGATACTGTGTTTCCAATTTTGCTGACGATCAGCCTTATTGGGACCATTTGGCTGAACACCGCAGGAGAGCGGCCCGTAATGCGGGGGCTCGCGCTGCTGGGGCCAGCAGCCTATCTGGCGATGGATTTGAGCGAGAACGCTTTGGTTGCACGAGTTCTGTTACAGCGTTGGGATACGGTGAGCGACGCCATGATCCTCAGAGCGTCGACATATACTCAGGCAAAATGGATGTGTCTGGCGCTAAGTGTTCTGGTGGTATTTTGGGCTTGGAAGTTTGCAACAAAGGAACGGGTGGTATGATAAACGGTTTCACGGTCGCCATTGACGGTCCTGCGGCATCCGGTAAGGGCACGATATCCAAGGCAGTCGCGGCACATTTCGGATTTGCGCATCTGGATACGGGGCTGCTTTATCGTGCGGTGGGGGCCAAAGTTATGGCCGGTGCGACCCCCGAGAACGCCGCGCGCGGGCTGGTGACCGGTGATCTTGAGAACGACGACCTGCGCACCTCAGAGGTGGCGCAAGCGGCCAGCAAAGTTGCGGTGATCCCCGCGGTGCGGGCGGCTTTGCTGGATTTTCAGCGCAGTTTCGCCACCCGCGCTGGCGGTGCGGTGCTGGACGGGCGCGACATCGGTACGGTGATCTGCCCGGAGGCGCATGTGAAGCTGTTCGTGACGGCCAGTGCCGAAGTGAGGGCACAGCGACGCTATGCGGAACTGTCGTCCAAAGGCATGAATGTCACGCCGGAGGTGGTGCTGGCCGATGTTGTGGCACGCGACGCGCGCGACATGGGCCGTGCGGACGCACCATTGAAGCCCGCCGATGATGCGGTGCAGATCGACACCACCGACATGCCCATCGATCAGGCGGTTGCCGCAGTAATAGAGATTATCGAGGCCAAGCAGTCCGAGCGGTCCTGAGGGCAGTACTGCGATCCGTCTTTTAAGCATGTCAGGGGATAGGCCTGCTCACCGTAAGGTGTATCGCGTATTTCGCTTCCGCTGGTTTACGCTTGGCGCAGGAAAAGGAGTTCCTGCCGATGATCCGCGCCCTCTGTCTTTGCCTTGCCCTATCGCCCCTGACCGCCTTCGCCCAAGATAACACAGTCCCTCTCGCACCGCCCGCTCCCCGCGCCGAGGGCCCCATGACCGTCGAGCGGCTGGCGGAAATCGTGATGGCACTCGACCCGGATGTGGTGGTGCGCGGCCCCGCGCTGGAGTTCACGTTGGAGGATATTCCGGTGATCGTAATTGCTGATCCGCGCGCTGACCGGATGCGGGCAATGGTCCCGATTGCCTCAGCCGAGGGATTGTCGCAGGCCGATCTGATGCGCATGATGCAGGCCAATTTTGATAGCGCGTTGGATGCGCGTTATGCCGTGGCGCAGGGGCGGCTTTGGGGCGTATTCATTCACCCTTTGTCGCCGCTGGAAAAGGATCAGTTCCTTTCCGGACTGGTGCAGACCATCACCGTCGCGCGCACTTATGGCACTGGGTACACCGGCGGCGCTGCAATCTTCGGTGGCGGTGACACGGGTGGGATTTACCGCGATCTGCTGGAGAAGCTACGCAAGAAAGGGCAGGAGCTTTAGTTGCTCATGGGGTCTTGCGCGCTATGTCGTTAGCCAACAGAGCAAAGGAAAGACCAATGAAATCTGCGAAAGACTATCTCGACGCCGCCAACGCCAGCGTACCCAAACTGAACGCAGCCGAGGCAATTGCCAGACATGCCGACGGTACGGGCACGTTTATTGACGTGCGCGACAGCGCCGACATCGAAAAGTCGGGTACTGTAAAGAACGCGCTGCGCATCCCACGGGGCATGATCGAATTTCGTGCTGATCCCGAGATGACAGATTTCCACAATCCGGTGTTTGAAAAACATGCCGACCTGTACCTGATCTGCGGTGCGGGCGGGCAGGCGGCGCTTGCGGGCAAGACGTTACAGGATATGGGCTATACCAACGTTACCAATATAGGTGGTTTTCCCGCGTGGAAAGACGCAGGCGGCCCGGTCGAGGAGTGAGCAAGACGGGCTGGATTTTGGCTTTAGTGCCGGTGCTCTGAATAAAAAGGAGCGCGCCGCCGCGCGCCCCGTAATCATCTCCCCAGTCGTGCCTGAACCTGTGGTAACGCCCCCCGTGTTTGGGCCACTCCCTGTCATGACATCCGCACCTGTGTTTACCCGTCCTTACTTACCCTAAATTGAAGTTGTTATCAGTCCGCCTTTCAGCGTTGAAAAATCCGGGGACTAGACGCTACTTAACGCCGCCGAGGGTTTTATCCCTTGCTGAACAAATCGCTTCAATCCATCGATACAGCGCTGGCTTGGGTCGATACCCGCGCATCTCAGGACGGTCTGACCGTCTTGTGAGCGTGCCCACCGTGCGATGATATCTACGCCATCGCCACCGTGGTTCTCATCGACAATGGCATCGTCGATCACTGCAAGGACCACGGAAGCAAACAGGCGTTGGTAGGGCTTTGTTGTGCAGTGTGTGATTTCACGGGTCATGTCTCTACCTCATCAAGAATGTTGGTTTTACCGGATTTATGCGAAGATGTTTTGTACTTCATCTTTTGTTTCACCTTGCGGAGGGAGCAGGTTGGCCAAGCGATCCATCAGAAGGTCTTGCTGTTCTGAAGGGGTCGCAATCGTCCCGAAACCTTGGCCAAATTTAGAAGAATGCCGGTCATCGATGCGGCTCTTACGAGGCAGCGTTACCCGTCGTGGGACAACAACACCGCCGGAAATCAGGGTGGGCCGCTTTACCGGGCCATCGCAAATCATCGCTTGATTGCGCAATTGGCGTGCTGACAAGGGGCAGTAGCTGGCCAACAAACTGCATATCAGGACCAGATCCACCCAAAAGGCATCGAGCGAACCCTGTACAGGAAACATCAGGTTTACCTGAACGCTCGAGGCCAGGATCACAATAGCAAGGCAAAGAGAAACGATCCTGAGGAAGAAGCCGAAGAACAGCATCGATGCGCAAAAGATCACGAAGACTTTGCTTGCGTAGAGAGACGCGGGCGCTGACAGGAATACGCTGAAATACGCGTTTGCATCAAATCCGCTGATGACCCCGAGCCCGACGGCCATGATATACGAGGCGATGACGATCCTGATGTATTTGACAGCAGACAAGTCAATTGTTGGCGTGTTACGTGCGGCTCGATATCTCATTGTCCTGGCTTCCTACTTCCTAAGATTTCATTAATTCAACTTTGACGCGCATTCTGTCGGCGTCGTGCCCAAATCTGAGCAAAATCTAGGCAAATTTGCGTTATTAGCGTGAATTAGCGAGAAAAAATAAGACAATATTGCGCAATCTCGCAGATTGTATCGGAAACCCCATCAACCATAAGTTGGGGTGATACCGCCTGCTTTCGCAAGAATGGCTGCGCTGGAAGGAGTCACAGACGTAAATGTCGATGGGTCCCGCGTGCTGCGGCCGTAGCTACAGAACCTTGTGCGGTTTGTTCTGTCCGCTGGCGCGCTGCTCTGCGGATGCCTCAAACCTATTGCACCAAGCCACGCATTGCCCTATACGCGCGGTGTCTAAGGGGCGGATACAGCACCGGGCGCGATATCTCAGGCAGGGTCGGTGTATTCCGGCCCTCTTTCTTTTGCGCCCCGACGGCCCTGATCGACCAACTGAAACTCAAAGACCGGCGGAGACAACCGCACGGCCCGCATAAACAACTAGTTAGGAAAACGACGCCACATGGCAAATCTGATGGATGAGTTTGAAGCACTCTTAGAAGAAAGCTTCGAAATGGACACCCCCGAAGAGGGTTCCGTTGTTAAAGGCAAGGTTATCGCGATCGAAGCGGGCCAGGCTATCATCGACGTAGGCTACAAGATGGAAGGCCGCGTCGAGTTGAAAGAATTTGCCGAACCCGGCGAAGCTCCCAAAGTTGAAGTTGGCGACGAAGTCGAAGTGTTCCTTCGCCAGGTCGAAAACTCGCGCGGCGAAGCGGTTATCTCTCGTGAGATGGAGCGCCGTGAAGAGGCATGGGATCGTCTGGAGAAAGCCTATGCTGCGGAAGAGCGCGTCGAAGGCGCGATCTTTGGCCGTGTCAAAGGTGGCTTTACTGTTGATCTGGGCGGTGCGGTTGCGTTCCTTCCCGGTTCGCAGGTTGATGTGCGCCCCGTGCGCGATGCAGGCCCATTGATGGGTCTCAAGCAGCCATTCCAGGTTCTGAAAATGGACCGTCGTCGTGGCAACATCGTTGTTTCGCGTCGTGCGATCCTCGAAGAATCCCGTGCCGAACAGCGTGCCGAAGTGATCGGCAACCTGACCGAAGGCCAGACGGTCGACGGCGTGGTCAAGAACATCACCGAATATGGTGCGTTTGTGGACCTTGGCGGCGTGGACGGCCTGCTGCACGTGACAGACATGGCATGGCGCCGCGTCAATCACCCTTCCGAGATCCTTGCCATTGGCGAGACGATCAAGGTGCAGGTTATCAAGATCAACAAAGAGACACACCGTATCTCCTTGGGTATGAAACAGCTGCAAGAAGATCCATGGGATCTGGTTGCGGCCAAGTACCCACTTGAGAGCAGCCACACTGGCCGCGTAACCAACATCACCGATTACGGCGCCTTTGTTGAGCTCGAGCCCGGCGTTGAGGGCCTCGTTCACGTGTCCGAAATGTCCTGGACCAAAAAGAACGTACACCCCGGCAAGATCGTGTCTACGTCGCAGGAAGTCGAAGTCATGGTTCTGGAAATCGATGGTGCCAAGCGCCGCGTTTCCCTTGGCCTGAAACAGACCATGCGCAACCCGTGGGAAGTGTTTGCAGAAACACACCCCGAGGGCACAGAAGTCGAAGGCGAAGTCAAAAACATCACCGAATTCGGTCTGTTTGTTGGCCTGGACGGAGACATCGACGGCATGGTGCACCTGTCCGACCTGTCATGGGACCAGCGCGGCGAAGAAGCCATTCAGGACTACCGCAAAGGTGACATGGTTCAGGCCATCGTTTCCGAAGTGGACGTCGAGAAAGAGCGCATTTCGCTGTCGATCAAAGGTGTCGGTGGCGACAAGTTTGCCGAAGCAGTTGGCGGCGTGAAGCGCGGCTCTGTTGTGACGGTAACTGTGACGTCGATCGAAGATGGCGGGATCGAAGTGGAATACGAGGGCATGAAAGCCTTTGTACGTCGCTCTGATCTGTCTCGTGATCGTGCAGAGCAGCGCCCCGAGCGCTTCTCGGTTGGTGACAAGGTTGACGTGCGCATCACAAACGTGGACGCGAAAGCGCACCGTTTGGGCGTGTCGATCAAAGCCCGCGAGATTGCAGAAGAGAAGGAAGCGGTTGAGCAGTACGGCTCCTCTGACTCCGGTGCATCCTTGGGTGATATCCTTGGTGCGGCGCTGAAAGGCGACGACGACAAGTAAGCGGTATCTACTGCTGATTTTGAGGGCCCGATGTCTTGCGACATCTGGGCCCTCTTTGTTACGAATCGGCTGGCTCCGGAATTGTCCGCCTGGTCGGCTTGGGTTCCCAACGGGCGTCGTTGGCGCGCGAATAGATGAAAAATGTCCGAAAAACAGAGCGTTCGGCAAAAAATTTGCCTCCGAATGTCGTATCCATCTCTTCACGCTTGCGTGCTTTGTTTCTATAGTCAGACTAAGAAGTCAGAAAATAGACACATCTCGGGGGGGACATTGCATGATCCGGTCAGAACTGATCCAGAAGATTGCGGACGATAATCCACATCTTTATCAACGCGATGTGGAGCGCATTGTGAATACAATCTTTGACGAGATCACCGGCGCGTTGTCCGGCGGTGACCGCGTTGAATTGCGCGGCTTTGGTGCCTTTTCAGTCAAGAAACGGGATGCACGGGTGGGCCGGAACCCGCGGACGGGGGAAACCGTCAACATAGAAGAGAAGCATGTGCCGTTTTTCAAAACCGGCAAGCTGCTTCGGGATCGATTGAACGGGAAAGCCTGAATGCGGTATGTTCGTTATCTGTGTATTGCCATTTTTGCCTTGGCGCTGATTTCGGTCGCGCTGGCCAATCGCGCTATTGTGTCGTTGAAAATCCTGCCTGATGAGGTCGCCGGCTGGTTTGCGGTGAACCCCTCGGTCAATCTGCCGCTGTTTCTGGTTATCCTTGGCAGTATCGTCGCGGGCCTGCTTGTCGGATTTGTCTGGGAGTGGATCCGCGAATACGGCGAGCGTGCCGAAAAAGCCCGCCTGGCCCGCGAAACCCGCAGGCTGGAGCGTGAAGTCGCGCGCCTCAAGGGTGAAAAACATCAGGGGCAGGACGAGGTGCTGGCGCTTCTGGATCAGGCCAGCTAAGCCCCCTGCATGACTGCTCATGTGAATGTTAAGATCTGCGGCGTGACCCGCCTGCAGGACATCATTGTCTCTGCAGATGCGGGTGCGCGCTATGTCGGGCTGAACTTTTTTCCCAAATCTCCGCGGTATCTGACTTTGGACAGGGCCACTGAATTGGCCGTGAACACCCCGCTTGGTATTTGCAAGGTGGCTTTGGTCGTGAACGCCATGGATGCGGAACTTGATGCGCTGACTGCGGCGGTGCCCGTCGACATGCTGCAACTCCACGGCTCTGAATCGCCTGCACGGGTGGCGCAAATAAAAGCGCGCTATGGTCTGCCGGTGATGAAGGCTGTGGGCGTGGCCGATGCGCGTGATTTGCCTGATCTGGATACCTACGCGCAAGTTGCCGACCAGATACTGGTCGATACCAAAGCCCCCAAGGGGGCGGATCTGCCGGGTGGCAACGGGGTGGCATTCGACTGGAATTTGATCGCCGGGCGGCGGTGGCCGGTGCCGTGGATGTTGGCGGGGGGGCTGAATGCGGTCACTGTGGCCGAGGCAATACGGGTGACAGGCGCCGTACAAGTCGACCTGTCATCAGCTGTAGAATCTGCACCGGGTGTCAAGGATGCCGGCCTTATCCGGGCTTTCTGTGCGGCAGCATTGGCTGATTGAGCGGTTGCGCGGCAGCCTTAGAAGTACAGCGGATATTCCTTGGCCAATGAGTCGAATTTCATCAGAGAGGCGATCAGGGCTGGCATCTGGGCAAGATAGATCATGTTGGGCCCATCCGAGGGCGCATTGTCAGGGTCTTCGTGCGTCTCGATAAAGACAGCTGCCACACCGATCGCTACGGCTGCGCGCGCCATCACGGGGGCAAATTCGCGCTGCCCGCCCGACGATCCGCCTTTGCCACCAGGCTGTTGCACGGAATGGGTGGCGTCCATGACCACAGGATATCCTGTCGCCGCCATTTGAGGCAGGGACCGCATGTCAGCAACCAGCGTGTTATAGCCAAACGAGGTGCCGCGTTCGGTCAACAGGATGTTCTTGTTGCCCGTGCTTTCCACTTTGGTGATGATATTCGGCATTTCCCAAGGGGCAAGGAATTGACCCTTTTTTATGTTCACCGCTTTGCCGGTGTTACCAGCGGCCAGCAGCATATCTGTCTGCCGGCACAGGAAAGCCGGGATTTGCAGGATATCGACAACGTCGCCTGCTAGTGCGCATTGCGCTTCGGTATGGACGTCGGTCAGCACCGGCACGTCATTCGCGCGGCCAACAGATTGCAGCACTTT
>JBARUV010000186.1:0-2135 GCA_049645905.1 Sulfitobacter sp.
GTCTTCCACCTCACTGGAATGCGTCCAGCTCATCTGGCGCACAATGACCCTTACGGGGATCACACATTCGGCGCGTTCGAGACCGCAGGCGAAAAGCTGTTCTGGAAGATCGACCTTTACGACACAACCTACCACTACGGCAGCGAAGACCCCGCGAACCCCAAGGCCACGCGGCGCGCTCTCACGATCATGTTGCGCAGCGAATACTAGCGCCAACGCCCCCCGCGACAGGGGGTCAAATCTCCCGTTTTTCAAGGACTACCACCATGCAGGAAGAAATCACCGTCACCGCCCAGCTTGTCTATTCCTGTTCAGCAGACGACAGCCTGACCGCTCAGGGCCAGAGCATTCACGACGATCTATTGCGGCTTCTAGATGCTGACAGCACCACAGGCGTAGAGTGTTGCGGCGTCACCATTCAGCACCTTTCCCCCGAAGCCCTGACCTATGGCAACGCCGAGGCGCGGCAAGGGGCGATCCGTCAAAGCGACCGGATCAAGGCCGCGTTGCAAGACCTTTATATCGACACGGAAGAAGCCCGCGAGCTTTTGATCTATGCGCTTTGTGACTTGCGCCACTTTGCCGATCAGCACGGGCTTGCCTTCGGGCGTCACGACAAAGACGCCCACCAGTATTACCGCGAAGAACGGCGGGCCGAGCCGGAGGCGTTGGGGCAATGAACCAGACAGCCAGCACCCCCCGCCCCGATCCTGATGTGACAATCCATTGCGGAGATTGCGGAGGCGAGAACGTCCGAAAAGACGCCTACGCCGAATGGAACGCCGAGCTACAGCAATGGGAGCTAAGCTCCATTTTTGACCACACCGTTTGCGACGATTGCGGCAGTGAGGATTCAGCCATCGAAAAGGTGATTGAACAATGACCATCGAAGAAATCAAAGCCGCCGTTGATGCAGGAAAACCCGTCCGCTGGTCCAATGACGGATACCACGTCACGAAGGGCCGCGACGGGCAATATCTGATCACCTTTCAACCCAATCAAAACACCATCGGCTTGACCAATCGCGCAGGCGACAAGCTGAATGGACAGCCCGACGATTTTTACATTGCTGAGGTGGCCGCATGACACCAGCAGCGAAAGAATTTGTGCGGTTGATGAATGACATTGACCGCTCAAAGCACCGCACTGAGGTTTTTTCGAACTTCTGCGAAATGGCCTTTTGCGCTCTTGCCAAAAAGGCCAGCCCGTTCGCCGAGCGACAGGACGCCCTAGAGGCTCAATATATGGAAGTGGTTGGGCGATACCGCGACAAAGACGATGTGCGAAAAATGCCGGAACTCATGGCCCTTGCCCTTGGCGAAATTGGCAACGGCGGGTGTGATTTTCTGGGCATGGTCGCGGGTGAAATCGGCGCATTGGAGAGCAGGTTAGGTCAATTTTTCACGCCTTACGAGGTGTCGCGCATGATGGCCGAAATCAACCTGTCTGACGTTGACCAGATGATTGACGAACAAGGGTTCATCACCGTGCAGGAACCAGCAGCAGGCGCAGGTGGGATGCTTATGGCTGTGGCTGACGTCATCGAGGGCAAGGGTCACAATCTGGAAACAACCGTTTGGATCGAGGCTGTAGAGCTTTCCCGATCGACCTATTATATGTCCTATCTACAGTGCGCCGCGCGTGGCCTTGCTGGCAAAGTCATTTGCGGCAACAGCCTTTCCCTTGAGGTTTTTACTGGCGCCTACACCGCTGCCGCCTCGATCTTTCTCAACGCCAATGGCGACCCCTTTGCCAAGCAAAAGGAACGCGCCGCGCAGTGGGAAGCCGCTGAAAATGAGCGGGCGCAGCGCATCGAGGCCGACCGTGCGGAGCGTCTTGATAATCTTGGGAATGGCCCAGCCATTGCAGGCGATCAGCTCACCCTCTTTTGAGGGTGGCTACCTGCCTGGGTAGTCCCTGTCCCAGACGACCTTGCGGCCATCCGTGACAAGGACGTGCGCTATTCGCGCGGAAGCCGCTAACCGCGGCAGTGTCACGAGACTCGACTCAACAGGTTTGTTCTGCGTCTAGCTGGGAAAGCCGAATATCGCCAGTAAGCCGACCATTACGACTAAGGCCAATGCGGCAAAGCCAATGCCCTTCCCCCAATCGCCCAAGGTCGCGCCAGCTAGAAC
>JBARUV010000187.1:0-5510 GCA_049645905.1 Sulfitobacter sp.
GATGTGCAGCAACCCCGCGTCGGCCAACAGGTGCTTGATGCAGTACTTCCGTTCTAGGAGCACGTCTGATGAAAAAGATTTTACCCCTTATTTTGCTGCTTATTGGTTCCGGTGCAGGTGTTGGAGCAGGTATATATTTGCGCCCTACGCCCGAGCCGGACGCCAATAGCGTTGCGGAGAAGCCAGCACGTGCTGCCGAGGAAAAAGAAAACCAAGGTGGCATAGAATATGCCAAGCTCAGTAACCAGTTTGTCGTGCCTATCGTCAAAAACCGCGTTGTCGCCTCACTGGTTGTGCTCGCGCTGAGCCTCGAGGTGCCGGAAGGCACTAAAGAAACCGTGTTCAAGAAGGAACCAAAAGTGCGCGATTCCTTCTTACAGGTGTTATTTGACCATGCGAATATTGGCGGATTTGACGGGTCCTTCACCGACGCGGCCATGCTCAACCGACTCCGCGAGGCATTGCGCGAAGTTGCTCAAAGAGATCTGGGCAAGGATATGGTAAAGGATGTACTGATCCTCGAAATCGCGCGGCAGGACTATTGAGGGTCAGAGGTCCCTATGAACTGCTTGCGTGACGGCATCAGACAGCGCCTTCTCCCGCCGTGTTTTTCGTTGTTCTGCCATCAGTTTTGACTGCAGCT
Organism: Sulfitobacter sp.; assembly: GCA_049645905.1. Classification (GTDB taxonomy): domain Bacteria; phylum Pseudomonadota; class Alphaproteobacteria; order Rhodobacterales; family Rhodobacteraceae; genus Sulfitobacter. The sequence goes on from JBARUV010000187.1 coordinate 644, forward strand.
CTTCTACCACCAACACTTTGCCATAGGCGCGGCGCACTTCGGATAGATGGTTCTCTTTTACGGCCAGTACCCGAGCCAGTTGGCTGTTCAGTGCAGATTTGGCCCGGCCTAGCCACGCAAGCCAAATCACATCAGCGCCGATCGCGCGCATTTCTGTCTGGGCAGTTTGGGGCGTCTCTGTGCTGCGGTTCATTTCGTCAAGCCGGGTCAATTCGTTTCGCAACCTGCTCTCCTCGGCTATGACCTTTGCAAAGCTCTGCTGGCGATGTTGATAGCGCGCGCGGGTGATCTGCAGGAGATCATCGAGATCACGCTCGCGGCTCATATTCCGCCCTTTGCGCGCTTGCGCATTGCCTGCGCAAAACGGATGGCTGCCGCCACAGCTTTGTAATGGTTGGGGTCGATTTCTACGCCAATATTGGTCGTGGCATACAATGCGCGGGCGGTGGGCGGATCGCTATGGATCGGCACACCTGCTTCTTGAGCGGCTGTGCGGATCGCGAGGGCGATTTCATCCACGCCTTTGGCCACACATTCCGGGGCGGCACCGGGTGCACGGCTCCATTTCAGCGCGACAGCGTAGTGGGTGGGGTTCACAATAATCACATCCGCATTCGGGACTTCTGCCATCATCTGATTTTGCGAGATTGCCATGGCGCGCTGGCGTCGTTCCTGCTTCATGTGTGGATCGCCTTCGGAGTTCTTGGTCTCGTCCGTGATTTCCTTGCGCGACATCCGGTTTTTGCGCAGGTGTTCAAAGTGCTGCCACACCGCGTCGATTCCGCCGATGGCCGCCGAAATCAGGACCACAATGAACAGAAATGTCAGGCACAATTTTGCCATTAGCGCCAGTGCCAGATGGGGCGATGTCTGTAGCGTCGCCAAAACCTCGGGCAGGCGCGCCGAAATAAAAAAGCCCAGACAGACAGAGTAGATGCACAGTTTGGTAAAACTCTTTGCAAACTCGAATAGTCCAGAGCGACCAAATTTATTCTTGGCGTTGGAGAGCGGCGAAATGCGCGAGAGTTTCGGTGCAAGTTTGCTGGGTGCAAAAGCCCAAGCGTTCTGGGCAAAGACCGCAAGAATAACACCGGCGGCAGGCAGTGCAAAGAAAGGCAGTAGCGATAAACCTACGCTGATCATCATGCCCGCCATAGCGGGATTGGCACCACCAGTCAGAAATAATGGCGATAGATCCGGCGCGCGATCAATAAGCACCATCAACGTAGTGGCAAACTGCCTGATCCCGGTTTCCCCCGAGGTGGCAAGCGCGACAAGCAAACCCGCATAGGCGGCTGCCGTCAGCAGATCGTTTGATTTAGCAACCTCACCTTTTCGCCGCGCCTCAAGCAGTTTTTGCGGCGTTGCTTCATAGCTCTTGTCGCTGTCTTCGCCCTGATCGCTCATGGTGCTACCTGAAAGGGTCTTGCCATGAATCCATCAAGCGCCGAAAGCCAGACTGTCAGGATCATTGGAGCTGCCAGAAACAGCAGGAAAAGGCCCGCAAAGGTAATTAGGGGTGCGCCTACGAAGGCCACCATGAGTTGCGGCATCGCCTTGTTAATGGCACCCAGCACAAGGTTGTAAAGGACAGATACAATGACAAACGGCGCGGCAAGGGTGAACGCCAGTTCGAAAGCGTGGCGTATCTGTGCCACCCCCCAACTGGACACGACAGAGCCGTCCGGTAATCGGCCCATCGGCAGCATGTCATAGGATAGAATGATCAACGATGCGGCTTTGACGTGGAGGCCAGCCATGACTGCCAGCGCCATCCCCCCAATGATGAGCGTGTAACCCAACGCCGGTAGCGGGTCGGCGACCGCGCCACCCAGAATTTGCGAAAGTGACGTTGACTGCGCCGCGATAGAGCCTGCGGTTTGGAGGGCCAGGACGAACATGCGGATGCCAAGGCCCAAGATCAGTCCTGACAGAATTTCGGTGAGCGATAACCATGTCACTGTGTCAAGTGTCGGTACGCTGGAAGTCGGGGCAACTGCAGGTGCGACAATCAGGACAAACGCCACAACGATGGCAAGTTTTATTCGTACTGGAACCGACTGTTCCCCGAAGGCAGGTAGCAGTGATACAAGGGGCGCTACCCGCAAAAAAACCGTGAACCCATGCCATAGGTTCGCGTTGATGAGCTGCAGAAGCTCGGCGAGGGCCACCATCACGCGGCGACCACCCCAACAAGAGCGGGCCGCGCATCAAGGCCGATTTCCTCGAACGACAGCACCGGATTCGTGATCCCTTTTGCGCGCATTACGGTGCGCAGAAAGCGTCGCCGTCTTGTATTGGTGACCAGTGCCGCATGGATGCCGTTCTGGTGGGCATCGTTCAGCTTCTCCGCCGCGCGCTCGGCCAGCCGATTGAAGATGTCCGGGGGCAGCGCGATGTCGAGCCCGCGGTCAGCTTCTACCTGATAGGTGTTAAATGTATCCTCCCATTCAGGAGCGAGCTGAACCAGTGGCAGAGTACCGTCCGCACGACGCAGCTCTCCAACCAATTGGAACCCAAGTCGCTGGCGGACGTGCTCACAAATCGCTTCGGGCTGCGCATTCTGTCCACGGGCCTCGGCAACGGCCTCAAGAATAAGAGGAAGGTTTCGGATCGAGACCTGTTCATCCAGAAGGAGGCGCAAGACGGCATGGAGAATGTCTACTGGCACCTTGTCCGGGATCAATTCGTCCAACAATTTGCGGTTCGCCTCAGCGCGCGCTGGGTCTGAAATGTTACCCATCTCAGTCAGGATGCGGCGCAGGGTCTTTAGCGTCAACAGTCGGCTAAAGTTGCGCTTCATCACTTCCAGCAAATGGGTTGCGAGAATTTCTGTCGGCGTGACTATAGTTATGCCGGCAAGGGCGGCCTCCTCTTGATATTTAGAATTTATCCAGCGGGCAGGGGCGCCATATACAGGCTCGACTGTTTCAATCCCCGGAGGTAACGCGCCGTGATCCTCCGGAATCAGGGCAAGCACCTGATCGGGATTTAATTCAGCTCGCGCCTGCTCCACGCCTTGTATGCGCAGTACATACGTACCAGTGGGTAGGGCTGGTTGATCTGTCAGGCGGATTTCAGGCAGGATTATCCCGAAGACGGAGGCGACATGTGTGCGCATGTTGACGATGCGTGCATCCAGACCAGTGCCGGGATCGAGTACCATATCCACCAGATCAGGGGCGAATTCCACATGGACATCGTCCAGTTCAAGCACATCGCCGAGAGAGCGTTCCTTTGGCGCATCTACAACGTCAGTAGATGCGTTTGCGGCGGAACTGGCATCGCGGGCACGCCGAAACATGAGAAGCGCGATGGCACCCAACGCCAAGCCGCCAGCCATAAAAGGGACGAAAGGCAGGCCGGGAAACAGGCCGAATGCCAGCATCAAAAGGGCGACTGTTGCCAGTGCCGAAGGGTGCTTGCCCAATTGGCCGAAGACCGCGAGATCAGTGGCACCTTGGTTGCCCCCACGCGCCAGCAACAAAGCAGAAGCGATAGAAATAATAACAGCAGGGATTTGACTGACCAATCCATCGCCAACTGTCAGGATTGCATAGGTTTCAAAGGCGGCACCAATTGGCATTCCATGCACCATGACGCCCATGATCAGACCGGCCACAAGGTTCAGCATTGTGATCAGCAGCCCTGCTACCGCGTCCCCCTTAACGAATTTTGATGCGCCATCAAGGGAGCCGAAAAAGGTTGTCTCCTGTTGTTCGCGCTCACGCCTCTCCCGTGCCTCAACATGGGTAATCGCACCTGCTGCCATGTCACTATCGATGGCCATTTGTTTGCCAGGCATGCCGTCGAGCGCGAAACGCGCACCAACCTCTGCCATGCGGGTGGCCCCTTTGTTGATCACCATGAAGTTCACGATCAGTAATACGCAAAAGACCACCAGCCCCAGAAAGACTGAACCACCCATCACAAAGTTGGCGAAACTCTCAATCACATCTCCGGCGGCATTGGTGCCGGTGTGACCCTCGCCAATAATCAATTTCGTCGACGAAACATTGAGTGACAGCCGCAACATAAGCGATGCAAGCAGGATTGTCGGAAAAGCAGAGAAATCCAACGGCCGCTCGATAAAGAGTGTGACGGTGAAAATCAGAATCGCCAGCGCGAAAGAGGCGGCCAGGCCAGTATCCAGTACCCAAGTGGGGACAGGTAGAATCATCATTACAATCACGGCCATCAACGCTACAGCCAGCAGGATTGTTGGATTTAAAAGACCCTTTATCGTCAAGTTTTCCATAGACTATACACTAAAGGAGGCCAGCAAACAGTTGGCGCGCCCCTTGGTCTTGCACGAATATCTGCGTATTAGTGGCATTTTAGGCCTCCGAAAATATCACGTTCTGTGACATGAATACGCTAGATCAGAGGAGTTTATTTTCTATGACCACCGTAGAGCCATAATCATATATTTATTGAGACCTGATGGTTGGTTGCAGGTCTTGTGCTTGTAGTAAAGACTGCAGTGTTTCGCGCGCTCGCACGCTTTCTTCAAGGAGAGAGGCAGCACGCGCAAGCATCCCCTTTTCAGGTTCATCCTTATCGGTTGAACCGGCGCCGATTTCTGCAAATTCTCCGGAAATTGCTGTGTCCACTGACGTCAAAGCTGGCCTGCCTTCAGACAACCGTGCGGCCTCTGCAACGGCAGTTTGCTGGTCTCCTGACGCATATAGCTGATGAGCTTCATCATGTTCGCCGGTCATTCGTCTGGCGCCTTCTCGCAAGAGACTAGCTTCGGGGCTCTTTAAGTTTATCAGATCTGCCATTGCCTTGAACGGCTTGTCCATTGCCAAAGATACGCGCGCAGCGAGCATTTGACGGCGCTCATCCAACGCTCGTTCAGGTACGT
>JBARUV010000188.1:0-3908 GCA_049645905.1 Sulfitobacter sp.
CGAACGACACCTGAGACAATGAAACCCGCCCCAAGGCTTTCGACAAACGGCGCATTCGGCCGGTAATTGTTGCTGCCTCCGCGCATTGTTTGCGTTGCGGCATAGGCTTGTGCGCGCGCGGGCGAAATCAATCCTGCGGACTGCGCGCCCAAGGCTGCCAGTCCAAGACCGGTGGTGGTCAGGAAAGAACGGCGGTTGTAGAAGGGTGCTTTCATGTTGGGATCTCCTTTTCTGGAAATGCCTTGATCATCGCCGCCGATAGTTTTTCGGGACGGTTTGGCTCAACGCAGATCACTCAGGCAAATACATCATTGTCTGGATGATAGCGCAGATCCCTCAAAAATACAGGTACCCGCGAAAATGTGATCAGCTTTCCGCTGTCCGATGACCACGTGCGCGCGCGTAGGTCTGCCACAGACTTTCGTAGACAAACCCCGCGTCTGTTGAAAGGGTGCGGGTATCCCTCCAGCTTCCGGCACATCCTGCTTGGCCGGAGCACAAGGCACACAGACAAGGAGCGCACAGATGAACACCAGAGAGCTTGGCAAGGGCGGACCGCGCGTGCACCCGATAGGTATTGGCGCGATGTCTTTTTCGAATTTCTATGGCACCACCAATGAAGCCGAAAGCCACGCCATTCTCGATGCTGCGATGTCGGCGGGTGTCACCCATATTGATACGGCGAATGTTTATGGCATGGGCACCTCGGAGACAGTGATCGGGACCTACCTCAAGGCGCATCCTGCCGCCAAAGATCATTTTACCATCGCGACCAAAGGATCCATCGCTCCTAATCCTGACGGGCCCGGCAGGATATTCAACAACACACCGGAACACCTTGAGGCCGAGTTGGAAAAAAGCCTTAAGCGTCTGGGTGTCGAGGCTGTTGATCTTTACTATGTGCACCGCCGCGACCCCGCTGTGCCTATCGAAGAGGTGGCGCAAACGCTTGGTCGTCTGGTAAAATCGGGCAAAACCAAAGCCATCGGCTTTTCGGAAATCGCGCCCACGTCGCTGCGGCGCGCCCATGCGGTGCATCCGGTGGCGGCTGTGCAATCGGAATATTCGCTTTCAACGCGGTCACCTGAAATGGGGTTGCTGCAAACCTGCGCGGAACTGGGCACAGCGCTGGTGGCCTTCTCACCGGTGGGCCGCTCGCTCTTGACGGATGAGCCGCTTGGATATGCTGCGGTCCAAGACCTTAGTTTTCTTGCAAACAACCCCCGCTTTATGGAGCCGAATTACAGCGCCAATATTGCTGCTATCGCCCCGTTCCGCACACTTGCCTCTGACATGGAAATATCCACGGCCGGCTTGGCAATCGCGTGGCTGCTGGCACAGGGCGATCATGTGATCCCGATCCCGGGCACCCGGTCACTGGCGCATTTCTCGCAGCTGCTGGAAGGTGCAGATCGTGCGCTGAGTGCGGACGACCTACGGACAATCGAGCAGGTGCTGCCGATCGGTTGGGCTCATGGAGACCGCTATTCAGCTGCGCAGTGGAACGGTCCCGAAAGATATTGCTGAACTTCCGGCTATTGCCGTCGCTAACCGTTCCGGATCAACCGTTGGGTCTGTGGCGCGGTGCGGACAGAATACGCCCCAAGAATCTTGGGCGGCAATTTCCGCGTCCGCAAATGCCAACCGTCCCAGATCGGGTCGGCTTGGCCAAGCCCACCTCGGCTGCAACCGCGTCCATAGAGGCACCTAAGGTGCGCTTGTGCTTGTTGGCCGGATTGCCAATCATACAACAGTCATGAACCCGTCAAAATATGACGAAATATCGTCGAACGCATCCAGTGGTAAAATCTGCCCGACATATTGATCCGGGCGCACAATCAAGAGTGCTCCAACGCGGCGGTCGATACCACGGTGATCAAAAATATCTGGCCCGCGTTTCAGATCAGGGCAGAAAGCTTTTTCATAGTCCACCAGACCGTATCTGCCCTTACGTGGCAGCAACAACTCCGGTAATTCATCAATTTCCATCTCTGGGTGCGCAGTCTGGAAAACGGCGCGTAGATCAATCACGCTGTCGATGTCCGCCCCCTTCGGCGTAAAACGCGGTATCGGCGCGCTGGCAAGGAATCGGCAAAGCTTTTCGATGGCGCACCCCGTCTGGCCGGTGTCACCTGCCGCCGCAAAAGCGATCAAACGCCAGCGGCCATCGGCCTTTAGAGCGTGCCCGAGCTGCATGGGTTTTGCATCGCCCAAACGGATAACCGGCGCTGAATGAAATCGCATCCCCGTCTTGTAACCAGTGGCAAGTGCGTCATGCCTTTGCCCACCGGTCAGCAATGACGGATCGTAGCGGGTTTCGACCCCTGCGGTGTAGCGGCCATGCTTTTTAAAGTAGCGCTGGAATTGCGCGGCCTCGGTTGCATCTTTCGGCTTGGCGCTGAACAGCCGCGCCATATCCTTGTCAAAGTCGATCAGTTCCTTCGCTTTGGCGCGTCGTTCCTCTGAATAGGTATCGAGCAATGCAGGCAGTGCCTGTCCGCGCAATACGGCTGCCAGTTTCCAACCGAGGTTGAAAGTATCGGCCATCGACACATTCATCCCCTGCCCCGCTTTGGGGCTGTGCGTGTGGCAGGCATCGCCGGCAATAAAGATCCGCGGCGAGCGGGTGCCGCGTTCGTTCGCGGGGACATCGTCGAACGCATCGCAGACCCGCTGGCCGATTTCATAGGCTGACCACCATGCCACTTCTTTGACGTCCAGCGTGTAGGGCGCCAGAATTTTTCGGGCCTTGTCGATCAGTATATCGGACGTCACGTTCCGGTCTGCCGCGCGCTCGTCCTCCTCAAGCGTATCAAGTTCGATATACATCCTTACCATGTAGCCGCCTTCGCGCGGGATGATCAGAATGCTGCCATGATCTTGCGATTGAATGGCAGCCTTTAGCCGGATGTCAGGAAAATCTGTAACGGCCAGAACATCCATGACGCCCCAAAGCTGTCGTGCGGCTTCGCCCTTCAACTCATGCCCCATGGACCGGCGCACGACACTTCGCGCACCATCACATCCGACAACAAATTTGGCACGGATGGTTTGGCTACACCCTTCCTTGTCTAGGCATCTGAGGGTCGCGGTGACGGGGTAGTCCACATCGTCCGTCGTCTTGAGATCAATCAATTCGCGATTATAGTCCGGCTCCAGCCGCCGTGGTGAATTGCCCATGATTTCTAGATAGAAATCATGCACCCTCGCCTGATTGAGAATAACATGCGGCATCTCGGACAGATCATCCGCGACATCTTGAATGCGCTCCGCACGGGTCAGGCCCCCGCCCCCTTCACCGGGCCGCCAAAACGCGACTTCGTTGACCCAATAGCTTTCTTTGAGCACCTTCTCCGCAAACCCGAACGCCTCGAACATCTCCACCGACCGGCAGGCAATGCCATCGGCTTGCCCGACTTCCAACGGACCCGGTTTGCGGTCCGTGATAGATGTGGTGATTTCGGAAAAAGCAGAAAGCTGGGCTGCCAGTGTCAGGCCTGCCGGTCCGCAACCGACGATCAAAACGTCCACCGCATCGGGGGTTTCAAAAGCACCCTCAACGCTCTCTGCAACAGCAGGATCGCCGGTACGAAATCCGTTCAGGTGATATTGCATTTGAGCTTATCCCATATAATATGTAAACATACTATATAGCGATAGATTCAAAACTCTGTCAATATGCTATGCATACTTATCATCTGAGCAGGTATTCTGATGACCGTCAAAGCGCCCCTATCCGAAATGCCCGGCCACCTCATCCGGCGGCTCAACCAACACTCGGCAGCGCTATTTCAACGCCGGTTGAAAGCCGCAGGCCATGACATTACCCCTGTACAATTTTCGGCATTGCAAACCCTCGCGGACCACACCGGTCTGGACCAGTCATCGCTGGCCAGTCTCATTGCCTA
>JBARUV010000189.1:0-34129 GCA_049645905.1 Sulfitobacter sp.
GTAACCGCGCCCAAGCAGACCGAAATCATTGTGGAAGGCATTGACGAACAGCTTGTTGGTCAGGTCGCTGCGAACATCCGTCAATGGCGCAAGCCCGAGCCCTACAAGGGCAAAGGTATCCGCTATAAGGGCGAGTTCGTGTTCCGCAAAGAAGGCAAGAAGAAGTAAGGACGCAAACAATGGCAAACAGCAAAAGACAGTTGTTCTTGAAGCGCCGCATGCGCGTCCGGAACAAGCTTCGCAAAGTGAACGCAGGGCGTATGCGCCTTTCGGTACACCGTTCTTCCAAGAACATCTCGGTTCAGTTGATCGACGATGTGAATGGCGTGACAATGGCATCGGCATCCACGCTTGAAAAAGCATTGGGTTTCGTTGGCAAGAACAACATCGAAGCAGCGACCAAAGTCGGTGCAGAGATCGCCAAACGCGCCAAGAAGGCCGGCGTGGAAGAGGCATACTTTGACCGGGGCGGTTTCCTGTTCCACGGCAAGGTAAAAGCACTGGCAGACGCCGCCCGCGAAGGTGGTTTGAAGATCTAAGACGGCGGGTGGGCAAGATGCCCACCTTACGTTTTGCTACTGGTAAGGTGGGCATCTTGCCCATCACCATTGAAGAGGGCGCGCTATGTGCCCTCTCGATGATCCGGGCCTTCGGGCACCTGGATTGACCTATCAAGGGCACCCGCCCGCAGACCAAGGAGGCCCTGATGGCCAGAGACGACAACCGTGGCGGTAACCGCCGTAACAACCGCGACGAGACACCTGAGTTTCAGGACCGCCTTGTAGCGATCAACCGCGTTTCCAAGACCGTTAAGGGTGGTAAGCGTTTTGGCTTCGCCGCTCTTGTTGTGGTCGGTGATCAAAAAGGCCGCGTCGGGTTTGGCAAAGGTAAAGCCAAGGAGGTCCCCGAGGCCATCCGTAAGGCGACCGAGCAAGCCAAGCGCCAGATGATCCGCGTGCAATTGCGCGAAGGCCGTACTTTGCACCATGACATGCACGGCCGTCACGGTGCGGGTAAAGTTGTGATGCGCTCTGCACCTGAAGGTACAGGGATCATCGCAGGTGGCCCGATGCGGGCGATCTTTGAAATGCTGGGCGTCAAGGACGTTGTGTCCAAGTCCATCGGGTCGCAAAACCCGTATAACATGATCCGCGCCACAATGGACGGCCTGCGTAAAGAGCAATCACCCCGCTCCGTCGCCCAGCGTCGTGGCAAAAAGGTTGCCGACATCCTGCGCACGCAAGACGCGCCCGCAGTAGAAGCCGCACCCGCGACTGAGGAGGCCTAAACCATGGCAAAGACTATTGTAATCAAACAGATCGGTTCTCCGATCCGCCGCCCCGCCAAACAGAAGGCCACCCTTGTTGGTCTGGGCCTGAACAAGATGCACCGCACACGCGAGTTGGAAGATACACCTTCCGTACGCGGCATGATCAACAAGATCAGCCACATGGTTGAGATTGTCGAAGAGAAGGGCTGAACGGCCATCTTCGGAAGACCCTCTCTGTGGTTTCTGAAAACTTGAAAACGTTTCTGATGGCCCTGCAGGTTTCTGCGGGGCCTTTTCTTTATCTAGCGACCGCCAGTCAGTCAGGGCAGCCTACGGAAAGAGGTCCGGTACAAGGACCATATTATTGCACCCAATTGCCCTCAATTCATCACAATTCGAAACTACAAGCCGAGTCGAATGTGCATGAGAGGGTGCCCCAAGTGATTCAGAAAACGCTGATTTCCGTCGGTCTTTTTGCGTTGTTTGCACCAGTTGCCAATGCGTCAACCGTGACCATCGCCGGGACAGTGTCTGTAATAAACGGCCACCACGATATAACAGAGCATCGCTCCGGTGGGCTGAACGCGCTGGGATACATCACCAATGTTTTTTCACATCAGCCGCGCGGATGGACCGCCGCGATTGGTGCGGGCGACGTTATTGTTGTTGAACAGCAGGGCGTGGACGGATCGAATACCGCTCAGGTGCAGGATTTTCTGACTGGTGGAGGGCGCGTGATCATGCTGGGCGATAATTCCTCGCTGACCACGAATTTCTATAACGGTATCTTCGGCACCTCGATCAGTTTTGGCGCGCCGACTGATCCGACCACTTGGTCGCAGACTTCCGCAGTGGTGGACACAACATTTGCTGATGACGCGGCGATTCTGGATTTTGCCAGTTCCGTTTTCCCCACGTCCAGCACGCTCGCGGCGGGATCGACCGTCTTTTACGAAGGCGATACCGGTGCGCAGGTCTTTCGCTCGACCTATGGGGCAGGTGATGTGTTCTACATAGGGTGGGACTATTGTTGTGGCGGCACCCGCGAAACATATGCCGACTATTATCAGGTACTGGAAAGCGCGATCGCCTTTGACCGCGTCGCGGCTGTTCCGCTACCGGCGTCACTGCCGTTGTTGCTTGCAGGGCTGGGTAGCTTGGGGTTAGTCAGACGCCTCAAATGCCGGAAAGCCTGATACAGATCCAATGCCTTTTGCAGCAAAAGGGAGTGAGCAGTCTGCCTCGCGAACAGCTTACTCAGATTAATAGCCTTTCTCTCAAGCTGCAGCGTAAAAATTGTGGACATTATCCATATTCGACAGCGCGTTAACAATACATTAATCTTTCTTAACAACGAGAAGGCTGTCCATTTTCAGAAAGAGATTTAATGAAGAAAATTTTCCCATTTATGATTCTAATCCTTACTTCCTCACCGTTAATTGCATTGCCTTCCGTGAGTGAGGCAGCAATTTTTTCACCAATCGATCATTCTGATCAGGGTCGGATTGCACATGGGGGCGGCTGTCGCAAATCCTCACCTCCAGGGCAATGTTGCCATGCTGGCTCAAAACCCCTTCACTGCCACTAAGTGTAAACGAAATCAGACTGGTCCGAGCCAAACTTCTAGAAAAATTCGGATTTGCCTAAGGGTGGAGTCGGATAGCATTGAAACTCATGCTTGATCACCAGCTCCCCCCCCGATATACGCCCCCAGTGGGCTCAACCACGCCACACAGAATCGTAACGCCGCGTCTGCTCACTCCCGTCGCTGGGGAGCATTTCCGGCAAAAGGAGAAGCGACATGAAACTGCACGAACTTTCAGATAACGAAGGCGCCACCAAGAAACGCAAGCGCGTTGGTCGTGGCCCCGGCTCCGGCACCGGTAAGATGGGTGGCCGTGGTATCAAAGGTCAGAAATCACGTTCCGGTGTGGCCATCAATGGTTACGAGGGCGGCCAGATGCCACTCTACCAGCGTTTGCCCAAGCGTGGCTTTACCAAGCCGAACCGCAAATCCTACGCGGTTGTGAACCTTGGTCTGATCCAGAAATTCATCGACGCCGAGAAGCTCGACGTGACCAAGCCTATCGATACTGCCGCTCTGGTCGCTTCCGGTCTGGTACGACGCGAACTCGACGGCATCCGTGTGCTGGCGAAAGGTGAAATCACCGCAAAGCTGGACCTGCACGTTGCAGGCGCTTCCAAGTCTGCCATTGAGGCAGTGGAAAAAGCAGGCGGAAATATCACCGTTGCGGCACCCAAAGCGGCTGAAGCTGCCGAGTAAATCGGCCTAGAGGCTTGTGAGCGGGCGCTGTCCCGCTTACATAACTTCAAGTTTTCCTTTACGCCGCCCGCCGGAGAACGGCCCGGGCGGCGTTTTCGTTAAAGAAAAGAGACCTCATAATGGTATCTGCCGTCGAAAACATGGCCGCCAACACCAGCTGGGCTGCGTTGGGCAAGGCCACGGACCTTCGAAACCGTATCCTTTTCACGCTCGGTCTGTTGATCGTTTACCGACTGGGGACATTCATCCCGGTGCCCGGTATCGACGGTCAGGCGCTGCGCGACTTCATGGAAAGCGCGGGGCAGGGGATCGGTGGCATGGTGTCCATGTTTACCGGTGGCGCTTTGGGGCGCATGGGTATTTTCGCACTCGGCATTATGCCCTACATTTCGGCCTCCATCATTGTACAGTTGATGACTTCGATGGTTCCGGCACTTGAGCAACTCAAGAAAGAAGGCGAGCAGGGTCGCAAGAAGATCAACCAGTATACGCGTTTCGGCACCGTGGCTCTGGCGACTTTGCAGTCCTATGGTCTGGCCGTGAGCCTTCAGGCAGGTGATATCGCCGCTGATCCCGGCATCTATTTCCTGATCGCCTGTATGATTACGCTGGTTGGCGGTACAATGTTCCTGATGTGGATTGGTGAACAGATCACCTCACGCGGCATCGGTAACGGTATTTCGCTTATTATCTTTGTGGGCATCATCGCCGAAGTGCCCGCTGCCCTTGCACAATTTTTCGCCTCGGGTCGTTCTGGCGCAATCAGCCCCGCTTTGATTGTGGGCGTCATGATCATGGTGATCGCAACCATCATGTTTGTGGTGTTCATGGAGCGTGCCCTGCGCAAGATCCATATCCAATACCCCCGCCGTCAGGTCGGTATGAAGATGTACGACGGTGGCTCCAGCCACCTGCCGGTCAAGGTAAACCCCGCGGGCGTTATCCCAGCAATCTTTGCCTCTTCCCTGCTGTTGCTGCCCGTGACAATCAGCACATTCTCCGGCAACTCCACCAGTCCGATAATGTCATGGCTGCTCGCCAACTTTGGCCCCGGGCAGCCGTTGTATCTGCTGTTCTTCATCGGGATGATCGTTTTCTTCACCTACTTCTACACCTTCAACGTCAGCTTCAAACCTGATGATGTGGCGGACAACCTCAAGAACCAGAACGGCTTTGTCCCGGGCATCCGCCCCGGCAAAAAGACTGCCGAATATCTGGAATATGTTGTGAACCGCTTGCTGGTGCTTGGCGCTGCGTATCTCGCCGCTGTATGCGTGTTGCCGGAAATCCTGCGCGGCCAGTTTGCCATCCCGTTCTATTTTGGTGGCACATCGGTCCTGATTGTTGTGTCTGTCACAATGGACACCATCCAGCAGGTTCAAAGCCATCTTCTCGCGCACCAGTACGAAGGTCTGCTTGAAAAATCTCAACTGCGCGGCAAAGGTGCCGGCAAGGGCAAAGGCCCGCGCAAAAAACGGAGCCCTGTACGCCGATGAACATTATTCTGCTTGGCCCCCCGGGCGCCGGTAAAGGCACTCAAGCCCGCATCCTCGTTGAGGGCCGCAATATGGTTCAGCTTTCGACAGGCGACATGTTGCGAGAGGCCAAGGACAGCGGCACTGAAATGGGCAAAATGGTTGCTGATGTCATGGCCCGTGGTGACTTGGTGACAGACGAGATCGTGATCGGGTTGATCAAGGAAAAGCTGCAGGGCGATAATGTGGGTGGCTTCATTTTTGACGGTTTCCCCCGCACGCTGGAACAGGCCGATGCCCTTGGTGGTTTGCTTGAGGCCGAAGGCCAGACACTGGACAGTGTCATTGAAATGCGCGTCGATGACGAGGCGCTTGTAGAACGGATCACTGCACGCTCCACCTGTGGCGCCTGCGGCGAAGTCTATAACGACAAAACGAAGCCCATTCCGGCTGACAACAAATGTACCAATTGCGGCGAAAGCGACTTCAAACGCCGTGCGGATGACAATGAAGACAGCCTGCGTACGCGTTTGATGGCATACTACAAGCAAACCTCGCCGTTGATCGGGTACTATTACGCCAAAGACAAGCTGAGTTCGGTGAACGGCCTTGGTGCGATTGACGCGGTGCAGGGTGAGATTGCAGCTGCGCTGGAAGGCTAGGCGAAAGAGCCGGGCTTTGCCAAAAGTCCGGTTCGGTTTTATCCCCATAAAAGCTGCGTTGACTGAGTGTATCCACACACTTGACGCCCCACCCAAAACCCCATAGTCAGCCCTATCTCGAAAGAGAATCAATTTGCGGAATAGGGTCGCACCCGCTCCGCATGATCACCTGATCAGCCGGGCCCGACGCGCCATAAACGCATCGGGCTTATGTTGTGAAAAAAGGGTCTGGAATGACGGACCCGCAACGAAAAGGAATATGACACGTGGCACGTATTGCCGGCGTAAACATCCCGACTGCAAAGCGGGTTCCAATCGCCCTCACCTATATCACCGGTATCGGCAACTCTTCCGCAGAAGCAATCTGCGAAGCTGTTGGCATTGATCGCGCTCGTCGCGTGAATGAGCTTTCCGATGCTGAAGTTCTGGCCGTGCGCGAGCACATCGACGCAAACTACAGCGTCGAAGGCGATCTGCGCCGTGACACCCAGATGAACATCAAGCGTCTGATGGACCTTGGTTGCTACCGTGGCCTGCGCCACCGTCGTAACCTGCCTGTCCGCGGTCAGCGCACACACACCAACGCTCGTACCCGCAAAGGCCCCGCTAAGGCCATTGCCGGTAAGAAGAAATAAGGGAGGCTGACAGATGGCACGTGAAGCAAAACGCGCAAAGAAGAAGGTCTCCAAGAACATCGCCGCTGGTGTGGCGCATGTGAACTCTTCTTTCAACAACACCAAGATTCTGATTTCCGACGTACAGGGCAATGCAATCGCATGGTCTTCTTCGGGCACGATGGGTTTTAAAGGGTCGCGTAAATCGACTCCTTATGCCGCTCAGATGGCTGCCGAAGACGTAGGGCGCAAGGCACAGGAACACGGCGTGAAAACGCTTGAGGTTGAAGTGCAAGGCCCCGGTTCCGGTCGTGAATCCGCATTGCGGGCACTGGCTGCTGCCGGCTTTAACATCACGTCCATCCGCGACGTGACACCAATGGCCCACAACGGGTGCCGCCCGCCAAAACGCCGCCGCGTTTAAGCAACATTACTTTCGGGGCTGCGTGGTTACGCGCGGCCCCGTACCGCTTTTTTGAAACCTCGAGCGTATCCGCCGAACGGACATGCGGCAGATACTAGGATGGAGGGACACATGATCCATAAAAATTGGGCTGAGCTGATCAAACCACAGCAGCTGGACGTAAAGCCCGGTAATGACCCTGCGCGTCAGGCGACAGTTGTGGCCGAGCCGCTTGAGCGCGGCTTTGGCTTGACCATGGGCAACGCACTGCGTCGCGTTCTGATGTCATCGCTGCAAGGCGCTGCGATCACATCAGTACAGATCGACAATGTACTGCACGAGTTTTCCAGCGTTGCCGGTGTGCGTGAAGACGTCACCGACATCATCCTGAACCTCAAAGGTGTGTCCATCCGGATGGAAGTCGAAGGGCCCAAGCGCCTGTCGATTTCTGCCAAGGGCCCCGGCGTTGTGACGGCTGGCGATATCAGCGAATCCGCTGGCATCGAAATCCTGAACCGCGATCACATCATCTGTCACCTTGACGATGGCGCGGACGTCTACATGGAACTGACCGTGAACACGGGCAAAGGGTACGTGTCTGCGGACAAGAACAAGCCGGAAGATGCGCCTATCGGTCTGATCCCGATCGACGCGATATATTCGCCGGTCAAGAAAGTGTCTTATGATGTGCAGCCGACCCGCGAAGGTCAGGTGCTTGATTATGACAAACTGACGATGAAGGTCGAAACGGACGGGTCTATCACGCCGGACGACGCCGTGGCATTTGCTGCGCGTATCTTGCAGGACCAGTTGTCGATCTTCGTGAACTTCGACGAGCCTGAATCAGCTTCCCGTCAGGACGATGACGATGGTCTGGAATTCAACCCGTTGCTGCTCAAGAAAGTTGACGAGCTGGAGCTGTCGGTACGTTCCGCCAACTGCCTCAAGAACGACAATATCGTGTATATTGGCGATCTGATCCAAAAGACCGAAGCCGAAATGCTGCGCACGCCGAACTTTGGCCGCAAGTCCTTGAACGAGATCAAGGAAGTGTTGTCAGGCATGGGCCTGCATCTGGGCATGGACGTCGAGGACTGGCCACCGGACAACATCGAAGATCTGGCTAAGAAGTTCGAAGACAACTTTTAAGCTATAGGGGTGGGCCAGAGGCCCACCTTACGACCCGGGCATACCGCCCCAAGGAGAGTTGGCGCTACGCACGTCAACCAGACAAAGTAAAACAGCCCGTAGAGGGCACATTAGGAGATAAGACATGCGTCACGCACGTGGATACCGCCGCCTGAACCGCACACATGAGCACCGCAAGGCGCTCTTTTCGAACATGGCCGGCTCGCTCATCGAACATGAGCAAATCAAAACAACATTGCCCAAGGCAAAAGAACTGAAGCCGATCATCGAAAAGATGATCACGCTGGCCAAACGCGGCGACGATCACGCCCGCCGTCAGGCTGCGTCAAAGCTGAAAGAGCAGCAGTACGTTACCAAACTGTTCGATATTCTTGGCCCCCGCTACAAAGACCGCCAAGGCGGTTATGTGCGTGTGCTGAAAGCAGGCTTTCGTTATGGCGATATGGCACCAATGGCGATCATCGAATTCGTCGACCGTGATCGCGACGCCAAAGGTGCTGCCGACAAGGCGCGCCTTGCCGCTGCGGAAGCTGCAGAAGACTAAGCGTTGCCGGATGGCGACCCGAAAGACCCCGCCTTTGGCGGGGTTTTTTGTTTTGGGCGATGCTATTTTCAGCCAAAAAGAGGAGGGGAGTTGCACCACGGCGCGCGCGCGCGCATATCTGGGTTATGAGACATCTCCTGATCCTTCTTATGCTATTCGCCTCGCCTGTCGCCGCGCAACAAGTGCCGCAAAGCCAAGCGGAAATCCAACTCAGCTTTGCCCCGCTGGTCAAGCAGGCAGCGCCCGCAGTGGTCAACATTTATGCAAAGATCATCGCGGAACCACGCGGTACGCCACTGCAGCGCGACCCGTTTTTTGAACGTTTCTTCCGGGACCAGTTTTCAGAAAAGCCCCGCGTTCAGAATTCTCTCGGCTCCGGTGTAATCCTTTCCTCTGACGGCATCGTTGTATCCAATTTCCACGTTGTCGGGATGGCAACCGAAATCCGGGTCGTGCTGAATGACCGACGGGAATTTTCGGCGCGCGTCTTGTTGGGAGATGCGGACGCTGATCTGGCGATTCTCAAGATTGATGCGCCGGATGATCTGCCGTTCCTTCCATTGCGTGGTAGTGAAACGGTTGATGTCGGCGAACTGGCGCTCGCTATCGGGAATCCCTTTGGTGTTGGGCAGACCGTAAGCAGTGGCATTGTGTCGGGCCTTGCGCGCTCTGGTGCGGGTGGTGGCAATTCCGGTCTCGGGTATTTCATACAGACAGATGCTCCGATCAACCCCGGTAACTCCGGGGGCGCGCTGATTGACATGGCGGGGCGCTTGATCGGCATTAATACGTCGATCCTGACCCGTTCCGGTGGGTCAAACGGGATCGGCTTTGCCATCCCTGCAGATATGGTGGCGGCTTTTATGGATCAGGCGCGCGCCGGGGCGGATAGTTTTGGAAGGCCGTGGGCGGGAATTGCCGGACAGCCTGTGGATGCAGATATGGCCGGACCGCTGGGGCTGGACCGACCCGGCGGCATCATCGTTTCCGGCCTGCATCACGCAAGCCCCTTCTTGCAGGCAGGGCTGTCAGTTGGAGATGTGATCCTGTCGGTGGATGGCCAGCCTGTGCATACGCCGAATGAAATGGTTTACCGCATGAGCGTTGCCGGTTTGGGCAAAACGGCTGTCGTTCGTCGTCTTCGCGAGGGGCATGAGGACGAAATTGTGGTCGATCTGTATGCTGCGCCCGATATGCCGCCGCGCGATCAGATCACCTTGCCCGAGCGCAGTTTGCTGCCCGGATTGTCCGTTGCTCGCATCAATCCTGCCGTCATTTCCGAAATGAACCTGCCCCTTGAGGCCGACGGCATTGTCGTGATGAACCCCGGCCCCTTTGGTCCCCGTGTCGGGTTGCGGACCGGTGATCTGATCTTGAGCGTTAATGGTGTAGAGCCTGACCATCCCGACGATATCGCAGTCCTTTTTTCAGGGCAGGTTCGGCGGTTCGACCTTCAGGTCCTGCGGGGCGCGCGTCGCGTCGCGTTGCGGTTTCGGGGCTGACGGGTGGCGGACCTCTTTGACAACGGTGCGGCAAAACCGCCGGACAACGCACATAGACCTTTGGCAGACAGGTTGCGTCCCCGTTCGTTGTCCGAGGTCATCGGCCAACAGCAGATCTTGGGACCGGACGCACCCCTCACGGTAATGTTGGCGGCTGGCACACTAGGGTCGCTCATTTTCTGGGGGCCTCCCGGTGTTGGAAAAACGACGATTGCGCGGTTGCTGGCGGATGAAACGGACCTTCATTTTGTCCAGATATCTGCGATATTTTCCGGTGTGCCGGACCTGCGTCGTGTGTTTGAGGCGGCCAAGATCAGGCGCCAAAACGGGCAGGGCACCCTTTTGTTTGTCGATGAAATTCATCGCTTTAACAAAGCACAGCAGGACGGTTTTTTGCCACATATGGAGGATGGCACCATTCTGCTCGTGGGTGCCACCACCGAGAACCCCAGTTTTGAGTTGAATGCCGCTGTGATGAGTCGCGCGCAGGTCATGGTGCTTGAGCGCCTGCCACTGTCTGATCTGGAACAGATGGCCCAAAGGGCAGAACAGGAACTCGGCAAGCCGCTGCCGCTTGACGCGTCTGCACGCGGGGCCCTGTTGGAAATGGCTGATGGCGATGGCCGCGCGTTACTTAACCTGATTGAGCAGGTCGCAGCCTGGAAAGTTGAGGGCACGCTCGAGAAAACAACCCTTGCGACGCGCCTGATGCGACGTGCGGCGCAATATGATAAAGGGGGGGATGCCCACTACAACCTGATCTCCGCGCTGCACAAATCTGTGCGCGGTTCAGACCCTGATGCAGCGCTGTATTGGTTCTCCCGGATGCTGGAAGGCGGCGAAGACCCCCGCTATCTTGCCCGCCGGATCACCCGCATGGCAGTGGAGGATATCGGTCTGGCAGATCCGCAGGCACAGGCGGTCTGCCTGCAAAGCTGGGAAACCTATGAGCGTCTGGGCAGCCCTGAAGGAGAGTTGGCGCTGGCACAGGCGGTCACCTATCTCGCACTCGCGCCCAAATCAAATGCCGCCTATGTCGCGTACAAAGGTGCGCGAAAGGCGGCAAAGGAAACTGGGTCCGAACCGCCACCGAAACACATCCTGAATGCACCGACGTCGATGATGAAAGAGCAGGGCTATGGCGCGGGATACGCCTATGATCACGACGCCGAAGACGGGTTTTCGGGGCAGGATTATTTCCCCGAAACCATGAAACGCCCAGTGCTATATGCGCCGGTTGAACGCGGATACGAGCGGGAGTTAAAAAAACGGCTCGACTATTTCACGAAGCTGCGGATGAAACGGCAGGACGGCGCGGGATAGCCGCGTGCTACTCTGTCGAAATCCCTAACGCAGGAATGATGTAGTTTGTAATCACCGAAACCGGCACTTCCCAATCGTCGGGCAGGTTGTAGTTGCCAGCCTGTATCACGGCGACCAACCCCAGCGGGGCGATCACCGTTAGGCGCTGACCGCCATTTCCAAGTGCCGCCGCCCATTCCGGCGCGCCGTCAGGGGATAGCCACCATTGATAGCCATAGCGCAACACTTCCGTTGCTGCGTGCGGGGTGAGGGACGCCGCAATCCAGCTTGCGGGCACCACTTGGTCATCGCCAACCCGGCCGTCGTTCAATATCATTTCGCCAATGCTCGCTAGGCTTCGCGCCGACAATCGCAAGCCGGAGGCAGCGGAGGGTCGCCCGTCTACCCCAGCGCACCATTCATAACGCATAATCCCCAAAGGCCGGAACAGCCGCTCACGGGCAAAAACATCAATCGGTTGCCCAGCCCCACGCGCGATCAGTTCCGCCAGTAACGTTGCGGCTCCACCGCTGTAGTTAAAGGTCTCGCCCGGAATTGTGACGACGGGTCGTTCCAGAACAAACCGGATGCGGTCCTGTGCCATTTCCATCGCAATCTCTGCATTCTGTGGATCCGTATAGGGCAGGGTTTCATCCCACTCCTGACCCATGCGCATGGTCAGCACATCACCTATTGTGATGGCCTCGCGTTCAGATGTGGCAAGGTCTGCGTATTCGGGAAATTGCGCGAGCAGTGGTGCATCAGGGGGCGGCACAAGCCCGTCTTCAAGGGCGATGCCATACAGCAGACCAACAATGCTTTTGGTGACAGAGCGCAAGTCGTGCAATGTGTTCGGCCCGTTCTGACGCACTCCAATGGGCGTGCCCCACGCCTCGTCCTGGCCCGAAAAATAGACTTCTGAAAGGATCTCACCGTCACGCAACACCAGAACAGAGTGCAATCCCGGAAAAGTGCCTGCAGCATGGGCATCGCGCAGGGCATCATCAAGGTCACTTGCGATCACGCTGGTCGCAAAGAACAAGCAGCACAGAATGCTGCGAATCAGAGGCAGGCGGGGCATTTTCGGGGTCCTAATCTTCGTGTTATCATCTTAGATTGAAATACTCACCGCGCAATGTTGGATTGGAAACAACCGTGACCGTGTTTGTGTCGCTTGACATTATCCCTCCCGCGGGGTGACACGGAGCCATGATTTCGACCCTCTCACTTGTGGCTATCGGCGGTGCGCTCGGCGCTTCTCTGCGCTTTTTGTGCGGCGTGGCGATTGTGCGGATCATGGGGCATAGCGAGTTTCCGGTGGCGATACTCAGTGTCAATATAGTGGGGTCGTTTCTGATGGGCGTATTTGTGGTGGCTGCCGCAAACAAGGGGCTGACGCATTTGAGCCCGCTGGTGATGACCGGTATTTTAGGTGGTTTCACCACCTTTTCTGCGTTCTCGCTGGAGGCTGTAACACTGATGGAGCGCGGACAGGTCGGGCCTGCCGCCCTGTACGTGTCGCTGTCCGTGGGTCTTTCGATTCTTGGCCTGATTGCGGGTCTCATGCTGGCACGAGGATTTTTCATATGAGCCGGGTTCAAACTCTCACGGTTGAAGAAGCAGATACAGATCAACGGCTGGATCGTTGGTTCAAACGCCTGTTCCCGCAGATTTCGCAAGGTCGCATTGAAAAGATGTGCCGCAAGGGTGACATCCGTGTGGATGGCGGACGGGTCAAAGCCTCAACCCGGGTTCTGGCGGGGCAACAAGTGCGCATCCCGCCCTTGCCTGATGGCGAAGCACCGCCACCGCCCAAACGCACAAGGGTTACCGATGCGGATGCCAAGTTTATCCGGTCCTGCGTGATCTATCGCGATGATCACGTGATTGCCCTGAACAAGCCGCCGGGTTTGCCTGTACAAGGCGGTTCCGGCCAGTCCGAGCGGCATGTGGATGCGCTGGCAGAGGCGCTGATGTTTGAACTGGATGAAAAACCGCGCCTTGTTCATCGCCTTGACAAGGATACCTCAGGCGTCCTGATCATGGCGCGCACGCGCGCTGTGGCTGCGGCGCTCACCGCCAGTTTTCGCCATCGCGAGACCCGCAAGATTTATTGGGCTGCGGTTGCGGGCGTGCCCCACCCCAAGAACGGCACCATCAAATACGGCGTGATGAAGCAAGGCGGACACGGCGCGCGCGGCGAAGGGGAGAAAATGGTGCCCGTAGATCCCAACGATGTGGACAGCACCGAAGGCGCAAAGCGCGCAACAACCGATTATGCTGTGCTGTCGCAGGCGGGTGGGCGCACCTGTTGGATGGCGCTGATCCCAGTCACGGGGCGCACCCACCAGTTGCGTGTCCATATGGCGGCGATCGGTCACCCGATTGTTGGTGATGGCAAATATGGCGGGTCAGGGCAGGATAATCCGGGTGATGGCTGGGGCGCGCAACTGGGTGGCGATCTGTCCAAGAAACTACATCTGCACGCCCGTTCGCTCACCATTGAACATCCGGTTACCAAAGCGACCCTGAACCTGATCGCGCCAATTCCAGCGCATATGCAGCGGACGTGGGATACGTTCCAGTGGCAAGCCTCTGATGTTCCGGCCGATCCCTTCGAGGAAGAATGGGGATGAGTGACGTGCCGAGATTGGTGATTTTTGATGTGGATGGTACCCTCGTGGACAGTCAGGGCCTCATCGTCGAGGCCATGACAGCGGCCTTTGGCGCTGTGGATTATCCCGTGCCGGAGCGTGCGGCAATGCTGGGTGTCGTGGGCCTTTCACTGGGTGTCCTGATGCCCATGCTCGCACCGGAATTGTCCGCCCAGACACATAGCAACATGGTGGATGCATATAAATCCGCCTATTCGGACCTGCGCGCCACGTCCGGCGCCGCGCATTCCTCTCCCCTCTATTCAGGCGCGCGGGAGGCCTTGGACGCGCTGCATAAGATGCCAGATGTGGTGCTGGGTGTTGCCACCGGAAAATCACGTCGCGGTCTGGATATGCTGATCGAAGGACATGGGCTGGAAGGTTTTTTTGTCACTCAGCAAGTGGCAGATTTTCATCCTTCCAAGCCGCACCCGTCCATGGTGCTGCAAGCGATGGCCGACACCGGGATCGACCCCGCGCAGACGGTTATGATCGGTGACACCAGTTTTGATATGGATATGGCAGCAGCGGCTGGTGTGCGAAACATTGGTGTTTCATGGGGCTACCATACCCGCGACAAACTTCTCGGGGCAACGAAACTGATTGACGATTTCAACGCGCTGGTCCCCACATTGCACAATTTATGGGGTACGCCCGCATGAGCGAATGGAAGGCCAAACGGTTCTGGAAAATAGCCGATGTCGTGCAGGCCGAGGACGGATTTTCCGTAGCTCTTGATGGCCGCGCTGTCAAAACGCCCGCGAAGAACCTCCTTGTGATGCCGACACGGGCGATGGCCCAAGCGGTCACCGACGAATGGCAGGCGCAGGAGGAGCAGATCAATCCGGCAACCATGCCCGTTACCCGGACCGCCAATGCCGCTATCGACAAGGTTATTCCCCAGCACGGCGAAGTGGCAGAACTGCTGGCCGCCTACGGGGACAGCGATCTGTTGTGTTACCGCGCCGAAAGCCCTGCCGAACTTGTGTCGCTTCAGATTGCACAGTGGGATCCGCTGCTTGATTGGGCCGAACTTGCGCTTGGTGCGCGGCTTTTGACCCGCGTTGGGATCATGCACAAACCCCAGTCACCCGCAGTGCTGGAGCGGCTTGGCGCCCGGGTCCATGCTTTGACCGCCTTTGAATTGGCCGCTTTTCATGATCTGGTAAGCCTGTCGGGATCGCTGGTGATTGCATTTGCCGCAACACTGGATGAACGCCCTGCCGATCGCCTTTGGCAGATTTCGAGGCTCGACGAGAACTTTCAGGCCGAACTATGGGGCCGCGACGATGAGGCCGAAGCGATGGCGGCTCTCAAAAAGGCGAGCTTTCTCCACGCCAAACGCATGTTCGATCTGGCCAAGGCCCTCTGAGGCGCTTTCGCAGCTTTTCAGCTCGTTTCCCAATCGCCGGATGGTTTTATCCAGCGGGAGCAGGGGCAATTTTGGCCTGACTGCACCATATTTCGGCGCTTTTGATTGTTATTGCCTATTTTCAGACGACATTACCCAAGGTTCTCTTGGCGAAAGCAGGGGAATGTGATCATCCTGCACTTGACCTTCAAGCGGGAATCCGCCCACACTGCGGGCTTGTGCGTAGGGGTGACTCTGCACAGTATCACCTCCGGCATTTCGTATGTCGGCAAGACCGCCCAGAACGTGGCGGAACATCAGGAAGAGGTTCAAATGAATAAATCAGTATTTTTTGGCGCGCTCACCGTCGCTGGCCTTGCGGCCGGCGTTGCGGCTGCTGGCACGCTTGACGACGTAAAGGCACGCGGCAAACTGAACTGTGGCGTGACGACAGGTCTGGTTGGCTTTGCGGCACCTGACGCGAACGGCGAATGGAAGGGCTTTGACGTAGCAATCTGCCGCGCTGTTGCTGCTGCCGTTCTGGGCGATGCGACTGCTGTTGAATTCGTTCCTACAACAGGCAAGACACGCTTTACTGCACTTGCTTCGGGTGAGATCGATCTGCTGGCTCGTAACACCACGTGGACCTTCTCGCGCGACGTCGACCTCAAGTTCGATTTCGTTGGCGTGAACTACTATGACGGCCAAGGCTTTATGGTCCCCAAGGCGTTGGGCGTTTCTTCTGCCAAGGATTTGGACGGCGCGACTGTCTGTATCCAGACAGGGACAACAACCGAGCTGAACCTGGCCGACTTCTTCCGCGCCAACAACATCAGCTATGAGCCCGTGCCAATCGAAACAAACGCTGAAGCACAGCCGCTGTATCTCGATGGTGCCTGTGACGTCTATACAACCGACGCCTCCGGATTGGCCGCGACGCGCGCTGCATTCGAAAGCCCTGCCGATCACATCCTGCTGCCCGAAATCATCTCGAAAGAGCCGCTCGGCCCGCTGGTCCGTCATGGCGATAACGAGTGGGGCGACGTCGTGCGCTGGACACTGAATGCCTTGATCACAGCCGAAGAGTTGGGTGTCACATCTACCAACGTGGGCGAGATGGCAACCAGCACAACGAACCCCGAAGTGGCCCGCCTGTTGGGCACCGAAGGTACATTGGGCGAAATGATGGGCGTTGACGCCGACTGGGCAAAGCGCGCAATCGAAACTCAGGGTAACTACGGCGAAATCTTTGCCCAAAACATTGGCGAAGATACACCGATCGGTCTGGCCCGTGGCCTGAACGCACAGTGGACAAACGGCGGCCTGCTTTACAGCCCCCCCTTCCGCTAAACAACAAAAGCCAGAGGGCGCAGGTTAAACCCTGCGCCCTCTGCGCATATATGATACCAAAGCGCGACCAACGACAAAAAAATACGACCTAAGGCCCCATCGCACCGCAAAAGGTGCACCTCAAAATCATGGGCCAGGGACACAGGGAAAAGTTTCATGACAACACTTACCGACCCGCCACAGGGGGCGTTCCGGCTATCCATGCTGTTGAACGATACCCGCTACCGGTCAATGACATTGCAGGTTATCGCCGCCATCGTTCTGGCGGTCGCAATCGGCTATCTGTATTCGAACCTCGCCGCCAACCTGCGTGCGGCCGGTCTGAATATCTCCTATTCGTTTCTTTCCAACCCTGCCGGATACGACATCAACCAGACGCTGATTGATTACAACAGCCAGTCAACCAACTTGCGCGCCGCACTTGTTGGTATTCTCAACACGCTGCTGGTGGCGTTCCTGGCATGTATCACGGCGACGATATTTGGTGTCTTTGCGGGCGTCCTGCGCTTGTCCAACAACTGGCTTGTCAGCAAGATAATGGCCTTTTACGTCGAAATCTTTCGCAACATCCCTGTGCTGATCTGGATCCTGATCATCTTTTTCGTGATGACGGCATCGATGCCCGCACCAAACGCCTTCCGGGGTGATAATGCGACCTCTTCAATGCTGTTTGACCTCTTCGCGTTCACAAATCGCGGAGTGTATATTCCGGGTCCCTACTTTACCCGGGGCATCGCCGAAGCAGGCAGCGTGTTGAATTGGCTGATTGTGATTGCGGTGTTGATCGGCTCGTTCTTTGCCACCCGCGCTGTGACCGCGTCTGCGAACAAAAAGCAAGAAGCGACGGGGGTCAGGCCAAACACGCTCTGGACCAACCTCGCCATCTGGTTCGGGCCTCTGATTGCTGTTTGCCTGGTGATGGGTCTGGCTTGGGATATTCCGGCGCTCAAAGGCTTTAACTTTCAGGGCGGCCTCAAGATCGGTTCGCCCCTGATAGCCCTATGGTTTGCCTTGTCGATCTATACCGGTGCCTTCATAGCGGAAAACGTGCGTGCCGGCATTCAGGCCGTGTCCAAGGGTCAAACCGAAGCGGCCTCTGCGCTGGGATTGCGCTCTGGCCGGGTGATGAGCCTTGTCGTCCTGCCGCAGGCATTGCGCGTGATTATTCCACCGCTGATTTCGCAGTACCTCAACATCACCAAGAACTCCTCGCTGGCGATTGCCGTGGGGTATGCGGACATTACTGCCACGCTTGGCGGCATCACGCTGAACCAGACGGGCCGTGCGATTGAATGCGTTCTCTTGCTGATGCTGTTTTATCTGACGATCTCGCTGCTGATCTCGGCGGTGATGAACGTCTACAACAATTCCATGAAGTTGAAGGAGCGCTGAGATGTCCGATACGCATGCACATTCCGTCGCCTTCGTGCGCGAAACCGCGCTGCCTCAGGCTGCCCCTCCGGCGGCTGAGCGTGGCGTACTCAAATGGGGCCGCGAGAACCTTTTCGCGACACCTGCCAATGGCATCCTGACCGTCGTCGCAATTCTTGTGATCTATCTGGTTCTGTCAGCAACCCTGCCTTGGATTCTGGGCGGAATTTGGAACGCCGCATCACTGGCCGAGTGTCGTGACATTCTGCAGGGGCAATCTGCTGCTTGTTTCGCCGTGCTAACTGATCGGTGGACACAACTGCTTTTTGGCTATTCCTACCCTGTAGAAGAGTATTGGCGCCCGACGGTTGCGTTCCTGTTGATGTTCGTGGCCATCGCGCCTGTCTTGTTCTTTGATCTGCCACGCAAGCTGTTGATCGTCACGGCGTTGTTTCCATTCATCGCGTTCTGGCTGATCTGGGGCGGGACAATCTGGACACCGATCTTTGCGCTTTTGGGTATTGTCGTGGGATATCTGGTCTACAGCCGCTTTGTGACCAAAAGCTTTGCGGCCGGTTTCTTTGGCGGCATCGCAGCTGCGATCGTCTTCTGGGCAATCGCGGGATACATCGTGCCGGTGTTGGCACCTGCCGATCCGTTCCTGCCTGAGATACCCAGCCGCGATCTGGGGGGCTTTATGCTCAACCTGATGCTGGGCGTAACCTGCGTGTCGTTGTCGGTTCCTATCGGCATCGCACTGGCGCTCGGGCGGCAATCCTCGATGCCGCTGATCAAATGGATCAGCGTGATCTTTATCGAATTCATTCGGGGCGTACCGTTGATTACCTTGCTGTTTGTGGCAAGCGTGATGTTGGCCTACTTCTTCCCGCCTGAATCGACAGTCGACTTGTTCCTGCGTGTGGTGATCATGATTACCATGTTCTCCGCGGCGTATATCGCCGAGGTGATCCGGGGTGGTCTCGCCGCACTTCCCAAAGGTCAATATGAGGCCGCAGATAGTTTGGGTCTGGATTATGCACAGGCGATGCGCCTTATTATCCTGCCTCAGGCGCTGAAAATCTCGATCCCCGGCATCGTGAACATCGCGGTTGGGCTCTTCAAGGATACCACGCTGGTTTCGGTCATTTCGATGTTCGATCTGGTGGGGATGATCCGGGGTCCGATCCTCGCGTCCACGGACTGGAACGGGGTCTACTGGGAGCTGCTGGGCTTTGCAGCGCTTCTGTTCTTTGTCGTCTGTTATGGCATCTCACAATACTCGCAGTGGCTGGAACGCCGTCTTGCGACAGATCATCGTTAAGGGAGGGTTGAAGCATGGCTGATACCGCAAAAGCACTGAAGGTTTCCGACGAAGTCGCGATTTCGATCCAGAACATGAACAAATGGTACGGCACATTCCATGTGTTGCGTGACATTGACCTGACGGTTTATCAGGGCGAACGGATCGTGATTTGCGGGCCTTCCGGGTCCGGCAAATCAACGCTGATCCGCTGCATCAACGCGCTGGAAGAACACCAGAAAGGCTCCATCGAAGTTGATGGAACTCTCCTGTCGTCTGACCTCAAGAACATCGACAAGATCCGCTCGGAAGTTGGTATGTGCTTTCAGCACTTCAATCTTTTCCCGCATCTGAGCATTCTGGAAAACCTCACTCTGGCTCCGATCTGGGTGCGTAAAACGCCCAAGAAAGAAGCCGAAGCCGTGGCGATGCATTACCTTGAAAAAGTGAAGATTCCTGATCAGGCGAACAAGTACCCGGGCCAGTTGTCCGGTGGTCAGCAGCAGCGCGTGGCGATTGCCCGTTCACTGTGCATGAAGCCACGTATCATGCTGTTTGACGAACCGACCTCGGCGCTCGATCCGGAGATGATCAAAGAGGTGCTCGACACTATGATCGAACTGGCCGAAGAAGGTATGACCATGCTCTGCGTGACGCACGAGATGGGTTTTGCCCGTCAGGTTGCGAACCGTGTAATCTTTATGGATGAGGGTCAGATCGTTGAACAGAACGAGCCTGAAGAGTTCTTTAAGAACCCGCAGTCTCCACGCACACAACTGTTCCTGAGCCAGATTTTGGGTCACTGATTTCGACGTAGGTTAGCGCAAAGCGCTAACGTGCGTGAAAAAGACACTACAGATCGCGCGGCACCACAAAGTGCCGCGCGATTGCTTTTCCCCAACCCGCATCACGCCACCGGGCGATGTCAAAGTCTGCCACCAACGTGGCACCTGTTGGATAGGCATCAAATTGCGGATGGTCGGGCGGCGTATCCAGAATTTCTGCCGCCATAATAGAGATGCCGGGGTTGTGGCCCAAGATCAGCACCACCTCACCCGTCGCGCTGCGCAGGGCGCCCATGATTTCATGGTGAGTGGCGAGGTAAAGGTCGCGCGTAAAACTGACAGCTGTGTTTTGGGGCAGACCCAGCCCCAAAAACGTTTCGCCCGTGCGTTTGGCGGAAGATGATATGACCTGATCGGGCAACAAATCCTGCGCGCGTAACCAATGCCCCAAAGCGACAGAACTATGCTGCCCCCGCGCATTCAACGGACGGTCATGGTCAGAGGCAGCACCGCCCGACCAATCCGATTTAGCGTGGCGCATCAGAATCAGGCGCTTCATCTGAGGTCTCCTTTGAACTGGCGCATATGATAGGCCGATTGTGCGGGCAGGCGGCCAAACTTTTGTGACACTGGGCAGGCCCGGCGTACCGCGCATCCGTTTTCCACGCAACCCGCTCCGGCAGATGTATCAAGATACGTCTTACATGCCGCAACATCATAGCCCGCTGGTGTCAACGCGGACACCGGGCAAGCGGTCTTGCAAGGTTCATCACTGCAGGTTTGGCAAGGAGGCGTTGATACTGTCGGCAGCTCGACCTTGACCGGAAGGGCAAGAGCGCCCCGAAAAGACACAAACAGCCCCGCACGGTCGTGGACAAGGAATTGAACGGGTGAGGCCGCTGTGCGGCCCGAGCGTGTGGCCCAACTGTAGAACGGCAAGTACGGCGGGCCACCAAAGGGGAACATCGGTGTTGCCCCTAGATCCGAAGCCCAACCCGCAATGACGCGTTCTGACCAGCGGTCCATTGGGTCCGCGTTACCATCGCAATATTCCGGACTTTGTGTGAACGCGGGCCAGAAGTCAGGCTCATCCGGCCCCAGCATCAGAAGGGTCCGGCAGCCGTTTGGTACGTTATCGTCAGGGTCAGGATGGAACCCGCCCAAAATGCTGAGGTGGCGAGTCTTTGCGCCCGCTTCCAGCGCGGCGTAAGTCATCCCTGACGGATGATGCTGCCTGCGCCGTGTTCGGTAAACAGTTCCAGCAGACATGCATTGGGCGCACGTCCATCCAGAATTACTGCCGCCCGCACACCCCCGGCAAGCGCATCCAGCGCTGTCTGCGTCTTGGGGATCATGCCGCCCGCTATGGAGCCATCAGCGATCATTTCATTGATCTGCGTCGCGGTGAGTTCGGTCAGCACTTCGCCTGCGGCATTCTTCACGCCGGCAACATCGGTCAACAGCAAGAGGCGATCGGCCTTGAGCGCGGCCGCAATTGCGCCGGCGGCAGTGTCACCGTTAAGGTTGAATGTCTCCCCGTTGCGGCCCATGCCAAGCGGGGCAATTACGGGGATAATGCCTTTTTCGGCAAAATCACGCAGCAATTTAGGGTTCACATCCGTGGGATGCCCGACAAGGCCAAGTTCGGGATCTTCCTGATCACAGATAATCAATCCGCCATCTTTGCCGGACACGCCCACGGCGCGACCACCCTGTTCGGTAATCGCCTGGACGATGCGTGAATTCACCACACCCGACAGAACCATTTCGACCACTTCCATGGTGGCAGCGTCGGTAACCCGTTTACCGTTCACGAATTCGGATTTGATGTTCAACCGGTTCAACATGTCGTTGATCATTGGCCCGCCGCCATGCACGACCACAGGATTCACTCCGACCTGACGCATCAAGGCAACGTCGCGGGCGAACTCATCCATCGCTTCGTCACTGCCCATGGCATGACCGCCCAGCTTGATAACAACTGTGGCATCCACAAAACGCTGGAAGTACGGCAGGGCCTGGCTGAGGGTCTGTGCGGTGGCAATCCAATCGCGGTTCATGTCTTGTTTTCTCATGTTTCAACCTCGGTAAACCGCATCATATGCGGGGGCTGTGGACTATTCCAGAGTGGCGATGATCGCGCGCAGGGTGGGAATGCCCCAGCCCTTTTCAGAACTTGTCACGACAATCTCGGGATATGCGGCGGGGTGTTTAGCGAGGGCGGCACGCACCTGCTCAAGAACCTTTTCGCGTTCCTTTTCCTTTACCTTGTCGGCTTTGGTCAGAACCGCCTGAAACGTTACCGCAGCGCTATCGAGCAGGCTGAGAATTTCCTCGTCGACTTTCTTGATCCCGTGGCGTGCGTCGATCAGCACAAATGCCCGCCGCAAGGTTTGTCTGCCACCCAGATACTGCTTGAGCAGGCGCTGCCATTTTTCGACCACAGGCAGCGGCGCATTGGCATAGCCATAACCGGGAAGATCGACGAGATAATGACTTTCTGCGGCAGTGAAATAGTTGATCTCTTGGGTGCGCCCAGGGGTATTCGACGCTCGCGCGAGCGCCTTCATACCTGTCAGCGCGTTTATCAATGTGGACTTTCCCACGTTGGAGCGACCGGCAAAGCAGACTTCCATCCGATCAGCGGCGGGCAGGCCGTCCATAGCAACAACGCCTTTGACAAAAGTCGTCTCGCCCGCAAACAACAGGCGGCCGCGTTCAAGCGTCTGTGCATCCGGTTCTTCGGCTTCGGGAAATGTAAGCTTCATGAAAGCAGCTCCAGTGTATCACCTACGGCTATGTTTCCGCCCTGAACCACTTGGGCATAGATGCCGAAGTTCTGGTGGTCCCAAGTGTCGTTCAGGATGGCAAGCGTGTCCACGTCACGTTTGCCGGTTTCAGGGTTCGCCGTGGTGGCAAGACAGCGCAGAATGGGTTCTTTGATTTCCAGAACAGCCGTGCCAATTGTCAACGTTTGACCGACCCAATCGAATTCGGCCCAGGGCGCGGCACCGTCAAACCAGATATTGCCACGCCACCGCAGCGGGGACAGCGCCACACCTGCCTGATCGGATACCGCATCATGAGAAGCTGTGTTGCAAAGGGACAAAGAGGCATAGTTGGCGTCAGTAAAGCCGCGTTTGTCCAGCCGCAGTATACGTGCGGGCAGGGCGCGGTCTCGGGGCACCAGTGGGCGGACCCAGTCCAGAAAGCGATCCGCGTGGGTGTCAGGGTTGAACGTCAGCTCCGGGCGATCAGGGTGGGTGAGAGTTAATGTGCCCGCGCTTTCGTCGAGCAGCGCGGAAATGGCCATCAACTGTGGTGCCTTGGAACCGCGGCTGAAGTTGGCGCAGGGCGCCCATTGGGTGCCATCCGCTTTTGATGCGTCATGCGCGACCGCCCAAAGGCGGTCAAAAGGCATGGATTGGCCTGCATGTAGTGTCACCGCCTCAAGCGCCTCCCGGCCGTGGCTTTTCAGCGGATGGCGGTAGAGGGCAGTGATGTGCATCACTTTTTCCCTTTGGACGGTGCCTTACTGTCGTTTTCTGCCGCTTTTGATTTGCGACCAAAGCCACCTTTGATGTTCCCCAGCAGGTCTGGTTTGTATCCTTGAGACCGCATGATCAGATATTGCTGCGTAAAGGTGATCGTGTTGTTGGCGATCCAATACACTACCAGCCCGCTGGCAAAACTGCCCAGCATGAACATGAATACCCATGGCATCCAGGCAAAGATCATCTGCTGTGTCGGGTCCGTCGGTGCAGGATTGAGTTTTTGCTGCAGGAACATCGAAATTCCCAAGAGCAGCGGTAGGATGCCGATAAAGACCAGCGCCATGATGCTGCCTGCTTCGGGTCCAGGAAAGGGCAGCAGGCCCCAAAGGTTCATGATCGAAGTCGGGTCAGGGGCGCTCAGGTCTTGGAAAGGACCAAAGAATGGCGCGTGGCGCAATTCGAGGGTGACAAAGATCACCTTGTAGAGTGAAAAGAATATCGGGATTTGCAGCAGGATCGGCAAACAGCCGGCAGCCGGGTTCACCTTTTCCTTCTTGTACAACGCCATCATGCCTTGCTGCATTTTTTGGCGATCATCGCCTGCATCTTTTTTGAGCTTTTCCATCTGCGGCTGAAGCTCTTTCATCTTGGCCATAGAGACGTAAGATTTGTAGGCCAACGGGAACAGCAGGGCCTTAATGACCAGCGTGAGGCCGATAATGGCCCAGCCCATGTTGCCAATCAGGATATTGATCTTGTGCAATAGCCAGAAAATCGGCTTCGTAAGAAACGAGAACAGGCCCCAGTCAATCGATTCGATGAACCGGCTGACGCCGTTCTCACCTTCACTGTAAGCGCGCAAAAGCGCCCATTCCTTGGCACCTGCAAAAAAGCGGGTCGTGCTGGTTACGCTTTGCCCGACCTCGACGCTCTGCGTGGGTAGGCGGGCAAACGCGTGGTAGACATCACTGCGGGGGTCATACGTCAGCGCCTGCTCGAAAACCTGCTCGGTTTCGGGGATCAACACGGCTTGCCAATAGTGGTCGGTAAATCCGATCCAGCCTTCGGAAACGTCTTTTGCAACGATGGCGGGGCGGCCCCATCTCGGGTCCACTTCCGCATCGGGAATATCTTTCCAGTCTGTCTCGGTCAGTTCGCCGTTTGCCTCGGCAATTGCACCCTCGTGCAGAATAAAGAACCCTTCCAGATCCTGTGGTTCGCCGTGCTGGGCAATCATGCCATAGGGGGCCATTGCAACAGATGCGGTTCCGTTGTTGGTAACGGTTTGGGTCACCGTGAACATGTAATCAGCATCAACCGCGATTTCGCGGTCAAAGGTCTGGCCCGCATCATTTTCCCAACTCAGGGTGATGGGGCTGTCAGGGGTAAGGCTGCCTCCGGATTTCAAAGTCCAAAGAGTGTCTGGAGTGGGTACAGCGGATGGATCAAGCCCCGCACCCGGAGCCCAACCGTGCAAGGCGTAATATGCGTCGGGGCTGCCTTCGGGAGACAAAAGGGTAACGATCGCGGCGTCTGCATCCAGTGTCGTGCGGTAGTCGTTGAGTTTCAGGTCATCAATGCGCCCGCCCAAAAGGGAAATGGAGCCGGAGAGCCGCGGTGTGGCAATCGGAACGCGCGGCGCATTCGCCAATTCAGCATCCCGTGTCTGGCTTTCGCCCCCTATGGCGGGCGCGACTGTTTCACCATCCGGAGCGGCAGGTACCGTTACGCCGTCTGCCGTTGCCTGCGCTGCTGTGGTTTCGCTCACCTGCGGACCGGGGTCCACTTCGGGGGGCGGAAACAACGTGAACCACCCGAGGATCACTAGAAAGCTGAGAGCGGTCGCGAGAATGAGATTCTTGTTCTGATCGTCCATCGGGACTGTCACCTGAAGTCATGAGATATCAGCGTGGGTTCAACAGAGTGCGGCACCAAAGGTCAAGCGGATTCGGGTATATTGTGCCCTGTCAGGCCCATTGATGTACGTGGTATCCAAGATCCATCAATGTAATCAACCGGTGAGGGGCGCAATAGCGATTCACCGATCGAGGCTACTTTGTACGGCCATCCAGCATGCGCGGTGCATCATCCAATTTGGCGTTGTGACGCGCGATCCACTCAAGGGTTTGTTCAAATGGCATCGGGCGCGCAATACCATAGCCCTGAACATGATCGCAGCCCAACTGGGCGAGCAGCACGTGTTCCCCTACAGATTCGACACCTTCGGCAAGTGTTTCCACGCCGAGCCGCTCTGCCATAGTAAGAATGGCGCTGATCATACGTTGTTGATCGGCATCCCGGTCGGCTTTCATCACGAAAGAACGGTCAATCTTGATGCGTGAAACGGAAAAACGGCGGATAGAGGAAATGGAGGCGTGTCCGGTTCCAAAATCATCTAGGTCTATTCGGCATCCGAGTTGGCCCAACGCGTTGATATTACGGGTAATCATGTCATCGGGGGCACTGGCCACAACCGTTTCAAGCACTTCGACTGCCAAACGGTCCGGGGTCAGGTCAAAGCGATCCAGCTCCCATTGGATCTTTTCGAGCAAGCGAGGGTTGCTCAGTTCAGGTCCGGCAAAGTTTACGCCGACTCGCGGCACGTCCACATCTGCTGCGTCCCATGCCTTCAGGGCGGCAAATGAATGATACATCATCACTTCTGCCAGCCGTTCCAGCAGGCCCGCCCGTTCGATAGCTGGCAAAAAGTCTGACGGGGCGATCATGCCGCGCAACGGATGCGACCAGCGCGCAAGCGCTTCGAATCCCGAGATCTCCCCTGTGTCCGTTGATATCTGGGGCTGAAACCAGGGAATGATCTGCCCATTGTCGAGCGCTTGACCGACTTCTTCCTGCATGGCGACCCGGTTTTTTGCATTTTGGTGCATTTGATCGGAAAACGCGCGGATGGCGAAAGGGCCGCGTTGCCTTGCCTCTTCAAGAGCAATCTTTGCACCATCCAGCCAATCGGCACTGCTTGTTCCCGGCGCGCGGGAGCTTTGGCAGAAACCGACAGACGCAGAAACGTATACCGCCAGGCCATCTATTGAAATCGGGTCTTCGATGGCGCTTTGAAGGCGACCTGCCATTTGAATACAGGTTTCCAGATCAAGCTGGCGCACCGGCGACGTGCAGATTGCAAAGCGACCCGCACTGAGAAAGCCGATATGATCCCCGCCGCGCAGTGCTGTAACGAGGCGATCTCCAGTGCCTCGCATGATGATATCCGCCGCAGCGGGGCCATGGCGTTCGGTCAAACTTTCAAACTCATCGATTGCGACTGCAAAAACTGCCGCATGAAGGCCTGTATCCACAGACTTGCGATAAATTCCATCAACAAGGTCATCAAACACAGAGTGGTCAATGAAACCTGACACCGTTTCACCCGGCAGAAGCGATGCACGATCAAGCCCGCCGCTGACCATATTAACAAGCGGCAGAACGACTGCGGCAATCATCAGCGAAACTTCACCACCAAACCAAAAGGCGGCCAGACATAACGCAGGAACGAACGCTATTCCGGACGGACCGTAAAACAGCACCTTGGCCTGCTGTAAGAATCGCATCAACGGTTTCGCACGATGCCGCAACATCTCAACCCTCCAAAGGTATGCGCAGGATACGCAATGCCATGAAGGGAAAGTAACGGGTGTGGTGTATTTTGCAGGTTAATACCGGGCAAAAACCTGACCCGATTTTACCTAAAACTTTTCAAGTATCGCGCAGCAAGCCCGCAAAATCGAAGAGCTTCGGATCGAGCAGGTGCGAGGGGCGCGCATTCATCAGGGCGCGGAACATAATCTGGCGTCGACCGGGATGATTTTTCTCCCACCCGTCGAGAATTTGCTTGACCTGCTGGCGTTGCAGTCCGTCTTGCGACCCACAAAGGTCACAGGGAATGATGGGATAATTCATCGCGCGCGCAAATTTCGCACAATCCTCTTCTGCCACATGGGCCAGCGGGCGATATAGAAACAAGTCACCCTCTTCGTTCAGAAGCTTGGGCGGCATGGTCGCGAGCCGACCGCCGTGAAAGAGGTTCATGAAAAAGGTCTCGAGAATATCGTCGCGGTGATGTCCGAGAACGACCGCCGAACACCCTTCTTCGCGCGCGATGCGATACAGATGACCACGGCGCAGACGGCTGCACATTGTACACAGCGTGCGCCCTATCGGCGTCTTATCCATCACGATGGAATAAGTGTCACGATACTCAACCCGGTGCGCCACACCCATTTTTTCAAGAAATTCTGGCAGCACCGTCGCCGGAAAACCGGGCTGCCCCTGATCCAGATTGCAGGCCAGAAGATCAACAGGCAACAACCCGCGCCATTGCAATTCGATGAGCACGGCCAGCAGGGTATAGCTGTCTTTGCCACCGGATAGGCAGACCAGCCATCGCGCCCGCGGCGCGTCATCTTGGCCGCCCTGGATCATGCCATACTGGTCAATCGCCTCGCGCGTGGCGCGCACAATACGTTTCCGGAGCTTTTTGAACTCCGTTGTTTGCGGCGCGCCATGAAACAGGGCGTGTATGTCATTTGGTTGGTCAAGCATGGGGTTCGGCTTAGGCGATTCAGATGCTGCATTCAAGTTGGAGTGGTGTGGCATGGTTTTGAAGAAAGACTGCAGTGGCGTATACTTTGAATTTAATGCTGAGGGGAGTTTTAGATGTCACTTTTCTTTACCCGCCGTACCTATAATGCACAGACGGCCAAGTTTACCAATAATGCTGCCGCCCTGACCAGGTATGTGGAAATTACCGCCCCCGGCGACACCGTCAGCAAAGGGCATATCATCGATCAGGCCACATGGAAGGCACGGGTGCTTACGCAGATGCAAGTGCCGGAACTTTTGATTTACGTGCACGGATTCAATACGTCGCAGACGGACATGCTGCGCCGAGAACGCAAGATCGAGGTCGCGATGCGGTCAAACGGTTTTCGTGGGGCGGTTATCTGTTTTGATTGGCCAAGCGATGGTAATGCGCTGGCCTATGATGCGGATCGCAATGACGCCAAGGAAGTAGCCCCTTATCTGGTGACCGAAGGCATCGGCTTGTTTCTGAACGAAACGCCACGGATCAAGATCCACCTGATTGCGCATTCGCTGGGCGCTCTGCTGACGTTACGCGGCTTTTCGGGTGTGGGTGACGCGCCGGGAGCCCGCAAATGGGACGTGGATCAGGCGTTGTTTGTGTCTGGCGATGTAGACTCGGAATGGATGCGCAGCGGGGCATGGGGCGCGCTGGTGATGGACCTTCGCGCCAACAGGCTTACAAATTATTACAGTACGGATGATGGAGTTCTGCAACTGTCCGGAAGTGTGGTCCATGGCGGGCGCAAACGGGCAGGGCGCAAAGGGATGCCCGATCTGATTCCCGACAGCTTTGAGGATGTGCGCACGACAGAGCAATACCGGGTCAAAGTGCCCGGGCCGGAGAGAAGCCTGCTCAAGTCGCACAACTGGTATTATGATGATCCGGGATTTTTGCGCGACGTTGCCCTGACAGTGGCGGGCACGCCCGCGCAACAGATGCCGACGCGGCACCGGGCAAATATCAACGATCTTGTCTTACTGACTTAGAATGTGCGTTTAGTCGGGCACATTATCCACGCCGCTTCCTCCCCAGGGATGACAGCGTGCGATACGCTGGGCTGCAAGCAGGCCCCCCTTGAAACCGCCATGTTTTTGCAGAGCTTCCAGAGCATAGGCGCTGCACGTCGGGTGATAGCGGCAATTAAAACCGACCCAAGGGCTAAAGATCAGCCGATAGGCGCGTACGGGCAAAGCGATAAGATGTGCCAGCGGGGTCACGCGCGGGCCTTGTGCAGTCTGGCCATGGTTGTGATGAGGTCGGATTGAAGCTGTGCAAAAGGCAGGTCTGCCGTCGCACCCTTGCGACCGATCAGAACGTAATCTGTACCGGCCTTCCCGTGGACCGGCAACACCAGACGCGCAATTTCGCGCAAGCGCCGCTTGGCGCGGTTGCGTGCAACGGCATTGCCGACCTTTTTGGAGCAGGTGAATCCGACGCGTATCACGTCATCCGCAGGCGTCTCGTCGCTGCTGCGTTTTCGCACCTGAAGGACAAAGCCTGGCGTCGCCTTGTGAGCGCCGCGGCTTGCGCGCAAAAAGTCACTGCGTTTGCGTAGGGTCTGGACGCAAAAGAGCACCGCCGGGGGCTGGTCCCCCTGAGCGGCAATGCTGCCATCCATGGGTGCCTCCGGCGGTGTCATGTTCTCAGCCTTGCTCGCGTAAGATTACGCGCTCAGCTCTTTCCGGCCCTGTGCACGACGTGCATTGATGATCTTGCGGCCAGCTTTTGTTGCCATACGCGCACGAAAACCATGGCGCCGCTTGCGCACGAGGTTTGAAGGTTGAAAGGTGCGTTTCATCGCTCCGTCTCCACTTAGCTTGTCGGACCATGGCGGATTCGCCGATCTGACGTCAATTCAGACCCGTCCTCTACTGCCCGTCGTGCCCCAAGTCAAACGGTTAGCGCCGGAAAAACGACGGCTTTGCAACATTAGTGGCCTAGGGGTACGTGATTTGTTTCAATTTGGCCCATCGGATACCATATCCGACGCGTCGACGACACTAAACATCAAGCGCGCGTGATACATCTGTTGCCTGCTCACGATACGCGCCATCTAGGGTGGGAACCCTGTGTATCCATCAGGATAGCGCGAGAAGTGGCCGATATGACAGAATGCGACGCAAAAAAGAAATCATGGCTGCGATATTTACCCTTTATGCTGATTCTGTTGATTGCTGGGGTGGGCGCGTTCACCCTGCGCGACCAACTCAGCTTTGAGGCGCTGCGTGACAACCGCGAGGCGCTGATTGTCTTTCGTGACACCCGCTTTGTGCTGACTGTTCTGGTTTTTGTGGCGGTTTACGTGGCAATTGTCGGCTTTTCCTTGCCCGGCGCAACGATTTCGACACTGACGGGCGGGTTTCTTTTTGGAACGGCGCTGGGCACTGGTATCAACGTTGCTGCGGCGACCACTGGTGCCGTCGTGATCTTTCTTGCTGCCCGCATGGGGCTTGGCGACAAGTTGAAAGAGCGGATGGATACATCTGGCGGAACTGTTGCCAGGATCAAAAAGGGGATTGATCAGAATCAGTGGTCGATGCTGTTCTTCATGCGGTTGGCTCCAGCAGTGCCATTCTTTCTGGCCAATCTGATACCTGCGTTTCTGGGTGTGCCGCTCTACCGCTTTGCGGTATCGACAATTCTCGGTATTATTCCGGGCACTCTGGTTCTTACTTCTGTAGGCGCTGGTCTGGGCGAGGTGTTTGCGCGAGGTGAAACTCCCGATCTTGGCATTATCTTTGAGCCGCACATCATGTTCCCGCTTCTGGGGCTGTGCGCGCTTTCGTTGT
Organism: Sulfitobacter sp.; assembly: GCA_049645905.1. Classification (GTDB taxonomy): domain Bacteria; phylum Pseudomonadota; class Alphaproteobacteria; order Rhodobacterales; family Rhodobacteraceae; genus Sulfitobacter. The sequence goes on from JBARUV010000189.1 coordinate 30,900, forward strand.
TGCCGATAATAATCAAGATGGTGACTGGTAAAAAGGATTTGGTGCAATGAACCGTATCGCTACTGACGTTTTAATAATTGGCGCTGGTTCTGGCGGATTGTCGGTTGCGGCCGGAGCTGCCCAGATGGGCGCTGATGTCGTGCTGCTGGAAGGCCACAAGATGGGCGGCGATTGCCTGAATTACGGCTGCGTCCCGTCAAAGGCGCTGATCGCCAGTGGCAAGGCCGCATACGCACAATACCACAGCGCACAGTACGGAGTGAAGAACGCGGCAGGCGCGGTGGATTACGCTGCGGCCAAGGACCACGTCGCCGATGTCATTGCGCAGATCGCACCGGTCGACAGTCAGGAACGTTTTGAAGGGTTCGGAATAAACGTCATCCGTGAATTCGGGCGATTTATTTCCAAAGACGAAGTGCAGGCAGGCGATACAATCATCAAAGCGCGCCGTATCGTTATTGCAACAGGTTCGGCACCGCTTGTCCCTCCGATCCCGGGGTTGGAAGACGTGCCGTATGAAACAAACGAGACCTTGTTTGATCTGCGCGAAAAACCTACCCATCTGCTGATCGTCGGCGGCGGCCCTATCGGAATGGAAATGGCGCAGGCACATGTGCGCATGGGCTGCAAAGTTACTGTGATCGAGGGCGAGAAGGCGCTGGGCAAAGACGATCCCGAGATGGCTGAAATCGTTCTGCAAACCCTGCGCGATGAAGGTATCGTCATTGAAGAGGGCGCGATAGCTGCCACAATCAGCGGCAAGGCGGGCGCGATCAAGGTCGACGCCAAGGACGGGCGCGTATTCGAAGGCTCTCACTTGCTGATGGCGGTGGGGCGCAAAGCCAATACGGACAAACTGGATCTGGAAAAGGCCGCAGTGGAACCGACCAAAAACGGGATCAAAGTGGACGCTTCGATGCGCACCACCAACCGCCGCGTCTATGCCATCGGGGATGTGGCGGGCGGGCTACAATTTACCCATGTGGCGGGCTATCATGCGGGAGTGATCATTCGCTCTATCCTGTTCGGTCTGCCCTCAAAGGCCAAGACAAGCCACATTCCATGGGCTACCTATACCGATCCGGAACTGGCGCAGGTCGGCTTGACCGAAGCGCAAGCGAAAGAGCAACATGGGGAAAAATTGGAGGTTTTCCGGTTCCATTATGCGCACAACGATCGCGCGATTGCAGAGCGTAAAACCAAGGGCTTGATCAAAGTGATGGTTGTCCGCGGCCGCCCCGTTGGAACGTCCATTGCCGGCTATCAGGCGGGAGAGTTGATCAATCTCTGGGCGCTGGCACTGGCCAATAATATGAAGATGAGTCAGATTGCCGCGATGGTTGCCCCATACCCCACAATTGGCGAGATCAACAAACGTGCGGCGGGTGCTTATTTCGCCCCGCGCCTGTTTGAAAGTGCAATGGTCAAACGCGTTGTGGGCGTTGTTCAGCGGTTTATCCCGTGATGGTGCGTGACGCGTGTTCAGCCCGCTATCCCTGGGCCGGTAGATAGAATGTTCAAGTCACTCTCGGGCAGACTTCTGATCCTGACCACGGTCTTTGTGATGCTCGCCGAAGTCTTGATTTTCGTGCCTTCTATTGCGCGGTTCCGCGAGGAGTACATGCTCAACCGGCTGGAGCGTGCGCAAATCGCATCTTTGGCCCTGCTGGCGGATGACATGCTCGATCCCGCGCTTGAGGCTGAACTGCTCAAGAACGCCGAAGTTTTTAACGTCGTGCTGCGCCGCGACGAGGTGCGCCAGTTGATGCTCTCGTCGCCTATGCCGCAGGCGATTGTGGCGACGTTTGATTTGCGCGATGCCTCAGCCGCGATCCTCATCCGCGATGCGATAACGCGCTTGTTTACGGTGGAAAACCAGATCGTTCGGGTGATTGGCGCACCTGTGCGGGGCGGTGGTATCCTGATCGAAGTGACGATGGAAACCGCGCCGATGCGGGCCGCGATGCTGGATTACGGCATTCGCATTCTGGTCCTGTCTGCTGTGATTTCGGTGTTTACAGCGTTCCTGCTGTTTATCGCGATGCGTATCTTTCTGGTCCGCCCGATCAAGGGCGTGGTGGGGCATATGCAGCGCTATGCCGCTGCCCCCGAAGACGCGCGGCGCATTATTGTGCCCTCTGCCGGTGTGACCGAACTGCGCGAAGCCGAGGAGGCGCTCAAGACACTGCAAACCGACCTGACCCATGCCCTCAAGCAAAAGCAGCGGCTGGCGCAACTGGGGTCTGCTGTCAGCAAAATCAGCCATGATTTGCGCAATATTCTGACAACTGCACAATTGTTCACTGACAGGATCGAGGCATCTGAAGACCCGATCGTAAAGCGCATGGCCCCAAAACTGGTGGGGTCGATCACCCGCGCCGTCCACCTGTGCGAAAGCACGCTGGCCTTTGGCAAGGCGGAAGAACCGGGGCCCACTCTGACGCAGGTGGCGCTTGATGAACTGATCGCTGAGGTGGTCGAAAGCGAACAGCTTGCCTGCGCGGGCGATCCGATCCAGTTTGTGACCGATGTGCCGCACCGCATGATGGTGCGCGCAGATCCGGAACAATTGTATCGTGTTCTGGCCAACCTGACCCGCAATGCACGTCAGGCGCTTTCAGGGGTCGCGTCGGGTGGCACGGTCAGGCTTGCCGCCGAAGAGACCTATACCACCTGGCACATCACGCTTGCCGACAATGGTCCGGGTCTGCCCGCGCGGGCGCAGGAGCATCTGTTCACGCCCTTTCAGGGGGGGGCACGCAAAGGTGGATCCGGTCTGGGGCTGGCAATCGCCGCTGAACTGGTGCGCGGCCACGGCGGCCAGCTTTCCCTCGATCACACCGGACCAGACGGCACCCAGTTTAGCATCAGCCTGCCCAAGGGTGATGGTACGCTCTGACGTGTTCAGGCCAAGGCCCAGCAATTCGCGGGTACTGTTCTGGATGTACTCTCGCGGCGTGCTCTGCAGCCCCAAGTTTTGCGGAAGGTATTTCATAAAATCTCGCGGCATGCCGGAACCAAGGCTTGCCACCTGTCTGTGAGGTGGCGCGCGACGCTGAATATTGATGATTTGGGGGCTTGCAAAGCCTGCTGTCGCCAACTAAACCGCGCAGAAGTGGACCGATAGCTCAGCTGGATAGAGTACTTGACTACGAATCAAGGGGTCGGGGGTTCGAATCCTCCTCGGTCCGCCAAGAATTTCAAAGGCCCAGCGAGAAGTAGCTGGGCCT
>JBARUV010000190.1:0-2172 GCA_049645905.1 Sulfitobacter sp.
ACTTCGATGCGATGTTGGTGCAGAGGCTTCTTACCAACAATCGCGTTTTGCCAAGTTGGAAAAACACAAAATCCTGAGTAACTGCGACCGTTTTGGTCATTATGCCGCGCCCCCAAAAAAGTTCCGACAACCAAAAGCCTCGATTTTCATCGTCGTCGTCAAAAAACCTATACTCAATTGTCCCAATAAGCTCTGCGGGGTCAGTTTTTAGAAAAATGCCCCAGAAATAGATCTCTTTCGTCGCGGATTCTTCCTTTCGCATCTCTATGTAATCGCGCGCACCATCTGGCGGGTATGGCCAAGGAATACCGCCGATGCTCTTGACCACATTCCAGTTTGCAAAGTGCTTCTGCATCGAGGGCGCATCTTCCAAGCGGACTTGACGCAGGGAGATTTCATCAATGTCTAAATCAGGCGCTTCCATGTGGAAGAGTTTGGATGCTTAGATGGTCACGTTCAACCCATCGGTTGCCTGTAAAACGTTAGAGCGGCCATTTAAGCAGAATGCAGCATCCGACACTAATGGGATGTACCGGCTGCTTCACCCGACAGGTTAGGCTTGGCCTATTCTGCAATTGGGAGAAGTAGCATGGCAAAGAATGATTTTGATGAGCTGATGTCGGTTGGCGTTGATATCGGCAAAGACGTCTTTCACTTGGTTGGTTTTGACAAGGAAGGCCAGCTTGTTTTGCGTAAGAAGATAAAGCGCATGGCCTTGATCGCGACATTTGAGGATCTGCCGCCCTGCATCGTGGGCATGGAAGCTTGCCTAAGCGCGCACTTTGTCAGCCGAACGCTGCGCAAGATGGGATTTGAGCCCCGGATCATCCCGGCGATTTACGTGAAGCCATTCAACAAGGGCCAGAAGAACGATTACAACGATGCTGAGGCGATTGCCGAAGCGGCCCTTCGCCCCAATCTCAAAACAGTTTCTGAGAAGACGCAGGAACAGCTTGATCTGCAGGCCTTGCATCGCGTGCGTTCCCGTCTCGTATCGCGGCGGACGGCGACGATGAACCAGATCCGCGCATTCTTGATTGAGCAAGGGATCACAGTTCGCAAAAGCGTGGCCGCGTTGCGCACGTCGCTCCAAGCCATCTTGGACAATCGCAGCGATGAGATATCTTTGCGGATGCGTAAGCTGATCCTTGGCCTCCAGCAGGATTGGGTTTGGACGGACAAGCGGATCGCGATGACGACGTCTGAGATCAAATCCGTCAGTGAGACTGAGGCCAGTTGTCAGCGCCTCATGACCATTCCTGGGATTGGGCCGATCATCTCAACCGCGGTGGTCGCCGCAGTCGGGACTGGTGAGGCTTATGACCGTGGCCGTGATTTTGCCGCTTGGCTGGGACTTGTGCCGCGTCAGCATAGCACGGGTGGACGCACCATTTTGGGTCGTATCACGAAACGGGGCAGCCGATATTTACGCATGCTGTTTGTGCAGGCTGCGCAGGTCATCATGATGCGACCCAAGAACTGGCCAAAGTTCAGTTTTGGCGCATGGCTAGAGGCCGCGGCGACGCGCATGCAGCACAACAAGTTGGGCGTTGCGCTGGCGAATAAGTTGGCTCGCATCGCTTGGAGCGTGCTGAACTCAGGTAAAGACTTTGATTGGAAAGAAAAGGAATTTGCGGATGCGATCTGATCACAGCCGCACACGATGTTCGTAAACCTCAATTGTATGGAACGGAACAAGGCGCACCCAAAGTCTGAGAGCCCAGATGGTCATCATAGATCAGGTCACTAATGAGACAGCGGCGCGTGCGTACTCCCAACAGGGCCACGGCAAAACGACAAGCCGATCCAAAGGCCGGATACATATCAGCGACTTCCAGAAGACGTGCAATTGATCACTTGCGAACAGCAGCCGGTACATACAACTGGGCTCGCGCAGCGGCCCCCCGACAAAAACTTCGCCGGATTCTATGATATCATCAAGCGCGGGATTGACGGGTTCGGCTGTGACGCTTGCGGTGTTCGTAAAGCCGCCTGTTATCTCACCGCCAACAGTGTTGATCGAGTCGATATCAGCTTGGGTCACTACATAGGTAAACCGGCAGGTGTCATCGGTGCTACCCGGTGGAATTGGCCCGACGATACAGCTTGCAGGCAGAACTGTGCGGTTGTCCGTCACGGTTGCAGTCTGCAGCGTGATGTTTCCGTTATTCT
>JBARUV010000191.1:0-7386 GCA_049645905.1 Sulfitobacter sp.
ATTGCGGTCTGGGAATACTTCTCTCCCAGATACAGATCGACAAATGTATCTGCATAAATGATCAGCGGCGTCGCGACCGCAAGCGATACCCAAGTGGCGTAGCGACCGCCGCGAAATACGGTTCGGGAAAGCCGCTTGCTATCATTAAGCGCATGCATTGAGGTCATAACCGGCTGTAGCGGCTGAACAGCAAGCGCCACGGTGCTATCAATTTGGCGATAAAATGTTGACCCGATATGATAGCTTGTCACATCCACCGCAGTTCCGTAGAGATTGAGCAGGATAGTAGCAGCATTTGTGTACATTACGCCGCCAAGGCGCCCCAGAGTAGTCCACAATCCAAAACTGATCAGGGTTTGGGCTTGGGCAGAATCGAAGTGATCCATCCGCATTCGCAACTCGGGGACCATTCTGCGAGAGCGCCACACAGTGACGACCGTATAGAGGATTTCAGAGATCACCGTTGCCACCACGACCCAGACGACTTGGGGTCCGATGCCAAGAAGGAAGGTTAGCAGCAAAATGATCCGTAAAAAATCCCGGCTGACGCCGATCAAATTCAGCTCCATAAAGCGCTGCTTGACGTGAAATCCGACTGAAAACGGCAAGCCCAACATCTGCAGGCTAAAGCTCGTGACGAGCAAGGCCATCATGACACTGGCTTGCGTCGTCATGGTAGGCGCAATCGTCAGAAGAGAATCGATGTTGACTGCAACAACCATACCAATGGCGAAGAACACCAAAGCCATCGCTGAAAGTGGCGGCAAGATGGAACTGACGATGCGGGTAATCTGGTCGGAGTTTCCCTGAGCGTAGGCTTCGACCACATAGCGGCTGATACCACCGGTGAAAAAAGAGAAGAAAAGCGGCGCAAAAACCATGAGCGCCATCACAACAGGCAAGACCGCGAACTCTTCTGCAGAGATGCGTTTAAGCAGATACTGGTACATCCACAGCAAGACCGTCATGTTTACGGCCTTTGCCACCAGCGAACTGGCTGAATTGATGACAACCAGACGCTTTGAGATGACAAATGATTGCTCTGCGGGCATTTCCTAGCCCGCAACCACAGAAAATTCAGTGGATAGGCCCATGCCTCGAACCTGTTCGATTATTTCGGCCTCATAAAGGACATTCGAAATCAACACTAGATCGGGGCGAATATCGCGCAACACGTCGGGTGGGACAACGGGCAGCGCAACGCCCGGAGCAAACAAACCATGCTTGCGCGTGTTAAGATCAACGAACGCTTCGATGGGACGCGCGGCATCCCCCAATGCATTGGCGAAAGTGATGCCTTTTGACCCGGCACCCCAGATCACGACCCGCCCACCCATCTGTGACAATCGCGTGCGCCACTTCGCCAACTCCGCATTGGCCGCCGCTGCGAAAGTGACGGCAGAATTCAGCGTCGTATTGGTGCCTGGATCGACATAGCCAACTTCCGGCTCCGCAGGCTGCGCTTCTACCATCAAGAACTGGTTCCCATAGCCAGTCTGAACCGAAAGCGGCTTAAAACCGGTGCGCCGAAAAAGTGTGGTGATCGCGGGAGCGGCCCAATAGCCAACATGTTCATAGATCACATCCCACATCGACACCGCATCCAGCATCCAGCCTGCATTCGGTACTTCAAAATACACAGGTACATCTCGGTCGCCGATGGCGCTGCGGATATCGGCAAGCAGCGGTACAGGCGCGTCCAGATGTTCCAGCACATGGCGGCACAAGATCGCATCAAACGGGCGGTCAAGTTGTTCAGACTGGAAGTATTCGCTCACGATTTCAACATTGTCTCGCGCGATAAACGGTGTCTGTTGGCCAGCCATTGAAGGGTCAAATCCGGTGGCAGTCGCAACACCTTCGCTTGCCATCAGGTCCAGCATGTGACCATCACCGCAGCCTATTTCAACGACATGCTTGTCCTGCAACTGGTGGCGTTTGACCAAACCAGAGGCGAGTTCTTTGGCGAATTTTTGGAACTTGGCTGAGAAATGCAACGCATTTTCATAACCGGGTGCATATACCATGCGCTCCGGCTCAAAAGCACCATTCCAGATTAGACTGCATTCCGTACAGATTTTTAGATCTACCATACCAGCCGGGGCGGCAGCGGCAGCATCTGCGTCAGGCCAGAGCTGATTGCAAATAACGGGAACATTTTCAAGCTTAAACACGTCATTCAACGCATCTGAGTTGCAGAGTGGGCAAGTTGTAGAGAAGCTCATCTGATCCTATTCTGGGTGCCTGTTTGCGCCCCTGATTTATTGTCTGCAGAGCTTTGCCTACTTGCAACAGGATTAATGTTGCCAACCCCACAAAACATGTGGGCCGCCAAAATGACAGTTTTCAAAGCGACCTCCACTACCTATATCGCGCTGTTGGCTTCACCGAGCGGAAGTATCTCATAGTCATGAGTTTTTTGTGGCAAAACTATGAAACACCGCTTTATCGGACGGTGAAACGTGCCCCAATATCTGGTTCAGGCCAGTACCTTCTAAAATATATACATTCATACGAAAAAGGTTTTTGCCCAAAATAGTGTCGCTGAAAAAGATCGGAAATCGAATATAGTTCTCGTGCAGTCTAGTGGATTGTCGCAACCGGCTTAACAAATTCAGGGGCTACCATGTTTGAATATTGCTCCGCCGTTCACATCAAAACTTAAGAGAGAATATCGCTCACATAAGAAAAATCGCTGCTGTTCACGTTCAATGCATAGACGTCGTTCAACACGGCGATCAACTCATCTTCCAGCCCATTTGTCCCAAGCCACCAAACAGCTGTCCCAATTGGCAGGCCCGAAGCATCTTCGGTCAGCATGTAATCCTGCGCGCTTCCTGACAGTTGGACCTGATCTGTCCCTGAAACGAAATCCCAGACGAAACCGTAGTCATCCTCGCCAGCATTCGCTCCGACACCGTCATCATAATAAACGCCTTGGGCATCTCCAAAGATAAAGACGTCGGCTCCGGCATTGCCAACAAAAACATCGATCTCACCTTGGCCGGGCATGGATGCAGTACCTTCCGCCCCGACGAGGATGTCATCGTCGTCACTGCCCTGCAAAATGTCGCGACCAGTGATTTCGGTGACCGCAAAATCGCCAAAAGTAACGTCATAATAATGTGCATTGAGATAGAGCGACCCGGTGGCGGGCGCTTCATTAATCCCGAAGACCTCGGTTGTCTGTATCGTCCAGTCGATCGGTTCGGCAGTGCCTTCTTCCCAGACCTTCAAACTATACATGCGGTCATACAAACCAGTCTGCTCTACCCGTACCGTGAAGTTATAGGTGTTGTCTTCAATTAGATCGATGTACTCTACGCCGAGTGTCTCAGACCATTCATGGTAGCTGTGGCTCTTGATCTTTCCGTTGGTATAATCAAACGCGGCACCAGGTTCATAGCCAGAGTTCAGCTGCCCATTTCCATTGCCACTCTCAGTATGTCCGCCCCAGAGCATGCCGAACGCAAAGGCTCCGCCATCTCGGCCACGTGGATCCACGTTTTCAAGGTCGTGCAGCGTAACAGATGCTGTAACCTCGTAGTTGTCCCAGTTTTTGTCGCCGATGACCAACAACCGATCATACCCAAGTTCTGTGGGCCGCGCGCCATCCGCTGAGAAGGACCAAGCCCCATCTACAACCTGCACGGCCTCATGGATGTCCTGAATATTGCTCCAGTCCACCGTGTAGTTGGGTTGCCATAAATTACCGGATTCATAATTTACGATGACGTCACGCGTCTGAGTGGCGCCATTCGAATAGGTCGCCGTGATTGTGACGACATCGTCAACGGGCGAGCCGTTCAACGCATCGAACGCAAGTTCCACGTTGAAATCACCGGTGTTCTGAAGGCGTCGTGTATCTTCTCCCAGCGACAATTCCTGAACCGGCCCCCCGTTGAGCGAATAGGTTAGGGATACAACTGTGCCAGCGACGTTACCAAGAATATTAACCCACTCCTGACTGTCGCCCTGAGTGCCAAAGCTCTGTTCAAGCCCGTACCAGACGTCAATCGGGTTCCCAACCGTCAGCGCCACAGTAGCCATATCGGTGAGCGCTCCGTCGGAGACCGTATAGGTAAAACTGTCCTGTCCATTATAGCCTGCGTCCGGCGTATAGCTCCAGGTGCCGTCGCCATTGTCGCTCAGGGTGCCGTGGTCGGGTTGGGTGAACCCTGTCACGCTCAGGGGATCGCCATTTTCATCCGTGTCATTGGCTAGAATGTCCGCGTCGATATCGATTGCAAGCGTTGTGTCCGGTAGTACGATAAGACTGTCATCAACTGCATCGGGTGCAAGCGGGGGGGGTACATATCCGCCATCTTCGTCCAAAATCGGATCGGACGCTATTTCAAAATAATCCACCTGTGCTGCGTATCCGGGTGCCCCTCCTGATGCCGTACTGCCTGCAAACATGCCGACTTCCGACACGGTCATGGCATGCGTCATGGCATAGGCTTGATTCCAGGTTGTGCCGTCTGCACTGGTCTCAAATACCCAGGCATCGCCTGTACGGGTAATGCGAAAATGTTGAATGTCTCCAGACCCCACGGCCTGAAATAGTTTGAAATCTGTCGAAGCGTCCTCGATCACACCGACAATCAGCGTCCATTGCTTACTGGTATAAGCAAGATCGAAGCGGATCCAGTTACTATCATCCTGCTGGACCAAAAGCCCGTGTTCTTGAAATTTCTGATGCGGCTCGCTTAGAAAACCGGCAGATATCTGGAAATCTTCGTCTTCAGTGGACTGCATCAGACGTGGCGTTGTCAGCTCTCCCGATGCGCTCACTGACGTCCCGGCTGGGGAATTGATCACTACAAAAGCGTCGGTTTGCGAATAGCCGAGATAGGCAGAACCGGCGGCCCCATCGAATTCCCAACCAGCAGCAAGTGTCCCGCTGGAAAAGTCATCCGATACTGCCGGTGATGGTACTTCGATATTGATGGTGACGGTTGCGGTGTCGGAGAGTGCACCGTCGCTGATGGTATAATCAAAGCTGTCGGTCCCGGTATAGCCTGCGTCCGGCGTATAGCTCCAGGTGCCGTCGCCATTGTCGCTCAGGGTGCCGTGGTCGGGTTGGGTGAACCCTGTCACGCTCAGGGGATCGCCGTTGGCGTCGCTGTCGTTGGACAACAGATCCGCAGCCACGTTGATTGACAGTGCGGTATCGGGGGCCAGGCTCAGCGCGTCGTCTGCCGCTTCGGGCGGCAGGGCGGGCGGGGCATAGCTGCCATCTTCGCTGATCAGGGGATCGCTGTTGATCTCGATGTAATCCACCTGGGCGGTGAAGCCGGTCGCATTGCCGCTGTTGCCCGCAAAGACCCCGGCAGAGGTCACTGTCATCGCATGGGTAAAGCTGCCCGCTGTCACCCAGGCGCTGTCATCCAGTGAATACTCCAGCGTCCAGGTATCGCCCGCGCGGTTGACCCGCAGATAGGGGGCCACGCCGCCGGGGATCGCGACCTTGAATGCCACGGTGGAATCGCCGTCAACGGTGATCGCCGCAAAGGCATAAAGCTTGCTGCCGTCGGAATAGGTATCCAGCCGCAACCAGTTGTCCGCATCCTGCTCAATCACAAAGCCCTGCATCTGGTACTTCTGGGTGGGCACCGACAGGAACCGCGTTTCGAGCGAGAAATCCTCGTCCGCCGCAGCCTGCATCACGCGGGCAGTGTCATTGTTATCCCAGATGTCATAGCTGCCGTCCGGCGTCACCAGTTCCAGATAGGCATCCGATGCGTCGTTGCCCAGAGACGTCGAAGCCCCTGCCGGTGTCAGAACAGTCCACACCGCATCCAGCGAAGAGCCCGAAAAATCATCGGATGTTGTCATAATTAACTACCTGCAAAAATTCAAAATTCAAAATTCTTAATGTTACAAAGCTAAGGTATTTCTTATCCAACTCAAAGAGTTTTGGACAATTTAGATTGGAAAAAGAGCTTTTTTAAGACATCGAGCCGTCGATTTGCCGTGGTGTTCAACCTGAAATTGGTACCCTCCAAAAAATTAACCTATCTATCGATCTGAAGCATCCCGGTTCATGTGAAGCTAGAAATAAAATTTGATTCTCTCAAGATCGCCTGTCATGTGGGCATCAGTGGAAAGCTGTGACTGTTTTCCGGCGTAGGCCAAGAATGCGTCGTTGTTCGTATGGCCTTGTCGACTGTGGCGATACTCGCCACAGTGTATATTAGATCCTTCAATTCTCTTGCTCTCGGGAGGTCTCAGTGAGCCATGTATTTATTGGTCTTCCTATTTTCAATGGTGCTGAATACCTGGAAGATATTCTTGAATGTGTACTTTCCCAAACGCATCACGACTTCACCCTCCTGATTGCGGACAACGCCTCAACAGATGAAACCGGAGCGATCAGTCAGCGCTTTGCCGACCAAGATGCGCGAATCCAATACCACCGTCATAACCAGAATCTTGGTGCGGCCCCTAACTTCAACTTCTGTCTCGAACAGGCAAGTGGAGACTATTTCAAATGGTTGCCTCACGATGATCTTTTGAAACCGAGCTACCTTGAAGCATGTATCCGGTGTCTTGACAGCGACCCAGGTGCCGTCTTGTGCCAGTCACATGTGTTGAGGATGACCTCGAATGGCCAGATCGGGGAGCCTTATCTGAAGGAACTTGATTTCAATGATCCTGACCCGGTGGTGCGCTTTGCCAGAGCCATGGCACTGGATCATGGCTGTGTCTCCGTTTTTGGTGTCATCCGTATGGATGTGCTGAAACAGACCCCGGCAATCGCACCGTTCGTCGGATCGGACAGACCCTTGCTTGCTGAATTGGCGCTGCACGGCCGCTTGGAAAATGCCCCCGACGCACTTTACCTGTGGAGGGATCACAAAAACCGTTCCGTCAGAATGCAGCGCCGGGATCGCATTGCCTGGTTTGACGCCAATGCTAAAGGTGTCTTTGCCGGACTTTATCTTCGGCAACTCTGGGCCAATCAACGCGCTGCTTTTCGTGCGCCCATTCCATCAGCAGACCGCTTGAGAGCCTTTGCCAAAACTTTGACCTGGACTATGACGTATCGGTATCAAATGTATAAGGACATGCGTGCGATCGGTGGCTCTATTTTGGAGTATGGAAAACTCAGAAACTGACCAGCCGTCGTTCGGGGCTTACAGCACCTCGCAGCATCACAGCCGTCGCGTGCCTGGACCGAACCGCTGCCTTACCTTCCTAACACCGAACCTTTTGCAGGCGGTTTTGAAGGCCCCCTGACTATGCATGAGTCTGGGCCAGTTTCCGCTTGTTGACGAAAACCCTCGGCAAGAAACTGCCAGAGCGAATCCCAACCGGCTGACCCAGATTCAAACTGGGCGCCTAAGCCCTTCATTTCATAATTATTTAACCCTGATGCGCGAC
>JBARUV010000192.1:0-3234 GCA_049645905.1 Sulfitobacter sp.
ACCAAAGCGAAGATAACATTGCTGCCATCCGGCTCCGCTTGCGCAAATGGGGTCAGCTTTCACGGAATCAGCATCAAGGTGGAACCGGACTTGAGCCATTTTGGCGGGATCGTGCACCGCGAGATTATTGACCACAGCTTGACGTCTTTGGTTGATCGGCTCTGCCAGTGACGATGGAAGACGTGGAAGTGGCGTTGCGGGCGACTTTCGAGGATATTTTTTGACAATTGAAGAATTGTTCGGCTCTACACATCAAAGATTGGGTTCAGCGGGACAGAAACTTCCAGAAAGGTCGGCTTTGCGGACAAACCGGCCTGATGCACTCGCGGCTATTGCTCACGCAGCATTTTTCGTAGTTGCGGCAGTATTTATGCCGCGATGCAGCCTGCGGGGTGGAAGCGGCCGTTCAGAGCTATAATCTCGGTGGAATTCAGACCGAACTTTCGCCGCGTCATGTTCGAGCTCACACATCGCGGGACAAAATTACCTTTCATCATCATTTCGCCAAAGTCTGCAAAAGGCGCATACTGGTTACTCTATCCCGGCCAACCGATATGAATCTTCCAAGTGGAATCGCAGAGTGGGATCGCTTTCAATCGCGGTTTGCATCAGTGCTTCCAAAGATACTTCGTGCCCCAGGATCGCGTATTCTTCGGCGGCCCACTCTGCGTCTTCGATACGATCCAATCGGGCCAGAACGGCGATCTGGGTTCTGAGGCAATAGGGGCTGTTTGGCATTTGAGCCAGACAGTCCGAAACGGTTTCTAATGCGCGAGCGTATTGCTTTTGGTGGAACTGGGCGTTGGCAAGTCCAAGGTGATACCAAAACGGTGGCTGAGGATGAGTCGCTATAACGCTTTCCAAGATCGCCGCGCCGTCATCCGGATTGCCCGACATTGAAATGACGATGGCGAAATAGGCCCGGGGGTCGTCGTTTGCGGGCTGCAGCGCCATTGCCTGACGCAGGTGCGTCAAAGCGGAATGCGTTTCTCCCGATTTGGCTGTGGAATGAAGCCGACCAAGCGCATAGTGGGCAAACCAAAGCCCTTTATCCAGTCGCAATGCCTCTTTGGCGAAATAGAACGCTTTATCCTCGTCCGCAGCTGATAAGACGGCCCAATTGTTTTCCATGCGAATAGCAAAGGTTGAAGCAAGCTCGGCATATGCGCGTGCATAATCGGGATCGCGCGCGATGGCTCGGCGCAAATGCCGCTCGGCGGCAAGGCTCCCTTCGTAAGTGAACCGACTGAGTTCTCTGCGCGCGTGCATGACATCCTGAAAGGCTATGGGATCTTCCGTGTCTTTGAGCGCCAGACGTTGTTTGTCACGTGCATTTAATTCAATGGAAATTGCGCCAATCAGAGCCTCGGGAAGAGTATCGCGAAAACCCATCAACCCCGCGCGTGATCCTTCGTAACGATCGGCCCAAAGCGTCGTCCCATCAGAACCGTCAATCAGTCGCAACGAAAGAGCGATATCTGCGCCGCCTTCGCGGACGTCTCCCTCAACCAGATAGCGCACATCCAGCGACCGGGCGAGCGTGACCGGACTCTGCGGTGCATCGACAACAGCCGAAACCTGACCTCTGGACACTAATTTGATCGCAGACATTTCAGCCAAGTGGATTTCAAGATCATCCGACAGCCCGTTGGCGAGAAACTGGTCGCTGTCAGAGGTGGTTGTAAATGGTAAGATGGCAATCGCCTCGCGCAGATCACCGCTTGGCGTGCCCGTTTCGAGTGGATTGACGCCTCTCGCAATATCATCGCGCAGGAAGGGTAATATCACAATGGCAGCAATCGCGATCAGTGTCGCCAACAGCACCGCATTCCGTTTTCGACGCAAGAATGCGTGCCTTGCGATCACCGCCTCTGTCTGGACGGTGGCGTTTAGCCTGTAGCCTTGCTTTGGATAGGTTTGCACGATCTTGAAAGCGTCGTCATTTAGCGCCTTTCGAATATCGGCGATGCATCTTGCGATGCTTTCATCGGTGGCGATGGTTCCCGGCCAGACAAGCTCCGACAGCTGGTCTTTGCTCAACACACGGCCCCTATGCGCCAGCAGCTCGGCTAACATCTTGAGTGCTTTCGCGCGCAGCGGAATCCGATGACCTGAAGCATCGCGCAATTCGCCATCACACCACGTGTAGTTCGCCGATCCCAAACGGAGGCGCTTTTCAGATATGGTTGCAACGTCGTTTGTCATGACAGAACAGGTCTCCAGCTCATAGTATACGATACATCAAGCAAAATTCAGAGAAATTTCAGAAGTTCTTCAAGACAAGGTTGATCCGGTTAGCGCCCAATCTCGTCTAGTGGCGCCATATCTTAGGACGCCGATGAAAATCCAAGGGAGAACATTCATGTCTTACAAGATCATCCTTCATCACGTTGCAGTTGCCGTTCTGTTGGGCAGCGTTGCCGTCCCATCCACCGCCGTGGCTAAATCCGTTGATCTACAAACGACTTGCGCGACCCAAGCCGACGCGGCCGTAGACGAAGGGTTCAGCCTTTTACACAACATGATGTATATCGAAGCTGAAGCCGCCTTTAACCGGGCTGCAAAAGCTGACCCTGCGTGCGTGATGGCCGACTGGGGCATTGCAATGGCGAATTTCCATCCGCTATGGCCCGGTGGCCCGATCGAAGCAGAAACCAAACGCGGAACAGAGGCTGCGCAAAGGCTGGCAAGCAAACCAGCGGGCAACGCTGTTGAGCGGAGTTTTGTCGATGCGGTGTTGGCGTTTTATGACCCAAGGCACGACAGCTATACCGCGCGTATTGCCGCTTGGGCTTTGGCGCAGGACGCGGCTTACAAGCAAAATCCCGACAACATCGACGCAGCAGCGCTTTCGGCACTTGCACGCCTTGCAACTGCCCCTCGCGGCCCGGATGGTATAAAGGTGCAAACCGAGGTGGGTGACATGCTGGATGATCTGCACGCAAAGGCACCCGATCACCCCGGTGTGATTCACTATGCGATCCACGCCTACGACAACCCGCCTCTTAAGGATCGTGGAGTGCCCTACGCGGAAGTCTACGACAAGTCTGCCCCCATGGCAGCGCACGCGCTGCATATGCCTGCGCATATCTTCACGCGGACCGGTGATTGGAAAAAATCGATCGACCTAAATCGTCGCTCTTCACAGGCCGCACTGGCATACACGGACGATGTCATCCAGACGCACTACGTCCACGCTGTTGATTATATGGTGTATGGCTACCTTCAATTGGG
>JBARUV010000193.1:0-14222 GCA_049645905.1 Sulfitobacter sp.
AGTGACATCCGCGTCATTGCCTGTCGCGTGGCAATGCCCCACTCCAAAACCGCGTTGACGCAACATCCCATAGGGTACCACACTCATTGCACCGCTCTGACTGATGCAGGCCACGGGGCCGGCTTTGGGAGGCTCTTCAATGAACATCGTCGAAAAATTGAGGACAGCCCCGTTATGAAAGTTCGCCAGCCCTTGGCTGTTCGGCCCAACGATGCGCATTCCGGTTTTGACGGCAATTGCCAGCATCTCCTTTTCGGCGGCCTTGCCCGCGTCGCCTGCTTCGCCAAACCCGCTGGCCATGACCACACAGGCCTTCACGCCGCCGCTGGCGCATGCCTTGATGGTTTCAAGTACATGATCTTTGGGGACCGCAATAATGGCCGTGTCAGGTACGCCAGGTAACGCGTCCAGATTTGGATAGCAGGTTAACCCCTGCACCTCTTCGCGTTGCGGATTGATCGGGTAAATAGCTCCGGTAAAGCCCATTTCCTTCATGAATCGGATCGGACGCCCCCCGATCTTTTCAGGATTCTGTGAGGCGCCAAAAATCGCCACACTCGAAGGGTTCAATAGCGCTGAAATGCTCATTTGGTCACCATTAGTTCAAAAAAAGGAAGGTTGTGGACACCGCCCGGCTTCAGCGTGACACGGTCCCCCGTGCTCAGCGCCGGATCGGCCAGAGCCATGATGCGCGGTCCATCCGCAAGATTGATCAGTGCGATGGCATAGGGCAGTCGCGCTTTCCATTCCGCCGTAGGCGCACGATGCATAATCGTGCAGGCTACAACGGTTCCGGAATCAGCATCGCGCCATTCCGGGTCCGGTGCATGGCATGCCACGCAAAACGGTCGTGCAAATGTCTGGCGATGTCCACATGCGCCACAGAGCTGATACATAAGACCGCCTTTTGAGTATATCGCAGCGAGTTGCTCAAAAATATCTTTCATGCTCAGCCCCGATCCATTGCAAGTACAAGCCCTACATGGGCAGAGAGCACGCCACCATCTGCGTGCACATAGGCTGCTCTGGCCGGACCCGAGGTCTGGCGAGTGCCGGCGCGCCGCTGCATTTGTCGGGTCACCTCAACCAGATGAGCCATGCCACCAGCGACACCAGGATGGCCATAACTGAGCAAGCCACCATGCGTGTTCAACGGCTGCTCCGGTCCGTCATGGAATCCCGAGGCAACCTGCTGCCCTGCTCCGCCGCCGGGTGCAAAACCAGTTTCCTCCAGCAGCATTGCCAGCGTCACCGTAAAACTATCATAGATCCCAAGAATTTCGATGGTCTGACGCCCAATCCCAGCTTCGGCGAAGGCCCTGTCCGCTGCATCCGCAGCGCCGAAATTATTCCAGTTCAAAGCGCTCGAAATGTGTTGATGCTTATGGGCCTGTCCAGCACCCGCAATGCGCACCCCGCCGTGCTCAGATGGTGTCCCCGTCACAACAAAAGCAGCCGCGCCATCCGAGATTGGACAACAATCAGCTATGCGCAACGGTGTCGCAATGGGGCGCGAGGCAATCGCGTCTTCTAGCATCAAGGAGGCGGTCAGATGTGCGCCTTCGGTGGCTTGGGCCTGACGACGCATATAGACAGCGATCTGCGCCAAATCTGTCTCGCTTGCCCCCGTGCGGGCCAGATATTGCCGCGCCAATAGAGCATAATATCCAGGGATCATTGCGCCAAAGGGTACTTCCTGCTGCGCGTGACCGACCTGCGCCAGCGTCTGGATGGCTTGATCCCGACCACCTTCGTTGGTCAGCCGATTTTCACCGGCAACGACAAGCACCTTTTCGCATTGCCCGGATTGTACCAACAGCTTGGCCTGCATCACCAGTGCAGCGCCCGTTGCTCCGCCCAGTTGCAATGCATTGGCATAGCTCGGGTTAAGGCCGAAATGTTCACAAAACAAAGTAGCCAGCATCAGATGCGGCATGGAGGTCGAATAGCCCGTTACCACCCCGTCAACTTGCCTCGGCTCCAGCCCCGCGTCAGCCAGTGCGTCTCCCGCCGCCATACTCATGAGATCAAGAGTGTCAAAGCCCTCGTGTCGGCCAAAGGCCGTTAATCCGACCCCGGTAATGAATGCAGATCTCATCTTGTTCCTTTTTCGTCTACTGAAGTGACTTTAATTACTGATGCGTCGCCGCCAAAGCGGCTGGCCCACAGGCCGAACAGGATCACCATCAGGCCAACTGTGTCTGACAAAAGTCCTGGATAAAGCATCAACAACGCGCCAGAGGCCAGAAAGACCCGTGCGGCAATTCCGATGCGAGCCCATGTGCATCCCACGATAGCGGCAGCCAGTGTCACGACACCGATCATGGCCGAGGCCAAGGCGAGGAGTACGGAAAGCCATCCGCCCTGCATCAGCAAGACCGGGTTCAAAACGAACATATACGGCACCACAAAGGCAGGTGCCGAGACCGCAAGCGCAGTCCAGCCGGTTTTCGCGGGATCCGATCCCGCCAACCCAGAGGCAGCATAGGCTGCGAGGGCGACGGGTGGGGTCACATTGCCAAGTATCGCAAAGTAAAATACAAACAGGTGGGCACCGATCGGCTCGACACCCAATGTGATCAGCGCTGGAATTGTAACGCCTGCCTGAACCAGATAGGCTGCCACGGTCGGCAGTCCCATCCCCAAAACCAATGACGACAACATGGTCATAACCAGCGCAGCGATCACAGAATGCCCAGCAAGGCTGAGAATGGCATTGCTCAGGGCCAGCCCAAGCCCCGTGAGACTGAGCACTCCAACGATCATTCCCGATGCCGCGCAAGCCACCGCAACTGGCCCCATCGCCCGTGCTGCACCCGCCGCGCCATCCAGAAAACGTGATGGCAGCCGCATTATCTCTGCCTGGAACAGCGCATATATGACCGCTACTACAGCAACCGACCCAACACCCATAACCCCGGCGCGCATCGGGGAATAGTTAAACACGCCTACTGCCACAACAAAGATCGGTAAGAAATACAATGATCCCTTCATCAGTGTCGCGTCGATCTTTGGTTCCGAAACCCCGCCTACGATACCGCGTCTCACGGCTTCGAAATGAACCGCGAAGAATATCCCTAGATAGAAAAGAAAGGACGGGATCACCGCCGATAGCGCAATCTCTTGATATGGGCGGCCCACGAATTCAGCGATAACAAACGCCGTTGCGCCCATCACCGGCGGCATGAGCTGCCCACCCGATGAGGCGGCAGCCTCAACTGCAGCCGCGAAATGTGGGCGATATCCATTGCGCTTCATCAACGGGATGGTGATTGCGCCTGTCGTGACCACATTGGCGACAGCCGAGCCCGAGATCGTCCCCATCAATGCTGAGCCAACAATCGATGCCTTCGCCGGACCGCCGCGCAACCGTCCAGTCAACGCCAGCGCAAGGTCTATCAAGAACTTGCCGCCACCACAGCGGTCCAGCATCGCCCCAAAGAAAACGAACAAGTAAATGTAGGTCGCAGACACTCCCAACGGGATTCCGAAAACGCCTTCCTTGGTATAGTAGAGATGATCGATAACCCAAGAGAGTCCAAATCCGCGATGCCCAAAGGCTCCGGGCAATAGATGTCCAGTCGCGACATAGAGCAGGAACACGGCGACGATCAGTCCAAAGGCTTTGCCCATCATCAAGATCGCGACAATCAACAACCCCGCCATACCGAGCAGAGCAAGCCCGATAGAGATCGGATCTAGTGGTGTGACAATAGCCATGCGATTGGCAAAAAATTGTCCGTTCGAGATGTTATAAAGCAAAGATAGCGCCAGCGCAGTGCTAGCCAGAGCCATAACTTTGCGATTTCTTGCGTTTTCCTCTGATCGGTCACTCAAGATGAATGCAGTCGCCGCCGCAAGAACAAGCAAGAGATGTATGTTCCGCTGTAAGAAGCTTTCGAACACACCGGCTAAACCTGTCCACAGGTGAAAGACCGCAAGAAAACAACTTGCAACAATGGCAATCTCTTTCAAAACTGGTCTCCCCCCAAAGAGAGCCGGCCAGGTCCACCGCAGTGATTAGCCTGGCCGGCCCAAAAATGTAGATCAATTAGCTTTGAAATAAGCCTCAGCACCGGGGTGAAGCGGAGCGCCAATGCCTTGCGATGCGGTGTCAGGACCGAATTGTCTCAATGCAGCATTCACATTGTGCAACGTTCCGGCATTCTCAACGATGGCCCGCGTGATCTTCTCTACCAGCTCAGGATCAAGATCCGCATTCGCAATCAGGACATTATTCGTGCCGACAGCCTGCACATCTGTATCTTGCCCGTTATAGGTGCCGCCCGGGATGATAACCGAGATATATCCTTCATTCTGCTCCTGAAGCTTAGCGATAGTTTCATCTGACACGGGAATCATCCGGACACCGTTACCTAAGGCTGCCTCGGCGATAGCGCCCGACGGCACAGAGATAATTCCCGTAAACACATCCAGATGGCCGTCTTTCAACTGCATAGAAGCGTCGGAATAGGAAAGTCGCTCGATCCGCGCGGCATCCTCGTAACGCACGCCATTCATTTCCATGATCGTCTGGGTCAGGACATCTGTAGCCCCTCCAACGACGCCGGGGTTAATGACCTTACCCGCGAAATCCGCCACCGTTTGAATCTCACTGTTTGCAGGTACTGCCATCTGATAAGGAGCAGAGTAGAAACCGACAATGCCGCGAATGTTTTCCTGTGGTTGTGCAAAATTTTCACCCACTGCCTTTATTGCATCGACATTCGACGTGGATAGCGACATTGCAAGATCGTACTGACCCGCATTCGTACCAAGGATATTAGATACGGTCACACCGTTGACCAAACTGACCCTCGTCCCTGGAATTTCATCTTCAATGAGCTTCGCGATTGCTGCACCCAGTGGATACCACGTTCCACCCGATGGTCCTGATGCCAAAGTAATATTCTGTGCCTGAGCGCCAGTCGCAAAACAGGCGATCCCCGCAAGCAATAAGCCTTTCAATGTCTTCGCCATCATAGTGTTTTCCTCCTCCAATGATAGATTTCACGCTGTTTTTAGCTTTCTCCTACGCGCTCGCGTCTCTGACCACTCGTCCAATCAGCTGGCCCTCCATATCGGATGCAGCCTCTTCCAGAGCACGAATGGCCAGTTCGCGGCGGGTGCCGGACAACCGTTCAGTGATGGCAGCAACGGACAAAGCGGCCACAACCATCCCTGAAGGGTCTCGCACCGGTATGCCCATGCCCGTCATGCCCTGAATGACAAAACCCGGCAGATCGGTAAAACCTTGAGCCTGCGCCTCCTGTACGGCTGCAGAGATATCCTCAACACCCACTCGGAAGTTGGCTAACCTTGGGCGCTGCATTTCAATGAGCTGATCACGCTCGTCATCGGGAGCCCATGCGAGCAATGCCAGACTGCCCGCACCAACCCCCAATGGGCGTCGCCCACCTACGTTTAGCGATAGTGCCTGAATGGGATAGGTGCCGATGTAGCGAGTAACGCAAAGTGAGTCCAAACCGTTCGGCACTGATAGAAACGCAACATCTTCCAAGGTTTCCGAGAGCATGCTCAGCGCAGGCCGGGCCGCCTGGCGCAGCCGCGTGGTTGCCAACGGCGTTCCAAAGCTTGTCCTGAATTCGTCTGATACCCGAAAACAGCGGTTCCGATCTCGTTCGATGACACCCAATGAGCTAAGCGTCGTGAGCATCCGAGACATGGAAGTCTTGTGCAGTTCAAGAGCTTCTGAGATATCCCGCAGACGCATTCCTGGCTCAGGTGCGGCTCCAATCAAGCGTAACACTGCAATCGCGCGGCCCACACTCATCAAGGCGTCCTTCTGTGTGTCAGGCTCTCCCGCAAGCATTTTATTATTCACTGTCACTTCCTTCATGTCCCTCTTAGCGAAACATACTACCTCGCTGTTTAAAACATCATTGTGAACTGAATGGCAGAAACAGCAAATTTGTTGCGCTCAGTGAAACTTTTGCAAGTAAGATAAATCCATCCACCCGACCTGCATAACGTGGATAAGGACATGAAGATTCTCGCCCAACAGTAGCCTCGGATCCTACCCCCCCGCGGCTTTGAAAGCGGCCTTCAGCGGAGGTGGGCTGCAAGATGCTTGGGTATCTCGATCTGCAGATCGAGAACCGCGGAGGCCAGTGTTTTTCCATAGTTGTCAAGACATAGGTTGCGCGACACGCCTCCACCGAGCGCCCCCTCGCACACGAAATTCAACACACCTAGCCGATCAACCGGGTAGCATCGAATTGCACCTGTGACCAAACCGTCATAGCGAGCTTTCATTCGCTCAACGCTGAGTTGGTCCCTGATAAACGGATAGAAGTCTGGATGATAAGAAATCACCACAATGTTGGAGGTGTTTCCTTTATCTCCAGACCTTGAATGAGCCAGTTGTCGCAATAGAACCTGCATTCTGCTCTCCTAGAAATAGTGGATTTCGGCGGTTACTGTCTTCTTGTCTACCAATGTAGACCAGACGCCAATTACCTCGCGGACACGTTCCTGAAACGGGACCCTTTTGCCAGTTGAGGCAATTCCGGAGACCGCCATGCCGTCGACTTCGCGTCCTACTTTTAACGCCTCAGCTTTTTCCAAGCAGCGTGCTGCTACCCGAACGGCCACTTCATAGGGTTCACTCAGGGGGGGCGGCGAGGCAGCACCGTGAATTGCATCCACACCAAGAATATCGATCCTGACGTCCTCAGCTTTCAAGTCCATAATCTTGAATCGCTCGCGCAAAATAATCTTGGCCAGTTCTGCCTTTTGGCGGGCACCAGGTCCGGCGTAGAAGAACATATCTTCACCGATGAAGCCTTCCTTAGTTCCGACCGACACTTTGTAAGTATCTGTTGCGGGTTTTCCTGATACTTGGCTCACTCGAACTACATCGGGCCCTATTTCCTCAATCTCAGCAGTAGTGAAATCCACAATCGCATCCGGGGTAATGTAGCTCGAAGGATCGTGGATTTCGTAGAACATCTGCTCCAACACCGTTTCACGATTAAGAAGACCTCCAGTTCTGTCGATCTTAGTGAAGACAGCGGTACCATCCTCCTCGACCTCAGCAATCGGAAAACCGAGATTCCAAGGTTCGGGGATGTCCTTCACGCCGGGATCCGCAAAGTACCCGCCGGTTAGCTGCGCGCCGCATTCTAGCAAATGCCCAATCGCAGCTCCTCGCGCCAGACGGGTTACATCATTCATCGGCCAGTCGAAAGCGTAGATCATGGCCGCTAGGAATAACGACGGATCTGCCACGCGCCCCGTGATCACGATGTCAGCCCCCCCGCGGAGCGCTTCTACAATCGAGTCGGATCCCAGATAAGCCTCGGCGGAAATGATGTTGTCTCCAAGTGTGACCAGATCCACACCAGTCTCGAGGATCGTGCCACCAGCGTCGCGGACGGCGTCCGTGATCTGTGCACCGGTGATCGCGGCAACTTTCCAGTGACCACACCCCATATCGTCCAACATCTGACGGACTTTCTGCGCCGCGCCGACCGGGTTGATCCAGCCCTGGTTGGAAATAATTTTTGTGCCGTTCTTCACGCAATGTGGCAAGACGGCCTCCATGCGGTCTTCCAGATAGGTGTCATATCCCGCAAACGAAGGGTCCGCCCGTGCGCGGACCTGCGCGGTAGAGATTGTCGCCTCGGCCATTGTTTCAAAGCAAAGGAAATCAAGGCTGCCATCCCGCGCGCTTTGTTCGGCAGGGGAAATCCGGTCGCCCCACCAGCCCGACCCACTGCCTATTCGAATACTCATCGGATTCTCCTTTCAGGAGGTTTAGGGCAACAGCCGGTCGCGCCGATAAATGCCGAACCATTTGCGGAACATCTGCTCCGTATCGACGCAATCGTTAAAACCCGCCTTTCTGATCTTGATGGTGCTTGAGATTACAGGGTTTGGTGCGACGTCCTTGCCTGTGGCCATCTGCCAGTCAGTATAGCCAAGGCTTTGACCAACCACTTTGCCAATCTCCTTTGGCGCGCGCAGGTTGTGAGTCTCAACAATCTTGGCCCAGGAGTCCGCTTCTTCTGTCAGGAGGCTCTCCAGAAAAAAGGGCTTATTATCACCTTCGGGCATGTCGAGAGCCTCGCAAATGACTGGCCAGACATTCTGCCAGACGAATAGATCACCATTGTCGATGTTAAAGGTCTCATTGCGGCTGTTAGGTGACGTGGCGGCCCATTCACACGCCCGTGCGATCAGATCAGTGTCTACGGCCTGATTGATCCGGGCAAAACCACCTGGGTAATGAAGGGGCTCGCCCTTGTGTTTCTGTACAGCGGCATATACCCCAATTGCTGAAATTGGGTTCATGTTGCTGCCCAAAGCCCCGCCAAAGACGATGCGAGGTCGCAGGATAGTGAAGGCCCAATCCGCGCCAGCTTTGCAGTCGCGCAAATAGTCCTCTTGCAACCAATAAAAATTCTTGTGGTCATGACGCGGCCAGTCCTCTTTGGCCGGGATCGGCACCTGTTTTTCGATATGGCTTCCGTACGCTTTCGAGCCTTGGAACAGCGTGATATGTTCCAGAGGAATGTTGATGCGTTGCAGGGGTTCCATTACGTTGCGCAACATCTGGTCGTTCTTAGCCATCTGATCCGGGTCGCGCCAACCCTCGATCAAAGCTCCTGGCTTTTCATAGACGGCCGCGTAGATCACATGTGTGATATCAGAAAGCACGCCAAGTGCGGCATCGCATGCACTACGATCAAGCAAATCAAGGCTGAGGAAATCATCGACAGAGATGTCAGAGGGGCGGGTCCGTCCAACCGACAGCACAGACCATCCGTCGAGCGTCTTGAAATGCTCGAGTGCCGCCCGCCCGATTACTCCGGTTGCGCCGAACAGCAAGAGTTTCTTCTTCTTGGTCATCATGATGGTTCCTTGTTCATTTCATTGTGTTGGGCAGCCAGAGTGTGATTTCCGGAAATACAACCAGAAGGACCACCACGACCAAGACGGCAGCAATGGGTTTCAGCACGCCAGCAAAACACTCGTGCAGCGGGATTCCCGAGACCGAGGAGACGACAAAGACGTTCATCCCGACAGGAGGCGTCACGATGCCGATCTCGGCCAGCAAGATGACAACAATCCCGAACCAGATCGGATCAAGGCCAAGCTGCTGGACTACCGGCAGCATGACCGGAACAGTCAGAATGAGAATGGAGATCAGATCGAGGAACAACCCAAGGACAAGGTACATGACCACGATCACGGAAAGCACCAACCAGATAGGTACTTCGGCACCGCCGATCGACGCCGCCAGCGACCGCGCAATCCCGGACATGGTAATAAAATAGCCAAAGATTTGCGCGCAAACGATGATCAGACCGATCATAGCGGTCACGGTGCAAGTATTGATGAGCGCCTGCTTCATACTGGCAAAGTTCAGGCTACGGTTCGCAATCGTATAAAGAAACGCGGCCATGGCACCTATTGCCGAAGACTCGACCGGCGTTGCGATACCGGTGTAGATCAACCCAGTGACAGAACCGAAGAGCGCAATGAATGGCACGGCGACCCAAAGTGAAGATATGCGTTCTTTCCAAGTATGTCGCTCCAACGCTTCGCGCCGCGCGGTGGTCAGCCAGATGGTGACGGAAAGCGCCAAGGTAACTAGAAGCCCGGGCACGATGCCCGCGATCAGGAGGGCCGAGATGTTCGCGCCGCTCAGTAAGCCGTAGAAGATTAACGCGACGCTCGGGGGAATCAGCATCGCAATCGTGCCCGACATGGCGACAATCCCTGCGGCCGTGCTGCGTTCGTACTCCTGCTCGAGCATCGCTGGAATGCTGATCCGGGCCAATGTCGCTGCCGATGCGGTGCTTGAACCCGACACCGCGCCAAACAGAGCACCGGTGATCACGGTCGAGATGCCAAGGCCACCTTTCAACCTACCGGCCCAGACAGTCACCGCCTTGAACAGGTTGCCTGAGATCCCACTCATTCCAGTGAACTCGGCCATCAGGATAAACATCGGGATAGTCATCAGTTCATAACTCGCCAAAGACGACTTTGGCGCAGTGGCCAGAATGCCGATCAGAGACGGCAACCCTTTCAACATGTAGATCCCGACGACCCCGGCCATTGCAAGACTAATCGCGACGGGGATGCTCATCACCAGGAGGACCAATAGCACAACAATCGGCAATAAGATTTCCATCTCGTTTATTCCTCCAGAAAGGCGACGCGAAACGCAACCAACGCAAGTCGAACGGATAAGAGCAAGAAACTGGACGCCATGATTGCACCAGTGGGCCATGTCAGCCAGGCGATTGATCCAAACAAAGTTTCCCCTGCCCGAAAACTGGAGAGCGCCTCCTCGCCAATCAGGTCGCCAATGAAAGCCATCAGGGCAGCCGCGATCAACAATAGGACGGGCAGGAGCGTCCGCATTACTATCTTTGGAAGAAAGCCCACAAAGAAATCTACAGACAAATGAGCCCCGTTTTTCATACCGTAGGAAAAGGCAAGGTAATAGGCTGCAGGCATAAGGTAGAGCATGATAAAATCAAACGCTCCCCTCATGGGGCTGCTGAAACCGTAGCGTAAAACAACATCGAGGGTCGTCAGTCCCATGGCCGTGAGAATCGCCAAGGAACAGAGGACCAGAAGAAGCGCTTCGATGGCCGAGACAAGACGATCTGCAGGCGAATAAAAGAAACGGAATAGACTGCGAACGAAGGGCGGGCATGTTTCAGGGCATGTCTGCATAAAGCTTATTACCAATGGGCTGGGCGTTTGCGGCGATACAACCGCGTGTCGCAGGCCAGGGCCAGCTAGCCCCGACCTGCGATGGCGTTACTGCGAAACCCGCTTGACAAAATCGTCGTAGATTTCTTGGCTCGAGACCGGACCACCTTTCAGACGTTCGACCCATTTCTCGTTGACGTCATCAAACCGGGCCTCCGCCTTTACGATTTCCTCCTCAGAGAACTCGCTGACCATTATGCCGTGAACCCTTTCGAGCTTATCGCGGCTGGACGTCCAGGTCTCGTTCACAAAATTGCAGTAGTGCTCAGTCGCAAACTTCCCAGCTTCTGTCATTGCGGCCTGCTGGCTTTCGGTCAGACCGTCCCAGACACTGTCGCTGATCGAATAGGTTACCACAAAACTACCCGTGCTGAGATTGGGTGTCATATGCGTCAGCGCGCCTTCAAGACCCCAATCTTCGACCAGCGGAATGGGCCAGAGCAGCCCGTCCAGAGTTCCGCGCGACAGCGAGGGCAAAGTTTCGGACCCTGACATCCGGATGGCATTTGCGCCCAACTCCGTGGCCGTCATTTCCATCGGACCGCCAGCCGTGCGAATATTCATGCCGGCCAGATCAGCTACCGTCGCTATGGGCTTCTCGGTGGTCAGGATACTATAGGGACCAAGATTGCCTGCCAGCAAGAGACGCACCCCATTGGGTTTAAACTCACTCTCGTAGAGCAGACCGCCGGGTTGGGCCATGTCATAGACCGCATTGGCCAAAGCGCAGGAGTCAAGCGGCATGCCCGGCAATTCCGAGACTGTCAGTAACGGGAATTTGTCAGTTATGTAAGCTGGCGAGACATGGGCGATATCGGCCACACCGGTTTGAAGCAGGCGCAACATTTCGCCGCCCTTGCCGAGCTGCTCTGCTGGAAAATATTCGAACTGTATCTCCCCGTTTGAAAGTTCGGTCGCCCTATCCATGAACACTTTTGCGGCCTGCTGCGTCGTCGAGGCTGCAGGAACCTGCCAATCGGCAAAGGTCAACGTGACTTCGGCCTGCGCCGAAGCGGCCATCCCTAGCCCGACGCCCAGCGTCAGTGCGGTTACATTCTTTTTCATAGTATCTCCTCCTAGTTACCCAAGTTGATTTCTGATTTTTTCCGCCTTACCGCCCTGTTTTATACAGTGGCCACCGGCGTCATCGGCGAGGCTACCGCTCCTGGAAGTCGCAAAGGCGGTGCAGTTAGCATGAAGCGATGCCTCCCTTGGGCATACAGCCACTCTGCCAATGGGGTCAGCTGCCAAAGTTCACCCAGATGTATACCAAGTTTGAAAAGGCACAGGTTGTGCAACGGCAGCATAGACGAACACGGATTGGGCAGAGTGGCAGGGAAGTCTTCCACCGCATAATTGTCACTGACGATAACTGCGATTCCCGATGTTGTGATCCAATCTTGGAGCGCTTCATCCTTGCCATCCAGTACAGCACAACTGTTCAGAATCACATTTGGATCAGGACTCTTCTGCATGCCAACGATCAAATCTGCCAACCCAGTATGAATGCAAAGCATGTCACCCGACTCAACGGCAATCCCATCGGTTTCCATCACCTCCATCAGGGCGTCAAAGCCGACAACTGTGCGCGCATCACCAAAGTGGCGGCGTAAATCGATCATTACGCCCCGCCCCTGGACGCGCGTCGCGGCCATATTCTCGATCCCGAGCGCATGGGCATAAGACGTACTTTTCGACTTGATCGTCCCAATGATCCCGCACTCATCGGCGCTTTCTGGTCCGACGACATCCACATTTGCCTTGTAACCGTTATAATAGACGGGAATTGGCTCCCCATCGTCGTTGACGTCGAACAGTGCGCCCACGTGACAAAGGCCGTCCCAGTGCGTTGAGTATTGCAGGTGAAGGATCGCCAAATCGTCTGACAAAACGTCTTTGGAAAGCGGATCGCGCCCAGCATAAACATAATTGAAGTTTACGCCTCCATGGCGCAAACACGGCCTTAGGATCGGCGGATAACGGTTCTCGTTCATCTTATTCCCGCCTGGATAATCCAGCGGCAAACTAAGACAAAAAGTCCTGCCGGATTGCACCTCCTGCACTGCCTGCAAAACCTTCTCAGGTGTCAGAAGGTTTAGCCTTCCAATTTGATCGTCTTCCCCGAAGTCGCCCCAATTGGAGCCCGCGGGACGCTTCTTCCATCGCTTAGACACGTCAATCCATCCTCCCATTCCAGACACCCGAAAGCTCCGGTCATAACCCGTTAAGTATGGACAGCGCTTTTGCTGGACTACGGCCAATTCAACACTGTCAGCCTTCTTCTCCTCAAAAGTCGGCCCTGCACACTACACCGGATACCCTAGAGGAGAGCCGCAACTTATCTGTCGTTCAACCCCTTAAACCATTCAGCGGTCACAAACCGTCAGTCAGTTGCGCTGTGCGAAACTTTTCTGAATTCCGCCGGATATCAATGGTGGGCTAGATGCGCCATCAGGCGGCATGGGAATGCGCCAGACTGGTAGCAATTTGGGCCTGTCACGGTTTAGTAGTGTTCCCGGCACGAGATCTTGCGAAGAAAGCTAGGCTCTGGATTTATGTGCGCGACGATCGCCCTTGAGATGGTAGCGCGCACCGGCCGCGTACGTCCGCTCTCTCGTGATGGTGCGGCAACCGCAATCTCAACCAGCATCTCCCAAGATGGCAAGGCATGTGCAGGCCGATGCCTATGGCGTATACAGCGTGTCCTATCGGGGGGATCGCGAGCCAAGAGGCTTGACCAGCGCAGAATACCTAGTAAACGTGGGTGTTTTAGACCGCCGGTCCATCACAGATCCGGGAGTGAGGATTTTCTGCATCCAGTTCCGCGTGGTCCAGTTTCGCTTGCGCACTACCTCATTAATGCACGATCCGAGTTGGCAGAAGCTGTTATCGTTTCAATACCTTTTCGATCCGGCTCCCAGTCAGTTTTTCAGAGCGACTTCGCCGTGAGAGCGATGCCTTTCAGATTTGCTCAACATGATGGATATACCATCGAAGATGGCCGACAGTTGCCCCTGATCCCAGAGTGAACATCGTGTCCTTGCATTATACCGGCCAGGTGGCCGAAGATCATTTCAACTGTTTCATCCTTTGGATGATTCAGGCTGTTGCTCGGAACGCAACAAGTCCGGCACGGAAATCATCACAAAGTCAAAGTAGTCACCCTTGCCGAGAAAATCAGCAGACCAGCCTTTGCATTATTGCGCCATTCCGCAAAATAAGAGGCTGAATACATTTACCCGCATCGAAGGCATTCTTCAAAACCATAGATGTTCGTCCTGCCCACCTCAACCGATTTGGCTCTGACAGTGCCCGGTAGCTCAGCGATTGCTTCGCGACAACCGGCGTTCTGCAAGAGCAAGTACGGCTACAAGAATGAGGGTGAGAATGATCAATGCTGTCATCAGTGCGTATAAGCGCGGCGAAAGCCCTGCCTGTTGCTACTGCGACCATAGATAGGTTTGTAC
>JBARUV010000194.1:0-13957 GCA_049645905.1 Sulfitobacter sp.
AAGGAGATGCTGGCAATTGCCGTCAAAACCGGAATGCGCATCGTTGGGCCGAACAGCCAAGGGCTGGCGAACTTTCATAACGGGGCTGTCCTCAATTTTTCGACGATGTTCATTGAAGAGCCTCCGAAAGCCGGCCCCGTGGCCTGCATCAGTCAGAGCGGTGCAATGAGTGTGGTACCCTATGGGATGTTGCGTCAACGCGGTTTTGGAGTGGGGCATTGCCACGCGACAGGCAATGACGCGGATGTCACTTCTAGTGAACTTGCAGCGGAGGTGGTGCTTGATCCTACGGTCAAGCTTTGCATCCTTTATATGGAGTCGCTGCGGGATCCAGAAAACCTTGCGCTAGCTGCACAGCGTGCACGCGACAGAGGGGTGCCGATCATCGCGTTGAAAGCCGGTCGCTCCGAGGATGGACGACGGGCGGCCGCGTCGCATACGGGGGCAATTGCCACAGAAGACCGCGTGATTGACGCTTTTCTGGAACGCCATGGCATCTGGCGGGCCGAAGGGACCGAAGCGATGGTTCATGCCGCCGAGCTCTATTTGCAAGGCTGGAAACCCAGCGGTAAGCGGGTCGCTGTTGTGTCCAACAGCGGGGCAACCTGTGTACTGGCAGCAGATGCGATTGAGCGCTTTGGAATGAAGCTTGCGCGATTTTCGCCCGAGACCGAAGAGAGCATCCGCCAAGCGCTCCCGGATTTTGCGGCAAGCAGGAACCCGGTCGATATTACGGCCGCCTTGCTGACCGACAGTGGGCTTTTCGGTAAAGTGCTGCCACGTGCCGGCGAAGATGCAGAGGTCGATATCGTGATGATCGGCATTCCGGTAAGCGGCAAAGGCTATGACTTTGAGCGCTTCGCGCAAGATACGGCTGACTTTATTCGTGACTATAGCAAACCTGTAGTTCTTGCAGCTCCCCAACGCGATGTACGAGCAGCCTTCGCCCGTCATGGTGTTCCAACATTCGAAACTGAAGACGGCGCGATCCGGGCTTTGGCGCAGTTCACTAGTCATCTGGCACTGATGAAGTTGGCTCAGGGCGGAAAGGTGAAACATGGGAAGCAAGTCGGAGCAAGCTCCACGCTAGATGAGTACGCCTCTCTTGATATCGTCTCTGCCAAAGGGGTGTTGGTGCCGCGTCGACAGATTTGTGCGACTGTAGATGAAGCGATTGCATTTCTCGGCACTTGTCCAAACGGCATTGTTCTGAAGGCAAACTCATCAGAGGTGCCGCATAAGTCTGAACATGGTTTGGTGCGTGTAGGGCTAAAAACGTCTACCGACGTCTCTCGACACTTCGCTGAGATCAAAGGAAAGATGGAAGAAATGGGCTTGCAGTTTGATGGAGTTCTTTCTGCTGAAATGCTCGCTTCGGGACTGGAGCTAGTTGTCGGGGGGCGCATAGACCCCACTTTTGGACCGATCGTAATCGTGGGAGAAGGCGGAGTCGCCGTGGAAGCGATGCCGGATAATCAGCTTTTACTAACACCTTTCAGTAGGTCAGACGTGGAAGTGGCATTGGCTAAATTGCGGATCGGTCCTTTGTTCAAGGGTGTTCGCGGTGCGCGGCCATTGAGTGTAGAAGCGGTGTTTCAGGCAGCGAAAGCTGTGGCTGACCTTCTCGAAGGAGGAGAGGTGTTTTCAGTTGATATTAATCCGCTGATTTTGACGCCAGAAACTGCCACTGCTGCCGATGCGCTTATCGAGATCCGAAAGAGTTGATTGTGCAATCAAAATCTATGTAGAGGGTTTGCCGCGTTGGTAAATTCTCTGCATCATTTACGGTCAGGGCACTGTCAGGGCAAAATCAGTCGAGGTGGGCAGGGCGACAAACTAGCGTCGCGGGATGACAAAACGCTCCCCCTTTCGCTACTTTGCTTTCCTGCAGCAAGTGCAACAATTTGTGCTCCGCCACAAGCGACGCACCGGGATGAGTTCTCGCTCTTGAGAACGTCCAGGCTTTCGTCGTGGAAGTAGACCTTGCAGCTTTGGCATTGGTTAAGGCCAAGTAGACGATCAAGCGGCGCACCTGTAAAGACATCGTGCAGTCCATCAAGCGAACCAATACTGATATCGTCTCCGCTTGCGCCAGGGTTTTGTGCCAAAGTCGATTTTGGGGCTATTTCGAGGGCCGGGAGTAGGCCTGAAGGTCGTATCGCTCTTTTTCGCCAGACTGCTAGACGGGCGGGTCGTTTGACTGGTGCCTGAACCATTTCGTTCGTTTCTACTATTGTCGCCGAAGACTGCCTTCAGGACGGAATAGGCAACCCATAAACCAAAAATGATTAGTATTAGTTCCACTGCAGCACCGCCAAGCCCATTGTAATCTCAAGATAAACACAGGAACACTTTTGCATAACCTTGGGTTATGGCGGTGGGAACTAAATTGGAAGGCCATTTTGCAGCTGGATCCAGATTAGAGCCGAATGTGCCTTGCAGCAAGTGTTCGTCTTCTAAGACAGACCCTCGTCTCCTGTGACTGATCACATACTACTTGACCCAAAAACTTGTATGAAATATTGGGCAAAGAGTAAGCGGGCGTTGTGTAATGGTTAAGACCTCAGTTTTCCAAACTGAAGATGAGGGTTCGATTCCCTCCGCCCGCTCCACTTTCTCCTCGCTAGCTGCTTGACCCCGACGCAGACCCGCGCCATCACGTCCGCGACGAGCAAAGGACGATTTATGGCCCGCACGCCGACCCCGATCAATACCGCCAACGAAGAGCGCGAGAAATCCCGCGAGATCGGCGCGTTGCGCGCGCTGATGCCGTTTATGCTTCCTTACCGGCGGCTGATGGTGGCAGCGGTGCTGGCGCTGGTAAGTACCGCTGTGATTTCGCTGACGTTGCCCTTGGCGGTGCGGCGTGTGATCGACAACTTTGGTTCCCAAAGGGACGCGGTGCTTGATCAGTACTTCATGGCCGCGATGGTGATCGCCGGTCTTTTGGCGATCGGGACGGGTCTGCGCTATGCGCTGGTCACGCGCTTGGGTGAACGGGTGGTGGCCGACATTCGCAAGGCTGTCTTTGACCGCGTCATCGGGATGAGTCCTGCGTTTTATGAACGTATCATGACCGGCGAAGTCCTGAGCCGGATCACGACTGACACAACACTGATCCTCAGCGTCATCGGATCATCGGTCTCCATCGCCCTGCGTAACCTGCTGATTTTTCTCGGCGGGCTGGCGCTCATGATGCTGACATCGGCCAAACTGACCGGACTTGTCCTGCTTATTGTGCCTGCGGTGATCGTGCCGATCCTTGTGCTGGGGCGCCGGTTGCGGGTGATCAGCCGTGAAAATCAGGACTGGATCGCGGCATCCTCCGGCAACGCTTCGGAAAGCCTCGGGGCTGTCCAGACCGTGCAGGCATTTACCCATGAGACAGCCAGCCGTGGTGCTTTTGCGGAAATGACCGAAAATTCCTATGACGCTGCGCGCCGTCGCATTTTTACCCGTGCGATGATGACGGTGATTGTGATCTTTCTGGTCTTTGCAGGCGTGGTTGGGGTGTTGTGGATCGGTGCGCGGGACGTGCGCGCAGGTGATATGACGCCCGGCGCGCTGGTGCAATTTGTGATCTACGCGGTGATGGTGGCGGGTGCAGTAGCCGCGCTATCGGAAATCTGGGGCGAATTGCAACGCGCTGCGGGCGCTACAGAGCGGCTGGTGGAATTGTTGCAGAGCCGCGACGCGGTGCAAGACCCTGACCACGCTGCGGTGCTGCCCCGGCCGGTGACGGGCCGCATCACCTTTGAAGATGTGCATTTTGCCTATCCCGCGCGGCCGGACATCTCCGCGCTTGACGGGGTCACACTCACCATCAATCCCGGCGAAACAGTGGCCTTTGTCGGCCCGTCGGGGGCGGGAAAAACCACCATCATTCAGCTTATCCTGCGGTTCTATGATCCGAGCAGCGGGCACATCTCGCTTGACGGGATCGACCTGCGCAATGTTTCCCGCGCTGATTTCCGCCGTGCAATTGCGCTCGTCCCCCAAGACCCCGTCATCTTTGCAGCCTCTGCCGCTGAAAACATTCGCTTTGGCCGTCTGGATGCAACTCTGGAAGAAGTCGAGGCTGCGGCGCGCGCTGCCGCCGCGCACGATTTCATCACCGCTTTGCCGGAACGCTATGACAGCTATCTGGGCGAACGGGGGGTGATGTTGTCAGGCGGACAAAAGCAACGCATCGCCATTGCCCGCGCCATTCTGCGCGACGCGCCTGTTCTGTTGCTGGACGAGGCGACAAGTGCGCTGGATGCGGAAAGCGAACGCGCCGTGCAACAGGCGGTGGATCTGCTGAGTGCCAACCGGACCACTCTGATCGTCGCGCACCGGCTGGCGACTGTCAAAAAGGCTGATCGCATTGTGGTGCTGGAAGCCGGGCGCATTGTCGCGACGGGCACGCATGACGAACTGGTGACCAAAGGCGGGCTTTATGCCAGACTGGCGCGTCTGCAATTTACCGATGGCATGGCTGCGGAATAATTCCCCTTGGTCATTGGTCCGAAAACAACCATAGATCGCAGCATGACGTTACACTCAAAAGGAGAACCACAATGGGTTTATGGAGTTTCGTAAAAGGTGCCGGCAAGAAAGTTTTTGGCGGTGACGATGATGCCGAGCTTTCAGGTGCCGCACTCAAGGACGAACTGAAAGAGCTCGGTCTGGATTCCGATGATCTGGACATCTCTGTTGAAGGCGACAAGGTTAAGGTGAGCGGCAAGGCCGTAAGCCAGGAAGTTCGCGAGAAGGTCATTCTTGCTGTCGGCAACGTCGAAGGCGTTTCCGAAGTTGAGGACGACGTTGAAGGTGGCGAAGGCGAACCGACGTTCCACACCGTTGAAAAAGGCGACACTCTTTGGGCAATCGCCGCGAAAACAATGGGCAATGGCGCGAAATACACCGAGATTTTCGAGGCAAACAAGCCGATGCTGAGCCATCCGGACAAAATCTATCCCGGGCAGGTTTTGCGGATTCCAGCCGCCTAAAGGCCATTGTGGGCCGGACATCTAGCAACGAGGGCGTGCAGGCAACTGCGCGCCCTTTTTTCCTGCCTTTATCAGAGTGACGCCACGTCGATTGCCCTTCAAATACTTGCCAATCCCGCCAATCCACCGCATCCTCTGGCGCACATAAAACAAGGCCGGAAAACCGGCGCTCAGGGGAGGAATGGCGAATGACTTTTGCCGGCATGGAAGACCGTAACGCAATCGAGGCGGAAATGCCGTGGGAAGACCGCGATATTCCCAAGACGCTGTATAAATTGTTAAGCGACACAACGGCGAAGTTTCCGCAGAACAACGCGGTGAGTTACCAGATTTTTTCCGGTCCGAAAGACAAGGCCGAGACGCTGACGTGGAAGCAATTGCACGGCAAGGTCACGCAGGCCGCAAACCTGTTTCGCGGTCTTGGTATCGGGCCGACAGACGTGGTTGCCTATGTCCTGCCCAATTGTAATGAAACGACGCTGACCCTGTTGGGAGGTGCTGTTGCAGGCATCGTCAATCCGATCAACCCGCTGCTGGAGGCCGAGCAGATCGGCTCAATCCTGCGTGAAACGGGCGCCTCGGTGGTGGTCACATTGCGACCCTTCCCGAAAACGGATGTGGCACAGAAAACAGCCGAGGCGGTCAAGCTTGCACCCGGCGTGCATACGGTTCTTGAAGTCGATCTGGTGCGTTATCTCACACCGCCAAAATCGTGGATCGTGCCGCTGATCCGGCCAAAGGGCTTGGCGGGAAATCAAGCCAAGTATCTCAATTTCAACACCGAACTTGCGAAACACAACAGCACTCTTGATTTCGAGGATGTGCAGGAAGACCGCGTTGCCTGTTATTTCCACACCGGTGGCACGACCGGCATGCCCAAGGTCGCCCAGCACAAGTATTCAGGACTGATCTATAACGGCTGGCTGGGGCATCGTTTGCTTTACACTGAAAAAGACAACGTGATGTGCCCGCTGCCATTGTTCCACGTTTTTGCCTGTCACGTTATCCTGATGGCGGCGGTCGCATCCGGCGCTCATGTGGTGTTTCCGACACCGCAGGGCTATCGCGGAGAGGGTGTCTTTGATAACTTCTGGAAGCTGGTGGAACGGTGGAAGATCACCTTTATCATCACCGTCCCGACAGCAATTTCAGCGCAGATGCAACGGCCCATTGATGCTGATGTCTCTACGGTCAAGACAGCGTTTTCCGGCTCTGCGCCGCTCCCTCTGGAGCTGTTCAAGCGGTTTGAAAAGGCGACCGGCGTCACGCTGGTCGAAGGCTATGGCCTGACGGAGGCGACCTGTCTGGTGTCGTGCAATCCGACGGACGGGATCAAGAAAGTCGGATCTATCGGTATCCCGTTTCCCTATACGGATGTGCGTATCGTCAACAACGGGAAGGAAACCGAAGTTGACGAAGTGGGTGAGATTTGCGTCTCCAACCCCGGCGTTTTTCCGGGTCACACCTATACAGAAGTGGACAAGAACAAGGACCTGTATCACGACGGTAAATACCTGCGCACAGGTGATCTGGGCCGTGTCGATAGCGATGGGTATCTGTGGATCACAGGCCGCGCCAAAGATCTGATCATTCGGGGCGGACACAACATTGATCCTGCCGAGATCGAAGAGGCGCTTCTGGGGCACGAGGCTGTCGCTTTTGCCGGTGCCATCGGCCAGCCGGATATCCACTCGGGCGAAGTGCCCTGTGCGTTTGTCGAGCTTGTTGCAGGTGCTTCGGTCACACCAGACGAGCTCATGGCGTTTTGCAAAGAGAAGGTGTTGGAACGCGCAGCACAGCCCAAACACATGCAGATCATGGATGAATTGCCCAAGACGGCTGTGGGCAAGATCTTTAAACCCGACCTGCGCAAGAATGCGATCACCCGCGTTTATAACGAAACGCTGGAAAAAGAAGGCCTCGCGGCGCGCGTGACCTCTGTAACGGATGACAAGAAACGCGGGTTGGTTGCACAGGTCACAATGAACGGCACGCCAGAAGCCGATGTGTCTCACGTACTCGGCAACTTTACCCGGCCATGGGAGGCAGTGTGAACGCACCAGACTATCGCGCTCTCATCGACGCAGAGATGTGGGCCTATATTGACCGGGTGGATGCCTGCTATCCCCCCGACGCTGTCGATCTGGACATCGCCGGACAACGCGATGTCTATGACGCCATGTGCCGCGTTTTCTATCAAGGGCGACCTGACAGCGTAGGCGTTCAGGACGAGGTTTTGGGCGGTGTGCCCTGTCGCCGCTATGAGGTGGGGTCCAGCGATGTAACCGTGGTCTATTATCACGGCGGCGGTTTTGTTGTTGGCGGGCTCGACAGCCATGACGACGTCTGCGCCGAGATATGTGCACGCACAGGATACCGTGTGATTTCAGTAGATTACGGGCTGGCACCGGAAGTCGTCTATCCCGGTTGTTTCAACGACGCCTGGGCAGCGTTCCGGGCGATTTCCGATACGCACAACAGCAACATCATCCTTGCCGGTGACAGCGCCGGCGGCAATCTTGCCGCGGCTGTTTCCCACCATGCACGCGGGCGCGTTGACGGGCGGATTGTAGGTCAGGTGCTGATATATCCGGGGCTTGGTGGCGACTGGAATACCCACAGTTATGTACGACACGCCAACGCGCCGCATCTGACAACGACTGATATGAAATTTTACATGACGGCACGTACAGGCGGGGCTGTCCCGCCGCAGGGTGATCCGTGTTATGCGCCGCTACAGGACAGCGATTTTACGGCTCTACCGCCCACGGTTTGCGTCACAGCAGAATGCGATCCGCTGTCGAGCGATGGTGGTGCGTACCGCGATGCGATTGTCGCTGCGGGCGGGCAGGCGGTGTGGATCAACGCGCCCGGCATGGTCCACGGGTGCCTGCGCGCGCGGGCGATGTCGGCGCGGGCGGCTTCGTTCTTTGATGAGGTCGTCAAGGGGATCAAAGCGGTGGGGCAGGGCGACTGGCCTTACACGCTGCCTAGCTGAGAAAACTATCTGCTTTCATGGTGTTAGCCACAGGTGCACCAAGGCGCGACAGGATCGTGGGGGCCAGTTGCAGCTGGTCAATCACCGTGTCCTCCGAAGGGCCTTTGGCAGGGCCGAAATAATACAGTGCTGCCTCTTGCTGGAGCGGGTCACGCCCGCCGTGGTGACCGCGTTCATCTTGCCCGTGATCTGCCGTCACGATGACCTCATAGCCGGCCGCGCGCCATTTGTGGATGAACGGCGCGAGCATTTCGTCCATGACTGCGCAGGCGTGGTCCATTTCCTGACAATCATGGAAAAACCGGTGGCCCATGGAATCCAGCGTGCAGGTGTGCAGCATGCCGTAGTTGAGGCCAAAGCGCATGCACAGATTGCTCAGCGTGCCGAACAGATCAACGTCCGAGGGCGTCATCTGGTTGATCAGCCCATAACCCGTCATTGTATGAAACCGGCCGTGGTTGATGGTGTCGCTTCCCGGTTCGTCGTATTCAATATCTCGCACAAAATCAAAGGGATGACGGTTGAAAAATTCGGACCAGAACGAATGGGCAACCGCCCCTGTGACACCGCCCGCGTCGCGTACCTGGGCGAATACGTCCTTTTCCTTGAGGCGAAAGACGTTGCCGTTTCCGGTGCAACCATGCACCGCAGGGGCGACACCGGTATGGATGGAGGCATAGCAGGAGGCCGAGATTGACGGCAGCACAGAGCGGATTTTCCAGACCCGCGCATCGCCGCTGTCGACCCACCCTTCGAGGTTGCCAAACAGACGCCGCCAGTTGCGATAGGGGACCCCGTCGAGGATGATCAGCAGCAGTTTGTTGTCCATGGTCGCCTCCGTAAATTGCCCTGTCATATGAACGTACCGGGACCGCGCGCGCAACGGTTAACGCGGGGTCCGCAGACACGCGTGGAGAATCAGGGTTAACGCCAGAAGAATAAGGGGCTTGGGGCTGTCACAAAACGTACACCGGACGTACACAGCGCGTACACCGGAAGCGTCACAAAGCTCAGGTTAACGCCCCGTGCGGTGCTGGAAGTTAACGGTTGATAAATGGCAGCAGCGCCAAGTTTAACGCGGTGCATTGCGCATGTACCGGCAACAACTTTACGGGCTTTGTGCCCATCGATGATTGGCGTCCGAGCTTCCAAAGCGTTTGGTGCGCATCCGCACAGTCTCTGCATCGCTGAAAAAGTTAATGTTACGCTTGGTCAGCCACGGTCTTGACGATTCGTCTGAAGGGTCAGCGGCAACCCGTATTCGCACGTACAAAAAGGACGCAAACATGCCCGATGATCAGTCTGAAGTAACCAAGACTGCGCCCTCCAACTCCCGGAGTGGGCCAGTGGCAAAAAAAGGGATGGATGCACCCCTTCCCGACACGGGTCTTTGGGGGCAGGCCTATTCCGCGCTGCTGGGCCGGACAATCAACGCTGCGTCGGCCACGTACGCGTTTTCGCTGTCCCGTTTGCAGGCAAACATGGGGGCTGCGAAGGCGATAATGGCGTGCGGGGACACGGCGGAATTGATCGGACTTCAGGAAGCGTACATTGCAAACACCGTGGAGCAATATCGCGATTATACCCGGGAATTGGCAGTTGAGGTTATGAAATCGCCATCGGCCTGACGTGCAACAGCATCGCCCGGCTGGAATTGCAGGGCGTGGGTTACTTGAAGATTGGACCACAGTTTGTCGGGGGACAAAAACATGACCTGGAGGATAGTGTGAAAGGCAGTATCCCAAGATGACCGAATATCACAGTCGCAGAACTTTTCTTTCAGATCGCAAAACTGTGCCGTACCGTAGCGGAGCGCGTCAGACAGTACAGCCGATGCTGATCAGCGAGGACCTTCTGCAAATTATTCTGATATCTTTCGTTGATTGCGGGCTGACCCCGCAGGAAATGAGCAAAGCGTCCAACCTCCCATTGGAGGTGATATTGGATGGCTTGGCGAAGCGAAGCTGATGTCGGGATGCCGCTACCGTCGCCTCGTGAGGCCAAGAATTTACCTTGTCAATCCGGTCGGTCAAAGCCAATCAAACGTGCATATTCAGCTTCGGGAATACCGTATGTCTCCTGCGCTTCGCTCACCAGACCATCGCGATCAAGGATCACGATTCTTCCGCGATCGGCCCGGATCAATCCCTTACCTTCAAGAACTTGTGTTCCGACGGTTACCCCGGCGCGGCGCACGCCCAACATTACCGACAAAAACTCGTGCGTCAGGCGGATCGCGTCGCCGCTGATCCGGTCATGGCACATCAAAAGCCAGCGGGCGAGCCGTTCTTCGAGTCTGGACTGGCCATTCGACAGTGCGGTCTGGGACGTTTGCGTCATCATGACCCGCGCGTAATGAAGCAGATGACGTTGCAGCGACGGGCTTTCCTGCATCAGTTCAATCAATTTGTCAGGCTCAATAGACTGCCCTGTCCCGCCAATCTGCATGAACGTTTCGTAGGTAGAATGGCGATCGTGCATCGCAATCGCACTGCCTGACATACCTTCAAGGCCGAACAGACCCACTTCGATGCCGCGCCCGTTTGTTGTGGCCGCAACAGTCGATCCAACGCCGGAATTGAGGAAATAGACAAGCTTGATCGGCGCATCGGCTTCTTCCAGAACCATTCCGCGATCCAGATCCACGGGCGTCAGATGTGGTTCAATCAGTTTACGATCAGCGCCGGAGAGTGTGGAAACGAGATTACTCTGTCCATACGGACAGGAAAGACCTTTGATCATGACGCGCTCTTAGCCTGGGGCAAGAGCGCACGCACGATGTCTCCTAGTCGGTGCCGCCCTAACGGAATGACATCCAATGAGTCACCGTAGAGCAGTCCGCAGACAATGTCAGGAACGAACTCGATTTTGTGCGGTTTCGTACAGACATGCAGTGAGCGGGCAAAAGTATGACCAATGCCCGAAGCTGAATTTGCGTGGGACGTCGTCGTAAAGATTGCAGGCCTAGTAGAATCGCCCCCGCGTGATCGGTACAGCAGAACAGAAACCGCAGAACAGAAACCGTAGAATTTAGTTTTGTCAAAAACCGACTAGGCCTGCGGTGGCAGATTAGCACTTAATTTGCCGCGCACCTATTGCAGGTGCGGTTCCGTACCTATTTGGCGAGCCTGAAGCTGTTTTCACCAGCGATCAGGTAAGTAATGCGACGTCCTGTGGAAATGCAATCCAAAGTGTTCCGCAGCCTCAGTTGCCCGCGCTTTCCATTTTGCGATGCGCCAGAACTTCTTCCAGCCAGCCCAGTTTCATTTCGGGTACGGAGGACAACAACAGGTCGGTGTAATCGTCGAAGGGCGGGGCGAGCACCTGCGATTTCGGGCCATAGCGCACGACTTCGCCTTGAAACATCACGGCGATACTGTCGGCAATCGCTTTGACCGTCGCGAGGTCGTGGGTGATGAACAGATAGGCCACGTCTTCGATCTTTTGCAGGTTCAGCAGCAGTTTCAGGATACCGTCTGCTACCAGCGGATCGAGGGCCGAAGTGACCTCGTCGCAGATGATCAGCTTGGGCTTGGCGGCCAGTGCGCGGGCGATGCAGACCCGCTGTTTCTGGCCCCCTGACAATTCCGCCGGATACCGGTCCTGAAACCCTTCACCCAGCTCTATTTCGTCCAGCAGTTCCTGAATACGGGCCTGTTTGGCTTTGCCTTTGAGGCCAAAGTAGAATTCCAGTGGGCGGCCGATGATGGTGCCCACGGTCTGGCGCGGGTTCATCGCGGTATCGGCCATCTGGTAGATCATCTGCAATTCGCGCAGATCATCCAGCGGGCGCGTGGGCAGGTCGGGGGTGAGCGTACGACCGTCAAACACAACCTGTCCGGCGCTGGGCGGCAGCAAGCCAGTGATCACGCGTGCCAGCGTTGATTTGCCGGAACCGCTTTCCCCGACAATCGCCAGTGTCTGGCCGGGATGCAATTCCACGTTCACATCCTTGAGCACGTCGAAATTGGTGCCCTTGTAGCGCGCAGTGATGTTTTCCACGCGCAGCAGGGGGGTATCCGTCGGTTCCTTTTCCACGTGTTTGATGGAGCGCACGGACACCAGTGCTTGGGTGTACTCTTCTTGCGGATTGTTGATGATCTGGTCAACGGTGCCGTATTCGACCATCTCGCCCATGCGCAGCACCATGATGTGGTCGCTGACCTGTGCCACGACGGCCAGATCGTGGGTGATATAGAGGGCGGCAACGCCGGTATCGCGGATCGCGTCCTTGATGGCTGCCAGCACATCGATCTGCGTGGTTACATCCAGTGCGGTGGTCGGTTCGTCAAACACCACCAGATCGGGTTCGGGGCACAGCGCCAGCGCGGTCATGCAGCGCTGCAATTGTCCGCCTGACACCTGATGGGGATAGCGGTTGCCGATATTTTCGGGATCGGGCAGGCCGAGTTTGGTGAACAGTTCAACAGCGCGGGCTTCGGCTTCCTTGCGGGTGAATTTATTCTGGAACACGGCGGCTTCGATGACCTGCTCCATGATCTTTTTTGCGGGATTGAACGAGGCTGCTGCGGACTGGGACACATAGGTCACTTCCGCACCGCGCAAACGGCGGACGTCGCGCAGCCCCGCCTGCAACATGTCGCGCCCGTTGACCCAGACTTCGCCGCCTGTCAGTTCCACGCCGCCGCGGCCATAGGCCATTGCCGCCAGACCGATGGTCGATTTGCCAGCACCGGATTCCC
Organism: Sulfitobacter sp.; assembly: GCA_049645905.1. GTDB lineage: Bacteria > Pseudomonadota > Alphaproteobacteria > Rhodobacterales > Rhodobacteraceae > Sulfitobacter. The sequence goes on from JBARUV010000194.1 coordinate 12,693, forward strand.
CGATCAGGCCCAGTACCTTGCCCGGCGCCAGATCGAAATCCACGCCGTGCACGATTTCGATGTCGCGCGGGCGTTCACCGGGGGGATAGATCGTTGCGCCGATTTTCAGGCCCCGTACTTTGAGAAGCGGTTCGTCGGTCATCCTCTGCCCCCTTTCAAAGACGTGGTCCGGTTCAACACCCAGTCCGCGACAAGGTTGATCGAGATACACAAAGTGGCGATGGCATAGGCCGGATAAAGAGCTGCCTGAATGCCGTAGTTGATGCCTTCCTTGTTCTCTTTCACGATGCCACCCCAATCCGCTTGCGGGGGCTGCACGCCAAGGCCGAGGAAGGACAGGGTCGAGATGAACAGCACCATGAAGATAAAGCGCAGGCCCATTTCCGCCACCAGTGGCGACAAGGCGTTGGGCAGGATTTCGCGAAAGATGATCCAGGCGGTTTTCTCGCCGCGCAGGCGGGCCGCTTCGACATAATCCATCACGGTGATGTCGACGGCCACGGCGCGGGCCAGACGGTAGACGCGTGTCGAATCCAGCAGGCCCATCAGGATGATCAGAGTGACCATTGTGGTGGGCATCACCGAGAGGACAACCAGAGCGAAGATCAGCGAGGGGATCGACATGATCAGGTCCACAAAACGGCTTAAGACCTGATCAATCCAGCCGCCGGAAACAGCGGCGAAAAAGCCCAGAACCGCACCGGTCACGAAGCTGAGGATGGTGGCCATGGTTGCGATAAACATCGTTGTACGTCCGCCATAGATCAGGCGTGTCAGCAGGTCGCGGCCAATGCTGTCTGTCCCCAGCAGGAATTCGGATGAGGAGGGTTCCCAGACATCGCCCACGACTTCGGCCATGCCGTAGGGGGCGATGACGGGGGCAAGGATCGCCATCAGGAAATAGAGGCCGGTGAAGAGCAAGCCGATCATTGCGGAGATGGGGATGTTCTTCATTTTGGATGCCGTAGTCTGGGATTAGCAAGGATAGAGACGATATCCGCAATCAGGTTCAGGCCGATGTACACAGCCGCAAAAATCAGACCGCAGGCCTGCACTACAGGCACGTCGCGTTTGGCCACATGGTCCACCAGATATTGTCCCATGCCGGGGTAGGCGAACACCACTTCGACGACCACAACACCGACGACGAGGTAGGCCATGTTGATCATCACCACGTTGACGATCGGGGCGACCGCATTGGGGAAAGCATGTTTGCGGATGATTTTCAGCATCCCCATGCCTTTGAGTTCCGCCGTTTCGATGTA
>JBARUV010000195.1:0-12153 GCA_049645905.1 Sulfitobacter sp.
CTTTTCTTGCGCCGCTTTGTTTCGGACAGTGCCTATGCCCACTTTGACATCTATGGCTGGCAACCGGCTGACGCCCCGGCCCGCCCCAAGGGCGGCGTAGGGCAGGCAACCCGCGCGCTTTATGCCGCCCTGCCCAAGCTGCTGAACCTGTGAGCGACCCGCGTGCCGCACATGATCCGGCGCGAGTAACGCAGGAATCATCACGCTGCATCACGACTGCATTTTGCGATCTTTTACGCACCCCCGACGGCCCGCGTGATCGCCAGCTACTGTTCGGTCAGGATGTGACGCTGCTGGACGAAAGGGATGGTTGGGCCTATGTGCGGTCCGCGCGTGATGGCTATCTTGGCTATGTCAGGTCCGAAACCCACAAGCCACATGAGGCTGCAACCCACTACATCTGCGCCCCGTGCACGCATATCTATGAGACAGCCAATCTCAAGTCGCGTGATATCCTTGGGCTGTCCCATCTTAGCCGTATTACTGCCCGTTCTGAGTCGAACGGGTTTATCGAGATGTCTCAAGGGTTTATTCCCAAGCAGCATCTTGCCCCTGTGGGACATATCAAAACCGACCCCGCTGGTGTGGCGGCTCACTATCTTGGCACTGATTATCTGTGGGGCGGCAATACCCGCTGGGGGATTGACTGTTCGGGGCTGGTTCAAGCTGCTCTGCTGGCTTGCGGCATACCCTGTCCGGGTGACAGCGACCAGCAAATGATAATTGGGGAAGGGGCCCATGCACCCTACCGTCGCAATGACCTGCTGTTCTGGAAAGGTCACGTTGCCTTGGTCAGCGACCCTGACACCATGATCCACGCGAATGCCCACGCGATGGCGGTAAACTATGAGCCGATAAAGGATGCCATTGACCGTATCCAAGGTTCTGGTGGCGGCCCTGTTACGGCGCACCGCAGGATTTGACCAAGCGCGCTAGAATTTTATTCGACGGACCGGATCAACTTGCGCTCCAGCACCCGCAACACGGATTTCAGGTCCGCCCCACGCTTCAGAACCTGCCCGCCTGTTCCGACAACTGAATACATGCCTTGTTTACCGCGCAGTTTGGGTCGCTTTTCAATGCGATACAACGGGATTTCGGCAGTGCGACGAAACACGGAGAAAACCGCAACCTCGCGCAAGCACGAAATTCCGTAGTCCCGCCATTCGCCTGCCGCGACCATCCGGCCATAGAGGGACAGAATGACCGAAAGTTCGGTCCGGTGAAAAGCGACCTGTTCAGGAACGCGTTCAAAAGGGGTGACATTCGGGGTCCGGGGCCCGGGGGTGTGCATCGTCATGGTTTGACAGTTGCCCGCGGGCGCGCTCAAATCAAGCCCAGAATTTCGATGATGTTGCTTGAACGCGTTACAAATTCTTGTCTATGTTGCAAATTATGAAACACAAAGGTGAAATCGCATGACCCCCCAAGCCCGTGCTGAAAAATGCGCCGCGATCATGTTAGCGAATGATGTCGCCTCACCGGGGTTGGGCATGGTGATTGATGCAGTGGGGCCCGGCACGGCGACGATGTCGATGATTGTGCGTCCTGACATGTTGAATGGGCATCAAATTTGTCACGGCGGTTTTATCTTTACGTTGGCCGACAGTTGCTTTGCCTTTGCCTGCAACAGCTACAACCAGAACACACTCGCCCAACAAAACCAGATCACCTATATCGCGCCAGGGCAACCCGGCGAGCGATTGACCGCGCAGGCGACGGAAGTATCCAGGACCGGACGCTCTGGCGTTTACGACGTGGTTGTGACCGGCGAGGAAGGCCATATCGTCGCGCTTTTTCGCGGATTGTCACGCAGCATCAAAGGTCAACATTTCCCCGAGGATGACGCCCCATGAAAGACCTCACACCTGCCAAGTCCACCCTTGATCCCATCGAGATCGCGAGCCGCGACGAGATCATGGCACTACAGTTGGAGCGTCTGAAATGGACGCTGAAGCATGCCTATGACAATGTGGCGTTCTATAAAAAGAACTTTGACGACGCGGGTGTGCATCCCGATGATCTGAAATCGCTGTCAGACCTTTCCAAGTTTCCCTTCACCGTCAAAACCGACCTGCGTGCGAATTATCCGTTTGGAATGTTCGCGGTACCGCGCGATCAAGTGGCGCGCATTCATGCGTCTTCTGGCACGACGGGCCAGCCAACTGTGGTTGGGTATACCCAGAATGACCTTAGCAACTGGGGCACTGTGGTGGCGCGTTCCCTGCGCGCAGCGGGGTTACAGCGGGGTGATATGCTGCACAATGCATATGGCTACGGGCTGTTTACCGGTGGGTTGGGAATTCACCTTGGCGCTGATGCGCTTGGGCTTTCGACCTATCCGATTTCGGGCGGGATGACTCCCCGACAGGTCCGCCTGATCGAGGATTTCAAACCCAAGGGCATAACCGTAACCCCGTCATATGCGCTGTCGATCCTGGATGAATTTGCGGTTCAGGGCCTTGATCCGCGGGACTCGTCCCTTGAGGTTGGTATTTTTGGTGCCGAACCCTGGACCAACGCGATGCGGCTTGAGATCGAGCAGGCTTTTGATATGCACGCGGTCGACATTTACGGCCTGTCAGAGGTGATGGGCCCCGGAGTCTCTATGGAATGTGTAGAGACCAAAGACGGGTTGCACATTTGGGAGGATCACTTTTTTCCCGAAATCGTCAATCCAGAAACTGGCGAACCTGTCGCGGATGGCGAACACGGCGAGTTGGTGTTTACCTCGCTGACCAAAGAGGCGTTTCCGATCATCCGCTACCGCACCCGCGATCTGACCCGCCTGTTGGCAGGTACTGCGCGGTCGATGCGCCGTATGGAAAAGGTGACGGGGCGTAGCGACGATATGATCATTCTGCGCGGTGTGAATGTCTTTCCGACCCAGATCGAAGAAGCCTTGATGGCAACAGAAGGCCTGTCGCCCCACTTTCAAATCGAACTGAGCAGACCGGACCGGATGGATCAGATGAGGGTGCTGTGTGAATGTGCCGATGCATCGCTGGTTGGTGATGCGCGACGCGCCGCGGCCAAGGCTCTGGCGGGGCAGATCAAACAGACCATCGGCATCAGCGTTGCGGTCGAGGTCGCAGATGTGGGTAGCGTGGCACGTTCTGAGGGCAAGGCCGTGCGGATTCTGGACAACCGTCCGAAGGGTTGATCCCTTACAAAGGGAGGCATGTCTCCCTTTGTAAGAGTAAGTTCAATCAGGCACGCAGGGCCGCTACCCGCAGGTGATCGCAGAAATCACGTCAGTTTCGTCCAACACGATATTCACCCGTGCGGCGTTGAAATCCTGCGTGATCGCTTCATCCGGACGATAAGACCGCTTTGGGTCCGGAATCTGCAACGCGGTCACCGCATCTTGACCCACTAACGATGCATAGGCCGCCGCATTGCATGTATCCGGCCCGCCTGCTGAGGCCGCCACGCCGTTGCCGCCACCTCCGGTGGTCACCGCCCCGCAGCCTGCCAGCATCACAGCACCGACCAATCCAAATATCGTCTTCATTACTTCTCTCCTTTTGGGGGCGTTAGTAACACCCGAATTCTTTTATCAGACCGTCCTGATCAATCACCGCATTCAGCCGGTTTTCGTTCGGAACGTCTATCACAACATCACCATCACGGATCACCCGCAGGTTTGCATATGCGCCGTACAGTGCTTCTTCGGGCTTTCCTATCAATGCTCGCCAATTGTCAGCATTGCAGATGGTATTGTCTGTCCTCTCAGAACATCCACATACCAAAGCACACAACAGGATCACTCTCACGCGCCATACCGCGCCATGAATGTCTCCACTGCGCCATGGACCACGCGGTCAATGTCACCTTCAGTGACACTCTTGTTGACCCCGAAAATCAGGCGCATCCAGACGTCCGCCTTGCACAATTCACGGAACTGGTCAGCCGCCAACGCGTGGTCGTTGATCGCGAGTTCTCCGCGCGCTTGGGCCAGCTTCAAATATTGTACCATCTCGGCATGAATCATTGCGGGGCCGGCGTTATAAAAACTTTGCCCGATCTCCGGAAAGCGATCAGACTCCGCAACGCAAATCCGGAAGATCTGCTGGCCGAAGGTGGAGGTGATCAGGCTTAGAAAGTGTCGTCCTGCCTGCTCAAGCACTTGTCGCGGCGGGCCAGCCATGTCGATGTTGTCGAGAGCTTCCTGACCTTGCCGGATACATTCGCTGTTGGCCACTTCCATGAACAACAACCGCTTGTCGGGAAAATAACTGTAGAGCGTGGCCTTGGAGACATTTGCGACCCGGGCAATTTCGTCCACGCTGGCACCTTCGAAACCGTCTGCCATGAATACAGCGCGTGCGCCTTGCAGTACCTGATCAAACTTGCGGCCCTTTCGGACGTCGCGTGCACTGGCGTTCATACGTCCTCCCCGGATGCTGTCGGAACAGAATATAAACCGAATCGTTCAGTTCCAAGGGAAATCGACCGCACGAGGACGGCACCTGTTGCCTTCTGCGCCATGTGGTTTAGAACTATTCTAAATCACACGAGAGACACTATGCGCTTTTCCCCCTACCGCAAACGTTTCCGCGACCTGAGCGAACAACAAGTGCTCGCCCTCGCCATTTCATCAGAGGAGGACGACGCGCGCATCTACCGCGGCTACGCAGAAAGCCTGCGCGCCGATTTCCCCGACAGTGCTGCTGTGTTTGACGGAATGGCAGCTGAGGAAGACACCCACCGCCAGCTTCTCATTGATCTTCATGTGCATCGCTTTGGCAAAACCATCCCCCTGATCCGGCGCGAACATGTGTCGGGCTATTACGCCCGCCGCCCTGTCTGGCTGGTCGAAAACCTCGGCCTTGATCGCATCCGTGCCGAAGCGTCCGCGATGGAACAGGACGCCGAACGCTTTTACCTGTCCGCTGCTGCACGGACCACAGATGCGGCGACACGCAAACTGCTGGGTGATCTGGCTGCCGCAGAGGCGGGACATCAATCAACCGCGGAAGACCTCAGCGCGGCCCATCTGGACCCCGAAACAGAAGCCAGTGAGGACAGCCTTGCGCACCGCCAATTTATTCTGACCTGGGTGCAACCGGGGCTCGCGGGCCTGATGGACGGTTCAGTGTCAACGCTGGCGCCGATCTTTGCCACCGCCTTTGCCACACAGGACACCTGGACAACCTTTCTGGTCGGGTTGGCGGCATCCGTTGGCGCAGGGATCTCGATGGGCTTTACCGAAGCAGCGTCTGACGATGGCGAATTGTCCGGACGCGGTTCGCCCCTCAAACGGGGTTTCGCCTCGGGGATCATGACGGCAGTGGGCGGATTGGGTCATGCGCTGCCCTATCTCATCACGGACTTCTGGACCGCGACGTTAACGGCGTTTGTTGTCGTGTTCATCGAGCTTTGGGCCATTGCGTGGATACAAAACCGCTTTATGCAGACACCCTTCTTTCGCGCTGCGATGCAGGTCGTACTGGGGGGTGCGCTGGTCTTTGCGGCCGGGGTGCTGATCGGATCAGGTTAGGTTCATAACCTTGTCATAAAACGCAAGATTGCGCCTGCGCGCGTCTTCCAGCACGTCTGGACGTGCCTCGGCGGCATGAATTTTTTGCACCCAGTCTTCGGGCGTGGCAAAGACCGGATTGTCCTGAAACTGGCTGAACTTGTCACTGAACGGCAGACACAAAACACGTCGGCCAAGGCACATCGCCCAATATGTCCCGTGATAGGAGTTAGTGACTACGGTGGCTCCGCTGGCCAAAAACCTGATCGCCTCTGGCAGAGTGCCATTATGGTTTGTCATCTGCGGGATGCCGGTGATCCACTCAATCCGCTCGGACTTGCGCGCATGCCAAAAGCAAACCACATCATGAAGAGGAGGTTCAGGCGCATCAAACAGCGGCGACATCGCGCTGGCGCAGGGTATAAATTCACACCGCTTTACGCCCCAGTTGCGCGATCCGATCAGCGCGCTCGACCCTTCCAGAATATCAAAGCTGATGTCCGCCACATTGCGCGCCGAAATCCCGACGCCCCAGACAACACGATGCCTCGCTTTTGCCGTGTGATAAATCGCCGCCTGCACGACATCGCTATAAACCTGACCGCCGCCCAAAATCGCGCGGCGACAGGCCGACGCATCCTGCCCGAAACCGATAATTTCATGCGCCCCGAAATCAAAGTAATGCGCAGGCGTGCAGGCCGCATCACCGATATTGGCGTCACTGCGCCGGTGCATAAGAACAGTATCGAGCATTTTCCCGATCTAGCCCACCGCGTGGATCTTCGCCAGCGCCTTGCGAAACCCTGCCGGGCTGGATAACCCTGACATATGCTTGCCATCTTCTTGAAGACCATTCCCTTCTTCGCTCTTATCGGCCTTGGCTACTGGGCCGGCCGCACAAAATTCTTTTCCGCCGAAGCGACCGCCTATCTTACAAAGTTCGTTTTCTACTTTGCCCTCTCAGCAATGCTCTTCCGGTTTGCCGCCAACCTGTCATTGGCCGAAGTCTGGGATACGAGACTGGTCATTGCCTATCTCTGGGGCACGACATTTGTTTACGGCATCGCGACCATCGTGGGGTTCCTGCGCAAACTGGACGTCGCCACAACCGCGATCGAGGCACAATGCGCGGCCATCGGCAACGTCGGGTTTCTGGGTGTGCCCATGCTGACCCTTCTGTTGGGACCCGAAGCGATTGGCCCCATCATGCTGGCGCTGGCGGTGGATCTGATCGTTTTCTCCAGCTTGATTGTCATACTTGTCACAGGTTCAAGAGAGGGCCTGTCAGGACTTCAACTATTGCGCACGATCGCTTTGGGTCTGGTGAAAAACCCCATGATCGTGGCCATCGGGTCGGGTCTCTTGTGGGCTGGCCTTGCCCTTCCGATTCCCGACCCGATGAACGACTTTCTGGCGATTCTAGGTGGGGCGGCGACACCGGGCGCGCTGTTTGCGATCGGCGCCTCACTGGCCAGCAAATCAGCCGAAAAAATTCAGATTGCCGGCTGGCTCAGTTTCTGCAAACTGGTACTGCATCCGCTTCTGGTCGCTTTTGCCATGTTGATCTTTGCTGTTGATCCCTATGCTGCAGGTGTCGTGATCTGCGCCTCCGCGCTGCCGGTTGCGGGCAATGTCTATATGCTGGCGCAACACTATGGCGTGGCCCCGCAACGGGTTTCTGCTGCGATCCTCGTATCCACAGCCATCAGCATCTTGAGCGTGTCAATTGTGGTTGCGTGGGTCACGGGCTCTTAACCCTTGCGACAATTGCCCTTACTGTCCCAATCTAACTGATCCATTCGCTTAAAAGGACTCCGCACATGAAAACCGTTTCCGAAAATGCCTGCTTTGGCGGCACCCAGGGGGTTTACTCCCACACATCTGATGCCTGCAAATGCGACATGACCTTTGGCCTGTTCCTGCCCGAAGAAGCGCAGGATGGACCAGTGCCCGTCCTTTGGTACCTGTCGGGCCTGACCTGCACCCATGAAAACGCCATGACCAAGGCAGGCGCGCAAAGCTGGGCTGCGGAACATGGCATCGCACTGGTCTTTCCCGATACTTCACCCCGGGGCGAGGATGTCGCGGATGATGAAGCCTATGATCTTGGCAAGGGCGCAGGTTTTTATGTCAACGCGACGCAGGATCCCTGGAGCCCTCACTTCCAGATGTGGGATTATGTCGCCGAGGAGCTGCCAACTCTTCTCGAAAGAAATTTCTCCGTTGATCCCGAACGCCAAGGCATTACCGGCCATTCAATGGGCGGACACGGCGCGCTGACACTGGCAATGAACCTGCCCGGAAGATTCCGGTCTGTGTCGGCATTCGCACCTATCACCAACCCCACCGCAAGCGACTGGGGTCGCAAACAACTGAACGCCTATCTCGGCGATGACGAAACCACCTGGGCACGCCATGACGCGACCCTTCTGATGCAGGAAAAGGGTTTTGACGGGCCGATCCTGATTGATCAGGGTGCATCGGATCAGTTCCTTGATCTGCTCAAACCCGAAGCACTTGCCGCCGCCATCGCGACAAAGCGCCAGCAAGGCATCTTCCGCATGCAACCGGGCTACGATCACAGCTACTATTTCGTCTCGACCTTTATGGAAGACCATGTCGCCTTTCACGCCGATGCGCTCTATTCATGACTGCGCTTTATATTGACGCAGACGCCTGCCCCGTAAAGGCCGAGGCCGAGAGGGTCGCAACCCGCCACAAGGTGCGCATGTACGTCGTATCCAACGGCGGGCTTCGGCCCTCTCAAAACCCGCTGGTAGAGACCGTGATCGTGCCGGATGGCCCTGACGTGGCAGACATGTGGATCGCCGAACGTGCAGGCAAAGGCGATGTGGTTGTCACGGGCGACATCCCTCTGGCCTCCAAGTGTGTTGAGGCCGGGGCGCGTGTACTTAAACACAACGGTGAAGCGCTGACTCCTGCCAACATCGGCAACGTACTGGCGACCCGCGATCTGATGACCGATCTGCGTGCGGCCGATCCGTTCCGACAAGGCGGTGGCAAAGGATTTACAAAAGCCGACCGCTCCCGCTTTCTTGAGGCGCTTGAACGGGAACTACGCGCCGCGGCTAAAGCTTGAGAAAAATTTCCAGTCTGTCCCGAAAGGCAAATGATGAAACCACAAGCCGTCGTGTTCGACATCGGTAACGTGCTGATTGAATGGCAACCCGAACGCTTCTTTGACGCAGAAATGGGCGCAGACCGGCGCCGCGCCATGTTTGCCGCCGTTGACCTGCACGCCATGAATGACCGCGTGGATATAGGCGAAACCTTTCGCGACGTAATATATGCGACGGCTGAGGAATATCCCGACTGGCGCGACGAAATACTGTTGTGGCATGACCGCTGGCTTGACCTTGCCTATCCCGTGATCCCCCGTTCCGTCCGCCTGATGAAAGCGCTTCAGACCCAAGGCGTACCGGTGTTTTCGCTCACCAATTTCGGAATCCAGACTTACGATTTGGCAGCGACACGCTATCCTTTTCTCCGCCAATTCGATCGTGATTTCATCTCGGGCCACATGGGCATGATCAAACCGGATCCGCACATTTATCAAGCCGTTGAGCAGACGAGCGGGATCGCCCCGGAGGCGCTTTTGTTCACCGACGACCGCGCAGACAATATCGCGGCCGCAAAGGGTCGCGGCTGGCAGACCCATCTTTTTGAGGGTCCGCAGGGCTGGGCAGATGCACTGGTTGCATCCGGCCTGCTGAATAAAGATGATACCGCATGACAAACATACCATTTATCCCCTTTGACGAAGGCGAAGCTCTGCTGGACTGGATCGGCCTGACCGATGCCCTTGCTGCAGGCCATGCCCTGCCCAAGGCCGAGATTGGCGATACTTTTCTGTATCGTGGTCCTGACACATTGCTTAACCGTGCGGCGTGGATCGACGGTCTGGGCATTGCCGTGAAATCCGCAACCGTTTTTCCCGGAAATCCCGCTCAAGGCAGACCGATGGTGAACGGGGGGTTGAACCTCTATTCAGATGACACCGGCACGTTGGAAGCGCTCGTGGATTTCCATTTGGTGACCAAGTGGAAAACCGCAGGTGACAGCCTGCTGGCTGCCCGACGGCTGGCACGACCCGACAGCCGTAACATCCTGATTGTAGGCGCCGGCAATCAAGGACGGGCGCTGCATGCGGCCTATTCCGCCGCCTTCCCGAATGCGCTGTTTACCGTCTGGAACCGCACCCGCGCCAACGCGGAAAGGATGGCGGATGAACTGACAAACCTGACAGTTGCGGAAGATCTTGAAAAAGCGGTGAATTCCGCCGACATCATTACCTCGGCTACAATGTCCACCAACCCGCTGATCAGAGGCGATTGGCTGCGCCCCGGTCAACACGTTGATCTGATTGGTGCCTACCGCCCAGACATGCGCGAAGTAGACGATACCGCGCTGACCCGTGCACGCATTTTTGTGGACAGTTTCGATACAACCATCCGCCATATCGGGGAAATCAGCATCCCGTTGGAGTCAGGGGCCATCACACGTGACGACCTGATCGCGGACTACTACGATCTGGAACGCTTCACGCGCCGGTCCGATACTGAAATCACCCTGTTCAAGAACGGTGGTGGCGCGCATCTGGACCTTATGACCAGCCGCTACATTCTTGACCGGTGGAGAGCCGCCAGATGACAACTGATCACTGACTAGGCTCCCGGCTCAGGCGGTCACCAGTCCTTCCAAACGCCTTTCGCGGATCGGCAAGTGCACAACTGCGCTAAAGGCACCAATCGCGACACCAATCCACCAGACCGCTTCGTAGCTACCGTATGCGTCATACATCCGCCCGCCGAGCCAGACCCCCATAAACGATCCCAACTGGTGGCTGAAGAAGACGATACCGTAAAGCGTGCCCATATAGCGCAGCCCATAGATATGCGCGACCAAACCGGAAGTCAGCGGCACCGTCGCCAACCACAGTGCGCCCATAAACACCGAGAAAACGATTACTGACATGGGCGTGATCGGGAACATGATAAAGAGCGCAGCAACAATTGTGCGGCCGGTGTAAATCCCGGCCAAAAGATACTTCTTGGAATATCTTTTCCCGGCCCAGCCTGCCGCAAGTGTACCCGCAATATTCGCCAATCCGATCAGCGAAATCGCCACCGCGCCCAGTGCGGAGGTGCTTGTAATGCCAATGTTATGCAACACGCCGCCGGGCAGGATCGGGCCGCACATTTCTGTCACGAAGGCCGGAAAATGCGCGGTAATAAATGCCAGCTGATATCCGCAGGAAAAGAACCCCAGAAAGATCAGCGAATAAGACGGGTCCTTGAAGGCCTTGACCAGAATTTGACCCAGACTTTCCTCCAGCTCTGCTTTGCTGGCCATCACCGGTGCGCGCATCAGCGGAAGGGTGAGGATCATCGCCAGTATGATACCAGCAAAGGCGATGAACACCATTTGCCACGTCATGAAGCCTAACATCCATTCGGCCATCGGCGCGCCAAAAACCTGACCCGCGCTGCCCGCAGCCGTGGCAATTGCCAGTGACATAGACCGGTTATCATTAGATGACGCGCGCCCCACCACAGCCAGAATCACACCAAAACCGGTGCCCGCCACGCCAAAACCTACCAGCCACGCATAACTTTGAAGTTCGATCGGAGAGGTGGAATTGGCGCTCAGCACCATGCCCAATGCATAGACAATTGCACCGATAATGATGGCGCGCCGGTCCCCGATCTTTTCCGCGACTGCGCCAAAAATCGGCTGCCCGATGCCCCATGCGAGGTTCTGAATAGCAATCGCCATCGAAAATTCGGCACGCAGCCAGCCAAATTCCTCTGCGATCGGGATCTGGAACACACCAAACGACGCGCGGACCGCAAAGCTGACCATGATAATCACACACCCGACCATCAAAACGGGTGTGAACAGGGGGGTGCGTTGTTCCATGAGGGGCTTCTCTATTTGATCCGGCCACATTAGCCGGATTGAGGGGGTGGTCAAATCACCAGTTGTGATATGGGATTTCACCCATTGTGAAGCTTCGCCGGACTTTTCAATCCGTTGCAAGGCCATTATGCCAGACCCATGTCCAGTTTACGCGAAACATACAACCGCCTGATTGCCGAGGGCAAACTGCGCGCTGACCCCGCCCAGCAAGCGATCATGCCGGAATTTGACCGCATCCGCGAGGCATTGCTGCAGCCAGTCAAAACGGGCCTGTTCCGCAAAGCGCCTGACCCGCCCAAAGGGCTTTATATCTGGGGTGGTGTGGGACGTGGCAAATCCATGTTGATGGATATGTTTGTTGAACACTTGGGCGATGTGCCTGCGCGGCGCGTCCACTTTCATGCCTTTATGCAGGAAATCCACGGCGCCATGCACGAAGTGCGCAAGACCGGCGTGGATGACGCTATCGCTCCTGTGGCGATGGATGTCGCCGCCTCTGTCCGGCTGCTGGCCTTTGACGAGATGCAGATCAGTGACATCACCGATGCGATGATCGTCGGCCGCTTGTTCCAGAGGCTTTTTGCCGAGGGCGTGGTTGTCGTCACAACCTCCAACCGCTTGCCCGATGCGCTCTACAAGAATGGACTGAACCGGGACCTGTTCTTGCCCTTTATCGAACTGATCAAAGACAAGATGGTCGTGCATGAACTGGCGAGCCCGACGGATTATCG
>JBARUV010000196.1:0-39026 GCA_049645905.1 Sulfitobacter sp.
GCGCGAGGCGAAAGCATCACAGGAAGTCTTCCTTGGTTGCTCGTGGATCAAAACACCCCGTATGCTTAATGACTTCCCAGATCTCAGGGTGATCCTCCGATAGAACAATTTCGAGCAATACGCGTTCGGTAATGCCACAGGCCCTGGCAAGGCCCGGAACCCGAGAGATTGGGATTTTGGTTTCGCCAGATTTCATCATGGAGATGACGTTTGGCCGACTGAAACCCGCCCGACGGGCGATCTCCTTTTGGGTTAGGCCAGAAAAATCGATGGCTGTGGATAGGAATGAAGCAGCTCGAGATACCTCAGTCATCTTCATGGCCTCCCTCAATGTGTTTCATAAGTTCTTTGTCCGACCGGGCGTGTGCATCCAGTTCCGCTTGTGACATGCGGGCCCAGCTTGTCCCGCGCACGATGCTCCAGCCGCCGCGGCCTCCCCGCGGTGGGCGACGCCAAGCCGGATCAGGCATCTCTTGAAGATCGCGCAGCGCATCATCAAAATTTTTGACATGCGTTTCATTGCCCTTTTCGCCGATGGTGAACGTGCCACGCCGTTCGAGACCGGGATGAAAGAGTGACCCATCCCGAGACATCGGTACGAAGAGAGCCTCTACATATTTGTATATCGTGACCGCCCCATCGTAATTTGGGCGTGCGGCACGCCAGATCGAGGGGCAAAAGCTGTCGCGGCCTTCCAACCAATCAGTCGCGGGTTTGGCAGGTATGAGACCGTTCTCGCGCCGGAGGGTGGGATTCTCGCCAGAAACCAGGTTGCGCATCCGGCTCATTTTGACGCCGCCGAAAACTGCGAGGGCCTCCGGTTCTATCGGGCGGTCGTGGTCCAGCGCCCATCGTCCAGAGGCCAACAGAACGGTCTCCTCAAGTTGCCTTTCACGATCCTGCCCAAGCCAGGTTTCCAGGGGACACGTCGCCAAGAAGCGGTCTGCCGTCTCCACCATGCTTCCGAGACGTGCTGCAACGGCAGCCTCGTCCTCGTGCTCTCGTGCTTCGATATCGATACCATAATGGGCGTAGGCACTAAGATTGTGCAGCATCTGGCCCAGTGGCCATTCGCTAAAGGCACCTTGCACGTTCGTCTTGAGGCCTTCCATCCAATTGTCCTCTCCCTCGGCGAGAGGACCAATCAGGCGCTTCATGCCTGCGTCGGCATCTTCGGCCCCGACGATCTGGCTCAGAAAGTCGCCGGCGGCCCGGACCAATTCCACGAGTGTGGCTCCGGGATCGTTTTCATAATCATATCCAATCGTGAAGTCATGGATGCGCTCTTCAAAATCCATGTCGCGTGGTAATTTGGTCATGTCCGACCTCCCAGTTTGCTTATTTTTGAGACCAGTCCTGCTCGTGCTGCATCGAGCCGGGCGGCATTCGTCTTAACAGACAGCAGTTCCTTCGGCTTACGGCCGAGAAAGTAGGCGATGCGCTCACCGCTGGCACCGCTCGGATGTGGCAGGCCGCTCAAGACCTGTGCCTCCGGAATGCCCGCACGGGAGGCAGCCCATTCCAGTGCCTCACTCACCTTGGGGCCGAGCGGCACGTAGAGTGCATCCGGTAGCTGCCGCATCTCCGCGACAAGGCAGGTGTCGAGTTGGCTCCGCAGGACGGGAACGCGGGTCATGGACGGAGCGCCGGAGTAGTTCTTACCGTCAACGAAGACCGGGTAGCGAAGCGCCGACGTGAAATGCGCCAGGTCGGAAGCCGATCCCCACAAGGCGGCCGTGCTGTCGAGATCGAGCAATTGCGCTACGCCGATGTCGTCGAGCATGGCGACAAGGTTCGCCCGCATCGGCCCGGAGAAGCTTGCATGCACCTTCGCCGCCGCGAGGGCCGCATCCCGCGCTGTGCCAGCCCGCAACTGGCGTCTGCATTCTTGCAGCGCATTCGCCATCTGCTGGCGTCCGGGCGTGATCCCAACGACCACTATCTTTGCTGTCTGGGTCACGTGATCGAAGGGCGCATAGGCAATATCGATCCGCTTGGCACCTTGCTGAGCTCCGTCGATCAAGAGGGTGGCCGGAGCGTCGATCTCACGTTTCACCTCTGCATCGGATGCGTTCTCGAGCCAAGGCAAAAACTTGTGTGCAAATAAATCGGCCATATTGATTCCTTCAGTGAAAGAGGGGGCGGTGGGCGAAAGCGACGGTGATGACCGCGCCATTCGAAGATACAACGTAAGTTTTGCGAAACTTGCTCAGAGAATTTGACACGTTTGCTCCGAAGTCCTGGCGCAGCTTTCTTAGGCTGGCTTTGGACAGCGCATACTTCCGCGCTCCATCGCGGGCATTTTGGCTTTCTCCGTATTCCAGGATCATCTTGACCACGGCAATCGGAACTGCGCGCTCTGCGGCGCGCTGACTGGCATGAGTTGTGAGCGAAAGGGCAGAGTTATACATCAAAGCGTCCTTGGTGATTTTTTGTATAATCATTCTTACCGCTAAGGATTGATTCGTCAAGCGTTGAAATTGATGATTTAAAATATCACTGCGTACGCCTTTCTAATTTTAGCTTGGCGAGCTGGTTATCTGGCTTAGGCCGTTCAGAACGAATATGGTTTGAGAGATGTATCGGAGAAGCGTTTCAGCGAGACGGTTAGCTGTGGAGCTTTTGCCCTAAATTCGAAAGCAGCCGATGAAGTTAGAAATAACCAAGGGCAGCTTGGCGTGCCATGTAGGCCTTGGAAGCCGTTCAACAAACGCTTCTTTTTGGAGCCGCCGCAAACCGCATCGTTTGATGCTGCCACAGACCCCGTTCAAAACCCAAGCAGTTGTTGAAGGTTTGTGCCTCTACCATGACAGCGGTCATTTGCGGCGTCGCAGAATTTCAGCAAGGGGGCGCGGAGTTGCCTTCCGCACCGCAGAAAGGATGTCCAATCCGCTACCCCTTGAATGTCGGCTGTCGCCTTTGAGCCAATCTTACCGCGCACGTGTAGCGAATGTACACTTCCCGACGTTCTGCCATCCAAAAAGGGTCCGCGTGGCGTTTTCGCCAAAGAACTGAATGCTATGATCTGCATGACCGCCTATTGGGATCGAGAAAGGTGACGCAAGGTAAGGAGCAACAATCGGTGCAACAGATTTATCCCTGTCAAAAATGGCCAATAAAATAAGGGCTCTCAGGCTCTATCGGCACCATCCATCATCGGGCAATAGAAAGTCTAGCGTATTGATTTATCATAATTTTTCTTGTACATTTAAACTGTTGCGGGGCAAAATTTCTACGCGGGAATGCGCCCCAATATCCCCCGATTTGCCCCTTTTAGACCACTCAGCGCTCACGATATGGCCACTATAGGGAAGCTTCCCTCCGGTGGATACCGGGTCCAGATCAGACGCAAAGGCCGCTACACCAGCGAGACCTTTCACCGCTCAAGCGACGCCCACAAATGGGCCCGGAAGGCGGAGACACGTGCCGATCAGGGACTGTCACCGTACAAGTCGTCCGCCGCCCACCTAGCGACGTTTGGCGATCTCGTTGACCTGCATATAGACGACATGTGCGCAGTTGGGAAACCGCCCCGCAGAAGTAAGGCCGCAATTTTGAAAAACGACCCCGGAAAGAGACGGATTGGTAGTTCGGTTGCAAGCGGGTCAAGAAGCGAGCGTGTCCCGTCACACCTGGGATCAATATCGGTGTCATCAAGATCATCATCACGCGCGCTGCAGTTAACTAGGCATACTTTCCGAGGCTATATGCTCAAACAATCGCGCGACTGCTTCGGCGCCGGGGTCAACATGACCGTTGAGTTGCTCGGCATTGATATAGGATGCGCGACCCGCCTTGGCAGTCGTAAGCGTTGCGGTGAAGTCGGCGCCTTTTCGGGCGGCTCTTGCAGCAGATCCAAGACCCTCATGAAGCGCTTCGAGGGCGGGGAGAAGTGCATCGACCAGTGTTCGGTCGCCGGGATTTGCCCCACCTACTTTTTGCATGCGCGCCAACCCGGTCTGCAGCGCCTCGCGCATTGGTTGTCCCGACGATGACGCATCCCCGGCAGCAGTAAAGAAGATCGCCAACAGGACACCTGAGGAACCGCCCATGGTCTGGCTGAGCTCCAGACCGATGGCGCGATAGAGTTGGGTATGGTCGGCCAGAGGGAGCGTGTCCATTGCATCAATCAACGCGCGCGACGCTGAAGCAAGTGTAGAACCCGTATCGCCATCACCCGACTTTGCATCCAACGCGTTCAGATCCGCTTCCGACGCGATAAGCACTTCGCAACAAGCGGTTAGAAACGCTTTCGTCTGGGGGTGCTTGGACGCGGGCGCGCGGACAGGTGACAGTCCATCAGGCAACGGTAAAACGACGGACGGTCTAATCGGTTTGCAACCGGGCCATCCGGGGCAAGAAACCGGCGCATCGAGCAAGGCTGCGTCGTCTTCGGAGAGCTCCAAAACCGTTATGGAAAATCCATGCATATCGAGCGCGGTCATCATTGCGTCCGGTCCCACGATCAACTCAATCCGGTCGCCGATGTCAGCGGTCAACAACTCATGTGTCAGGATCGACATTTCCAGAACCGATGCACCGCCGAGATTGTTCACAAGTGCCGCATGCGGTGCAGCAGCCATTGTGGCCAAAAGCTTCTCGGCCACTTTATCCAGCGAATACTTGGCACCCTTTGAGGCGATTTGCTCAACACCGGCTTCGCCGTGAATTCCCAGCCCCAATTCGGCCATTCCCGGCGGAATGCGGTCTTCTTTGATTGATCCGGGGACAGTGCATGTATCAAGCGACATGCCGATGCTCCGGCAGTTGTTGATCACCCGATCGGCGGCCTGCGTACAGGTATCGAGATCCGCCCCGCTTTCCGCCAGTGCACCGGCGATTTTGTGGACAAAAAGGGTGCCCGCAAGACCGCGCGCCTGCGGAAGGTCAGGCAAAGCGACATCATCATCGACGATCACCATACTGACCTTATGGCCAAAAGCGCGGGCCCGTTCGGCGGCGAGACCGAAATTCAGCCGGTCGCCTGTATAGTTCTTGACGATCAGCAGACACCCAGCGGGACCGGTCACAGCCAGAATACCCGCAAGCACCGCATCTACGGAAGGGGATGCAAAAACATCGCCGCATACAGCAGCGGTCAGCATGCCCTTGCCCACGAACCCGGCATGCGCTGGTTCGTGTCCAGAGCCACCACCGGACACCAGCGCGACCTTGGATTTGTCCCAATCAGACCGCACGACCACGCGGATGTGGGGATATCCGTCCAATCGGGCGAGCGCGCCGCCAGACGCAGCGATTATTCCATCGATTGCCTCAACGACGATGTCTTCTTTTTGGTTGATGAACTGCTTCATGGTGTTTCCCCCTTAGCCCACGCGCGCGCCAGCGACGTCGAAGTAATATGGATTCTCGGGGCGGATTTTTACGATGTCGCCCCCTTTTAGTTTGGTATGCGCATCCGTCACAGTGATCAGTTCGTGGTCCTTGAACACCAGATGCAACCGGGTCTGATCACCCAAATGTTCGACCCGCTGGACCATGCTTTCGGCGCCTTCACCCTGAACAATATGTTCAGGACGCAAACCGATGGATGCGGCACCTGCGGGTGCGCCCGCAAAAACGTCGGCAGGCAAAACATTGATCCGCGGTTGCCCCAGACGACTGGCGGCATAGATGCTGACCGGGTTTTCGTAGATTTCGCGCGGTGTGCCGAACTGCACCAGCTTGCCGTGATCCAGCACGCCCACGTGTGTCGCCATTGTCATCGCCTCAATCTGGTCGTGGGTGACATAAAGCAATGTCGCGCCAGAATTGGCCTGTATGCTCTTGAGCTCAATGCGCAAATCGGAACGCAACTTGGCATCCAGTGAGCTTAGCGGTTCGTCCATCAAATAGACGGATGGATTGCGCACCAGTGCACGCCCGATGGAGACCCGCTGCATCTCCCCTCCCGACAAGGCTGTCGCCTTGTTGTCGAGCTTGTGGCTGATCTGCAAGACTTCTGCTACTTCGCCGACCTTTCGGTCGATTTCGTTTTTGGGCGTTCGCAGCACAGGTGACTTCAACGGAAACTCAAGGTTCTCACGCACAGTAAGATGCGGATAAAGCGAGTATTGCTGAAACACCATCGCCACGTCGCGCTGCGCGGGCGTGAGCCCGGCCATGTCACGGCCACCTATATGGATCGCGCCCGCATCAGGCGTGTCAAGACCGGAAACCATACGCAGAGTTGTCGTTTTTCCCGCGCCTGTCGGCCCCAAGAGTACGACAAAAGAACCATCCGGCACTGTCATTGTCACCCCAGCCAAAGCGACGTCGTCGCCAAAGGACTTTGACAGACCGATCAGCGACACCTCAGCCATGAGACAGCACTCCTTCATTCGCTTTGCTGCGCAATGCGAGGCCGTTGCTTGCGTCAAAAAGTGTGATGGTACGCGGATCGAAGTGCAGGCCGGTCCGGTCACCTACCTTGATATTGTCAGATGACGAAACCCGCGCTTTGACCGCGCCATTCGACGTTTCGATGGTCACAATCTGGGTGGTGCCAAGGTATTCCGTCGCCGAAATCCGGCCCCTGTAGGTGGCGGCGTCATCAAGCCGGATATGTTCCGGCCGGACACCGAAAATCAGATCGCCATTTTTGCCTTCAAGCTGTTGCGGAATGTCAAAGGCTGTGTCGCCGAAAGATACCTTCGTTTCCCCGTTTCCGACCATGCCGTGAAAATCCAGAAAGTTCATCGGGGGCGAGCCAATAAATTCCGCCACGAATCTGGTTGCAGGCCAATCGTAGATGTCCTGTGGGACACCGAATTGTTCGACAACGCCATGGTTCATCACCACGATTTTGTCACCCATCTGCATCGCCTCAAGCTGATCGTGAGTAACGTAAACAGTTGTCGCGTTCATGCGATCGTGAAGCGCGCGCAGTTCTTCTGACATATGCGCGCGGAACTCTGCGTCGAGCGCGCCAAGCGGCTCGTCCATGAAGAACGCTTTGGGATCGCGCACAATGGCCCGACCAAGTGCGACGCGCTGACGATCCCCTCCGGAAAGCCCACCGACAGGACGATTGAGAATGTCGGTGATCCCAAGGATTTCGGCAATCTCGGCAACCTTCTTTTTCACCTGCGCTCTTGGCATGCCTTGGGAAATCAGTGGATAGCTGATGTTCTTGCCGACATTCAGATGCGGGTAGAGCGCGAACATCTGGAAAACAAAAGCAATGTCACGCTGGCTGGCGGGCTTTTGACCCACCTCTTCGCCATCAATGTAAATCTGTCCGCTTGTGGGCAGGTCCAGCCCCGCCATCATCCGCAGCGTTGTGGTTTTGCCGCAACCCGAAGGGCCGAGCAGCATGAAGAATTCGCCGTCCTCGATGGTGAATGTTGAGGATTTGACAGCGTTAAACGCGCCAAAATCCTTGCGCACGTTTTCGATTCTGATCTGGGCCAAGCGCTTACTCCGGAAAATGGCTGACGATGATGAACATCACCGTTCCAACAAGGGTGACAATGAAGGAGTAGGTGTAGAGCCCCAGCGCGAAAGGTTGCATGAGCATGATGACTCCGACCGCAATCAGGATCGAGGCCAGCATCTCCCAAGCGCCGCGACGAAAGCGCAGCAAACCACTGATGAAATTTCTCATTTGCGTACTGCCCCGAATGTGATGCCACGCAGAAGGTGTTTGCGCAGAAGAACAGTGAAGACCATGACCGGCACAAGGAAGACGGTGGCTCCGGCGGCAACCGCTGGCCAGTCTTTCCCGTTCACCCCGATGATATTCGGGATGAACGGCGGGGCGGTTTGGGCCGTGCCGGAGGTCAGCAGCACGGCGAAAGCGTACTCGTTCCAGGCAAAGATCAGACAGAAGATCGCGGTGGAGGCGATGCCGGTTGCTGCCTGTGGCAACACCACTTTGTAGAACGCCTGAAACCGGGTGTAGCCGTCGATCAGCGCGGCCTCTTCGTATTCAATCGGGATCTCGTCGATAAAGCCTTTCAGCAGCCAGACCGACATTGACAGGTTCACCGCCGTATAGAGCATGATCATTCCGATGTGGGTGTCGTTCAAACCGAGGTTCCTGAACATCAGGAAAATGGGGATAGCGACGGCGATCGGTGGCATCATCCGCGTGGAGAGGATGAAGAACAGCAAATCGTCTTTCAGTGGCACCCGGAAACGGCTGAAGGCATACGCTGCGGCCGTTCCGAGGATCATGCAAAGAGCTGTCGATCCGAATCCGATGATGACAGAGTTCATGAACCGTTCGCCATAGCGCGAGGGGCCTGAAATCACTGTTCCACGTTCGCGGGCGATTTCGTCATACCATGTCTGAGGCGGGCCTGCCTCTTCCAGCATCTGCGCCGTCGCGCGGGTACGGTCCGTGAAGAGGTTCACGTAGCCCTCCAAGGTCGGCTCAAACAAAATAACGGGTGGATAAGCGATTGAATCGGTTGGTGATTTGAAGCCAGTTGCGATGATCCACAAGAGAGGGATCAGCGTGATGATCGCATAGCCAACCACCAATATTCCTGCCAGCCATTTGGTGCGGTTATCAGGTTCTGTGACGGAAAAGCTCATCTCTCTTTTACCTTATTCAGCGCTTTGACGTAGATCGACGCAAGACCAAAGACTGTGACAAAGAGGATCACCGCATAGGCCGAAGAATACCCAGTTCGCCATTTCTCAAAAGCCTCCCGCTTTAGGTCAATCGATGTCAGCGTGGTTGTGTTGCCGGGACCGCCTCCCGTCAGTTGAACAACAAGGTCGAACATCTTGAAATTCTCGATTCCCCTGAACAGCACAGCCAGCATCAGGAACGGTAACGCCATCGGAATTGTGATTGTCCAGAACTGCCGCCATTTGCTGGCGCGATCACATTCGGCAGCCTCGTATATGCTATCAGGAATAGACCGCAGGCCTGCCAGACAGCTCAGCATCACAAAACGCGTCCACCTCCATGTGTCGGCGATGATGATAGCCCAGGGGGCCAAATTCACGTCACCGATCATCGAAAAGCTGGCCGGATCGCCACCGGTGAAAAACGTTACAGCGTAGTTGAACAGACCTATCTGGGGTTGATACAAGAACGTCCAGAAGTTTCCGACAACGGCAGGGGAAAGCATCATCGGGAAAACGATGATTGTCGTCCAAAGGTCGTTGCCTTTGAACTTCTTGTTGATCAGAAAAGCCAGTGCAAACCCGATCAAGACCTGGAGAATTATTGTCCAGATCAGGAAATGCGCGGTCGCCTGCATCGTGCTCCAGATGTCAGGGTCATTCAGAATGCGCTGGTAATTGCGCAGTCCGACCCATTCGATATCATTGTTCGGACGGTTCACCCGGAAGTTGGTAAAGCTCAGCCGGATCGTCCAGATCAGCGGAAAGATATTGACCGCCAGGAGCAAGAAAATTGTGGGTGCGACGAATATCCACGCAATCGTGCGATCCGACAGGCCGCGTATACGCCGGGACATCCCTTCTGGCGTAACTTTTGCCACCTTGTCGATTGGCGTGTCTGTCATGTGTACGGGTCCTTCATCGCAGTGGCGAACGCGCCAACGCCTTGGGTCTCGGTCTGTCTCGGAGGGGAGTATCCCCGGCCAAACGGTTTCAGCCGGGGATTTTTGGTCGGACACTCAGGAACCTGCGCCCGACATCGAGAAGTGGCTACAGCTTGCCCTCGTCTTCAAAAACTTCCGTCCAGTCGCGCACCAAGCCGTCAAGCGCCTCTTTTGCGGTGCCATCGCCTGCGATGACGTAATTGTGGATCCGCTCCTGCATCGCGAGCAGCAGGTCAGCATATGCTGGCTCGGCCCAGAAATCTTTTACGATCGCCATGCTGTCGAGAAACGTCTGCGCATAAGGCTGGCTGGTCGCAAAACCCGGGTCTTCAACGACCGCTTTCAGCGCGGAGTAGCCGCCCAATTCCCACCACTTGGCCTGCACTTTTTGCTGTGCGAACCACTTGATATATTCCAGCGCAGCATCCTGCTTTTGGGAATACGCGACAACCGAGATACCCTGCCCCCCAAGCTGTGCGAATTGACCTGCCGGACCGGCGGGGTTCGGGAAATAGCCTGACTTGCCGCCGCCCACGTTTTCGTCAGCTTCGACACCGGGCCAGATGAAAGCAAAGTTCATCTGCATAGCCACCTGACCTGACCGGTAGGCGTCAATGTTTTCGCCCATGTACCAGTTTGATGAGCCGGGAGGTGAACCTACGTCATAAAGCGCCTTGTAATATTCAAGGCCCTCGATGGCACCAGCGGAGTTTACGAAGCCTTCCAGATCATAGGGCTTATCGGGATTTTCGTACTGAAAGCCGTAGTTGTAGAGGGCGTTCGTCACACCCATTGTAATGCCTTCGGATCCACGCTCCGTATAAATTGCAGCACCGTAAACGGTGGTGCCATCAATGTCGCGGCCCTGAAAGAACTCCGCGATGTCCTTGAGTTCCGCGAGCGTCGCGGGCACGTCCAGTGCACGGCCATAGGTGTCCTTGAATTCCGTCTGAAGCTCAGGGCGCTCGAACCAATCCTTACGGTAGGTCCAGCCGACAACATCCCCAAAAGCAGGCAGCGCGTAATAATTCGGAGTGTTTTTGGGCCACTCGGCATAACCGGTGACAGTTGCAGGAATGAAATCACTCATAGAGATGCCGTTGGCGTCAAAGAAATCGTTCAGTTTGACGTAGTGACCGTTCTCGGCACCACCTCCGATCCACTGGCTGTCTCCGATCATCAGGTCACATAGCTGACCGCCGGAGTTCAACTCGTTCAGCATCCGATCGGCAAAGCTGGTCCACGGCACGAACTCAAAGCTCATATTATGACCGGATTCCGCTTCGAAATCTTTACTGAGCTCAATCAGCGCATTCGCGGGGTCCCATGCAGCCCAGCACAGCGTCAGGTCTTCTGCGGACGCCGCGGTGGACAGGCCCGTGGCAAGCAAACCGCTTGTAGCCACAGTCATCATTAGGCTGGTTTTCATTGGTAATATCCTCCCAAGTTTCAATAACACGCGACCCCCTTGCCGCGACTCTCCCTGACATGTTGATATTGAGGCACGTGTCTCAAAACAAGCTTTTTCTGAGACACGTGCCTCAAGTTTCGCTATAAGCAGCTCAGCGAAAGGCATATGCACTTCGTGTTGCGACCAACCAACCGATTGATTAAATGCAAGAAATGAAGACAGCACAGCCAACGAACATGATGCAACGTCCAACGACAAAAGATCTTGCCAAAGCAGCAGGCGTGAGCCGCGCAACAGTTGATCGTGTCCTGAATGGACGGGAGGGCGTGAAGCAGAAGACTGTCGAGCGCGTGAACCTCGCCATCAAGAAACTTGGCTTCGTTCGCAACCTTCAGGCCGCAAATCTGGCAAAGTCACAAAGCTATCGCTTCATCTTTGCCCTGCCCTCTTCCGGCGACCAGTTTCTGCAACAGATCGTCGCGCGCATCCGAGAAGCCCAAACGATATTTTCAGCAGACCACATTCTCTGCGAAGTCCAGCACATCGACGAGAATGATCCGCACAGCGTCTCGGCGTTCTTGACCTCGCTGGACAAATCCGACGTCACCGGGGTTGCCATTATGTCGCCCGAAACACCGCAAGTTCGTGATGCCATTTCACGCCTGCAAGAACGTGGCATAGCTGCTTTGCCATTTATTTCGAACCAAACGATGATGGATGCAAACTGGGTCGGCATCGACAACAAGTCGGCCGGCGCAACGGCGGCGCTGCTGTTGGGAAAATTCATCGGACGACTGTCCGGCTCGGTGATGGTCATCGCTGAAAGCATGCAATCGCGCGACAGCCTTGAACGGCGCCTCGGATTTGACGCGATCATGAACGAAAGCTTTCCGTTGCTACGCGCCCTCCCGTCCCTCGAAACCTACGGCAGTGAAACGCGCGCGCGCGATGTTATTGCGGCTAATTTGAATAATAATCCAGATATACTAGGTATTTACGTTATGGGTTCGGAAGCCCGGGCACCTCTGTCTGTCGTTCAGGAATTGGACCTGGACCCATCAATCGTCAAGATTGCGCATGAAATGACGCCTTATACCGAGGCGGCTTTGCAAGCAGAACAAATTAGCGGTGTCATTGCCCAAAACCCCGGCCATCTTGTCCGTAGTGCGATCCGCCGCCTCAAAGGGATCGTGGACAATCGCGACGCACTGGGGTCACAGGAAAGCATCCGCATCGAGATCCATCTCCGGACCAACATCTGACCATCGGTCAAGGTTCGGTGCTGAGTTGTTGGTTACGACAGGTCTGCGGCAATAACGGCCTGTGTCCTGACAAGTGAGTCGATTTGCGTGGTGTCATAGCCAAATTCGCTCAGCACCTCGCGACTGTGTTGACCCAAGAGAGGTGCCGCATGGGCAACTTTTGCCGGTGTCCGGCTGAATTTCAGCGGGTGGCCGATCGTCTCCACCCTGCCCGCTTTCGCATGCTCCACTTCGACGATCATGTCCCGGGCGCGGGCCTGAGGATCGCTGTGCATTTGCAGGATATCGTTGACGGGACCAGCAGGAAGGTGCGCCTGTTCCATTCGCACCAGCCAGTTTTCGGTCGTGTCCTGCACAAGGTATCCGTTCAGGATATCGACAAGCGCAGGCAGGTTCTGGATGCGCGCAAAATTTGACGCGAACCGTGGGTCATCGTTCAACTCCGGAACTGCAATCACGTCAAGGAAACGCAACCAGTTACTTTGATTGGCAGCGCCCACGTTGATCCAGCCGTCGCTGGTCTGAAACGACTGGTAGGGTGCGTTAATGGGATGGGCCGAGCCGATCGGCTCCGGCTTTTCGCCGGTGGCAAACGCGATGGCGGACTGCCAGTAGGTCTGCACAATGGCGGCCTCGAACAGGGAGGTATCCACCCTTTGACCAAGCCCTGTTTTCAACATGTTGGAATAGGCTGCCGAGACACCCATTGCCGCCAGAATTCCTGCATTGATGTCCGAAATTGGTGCTGCAACTTTGACCGGCGGGCGTCCCGGCCCCTCTCCGGTAATTGACATCAGCCCCGACATGCCCTGCGCAATCAGGTCAAAACCACCGCGATCGGCATACGGCCCCGTACGGCCAAAACCCGAGATTTCGCAATAGATCAGACGCGGATTGAGCTGCGCCAGTTCTTCATAGGCCAGACCCAGCTTTGCCATTGTGCCCTTGCGGTAATTCTCGATCACGACGTCCGCGTCGGCCAGGAGTTTGCGCAGGACATCGACGGCATCCGGATCTTTGAGGTTGAGGGCGATGCCGCGTTTGTTACGGTTCATCATCATATACGCCGCCGCTTCGCCCTCGATTTCAGGTGGCACAAACCGGCGACTGTCATCGCCGTCGGGCTTTTCAACCTTGATGACGTCCGCGCCCATATCTGCCAGCATCAGACCACAAACAGGACCGGCCATAATATGGGCCAGTTCAATGACACGCATACCGGCGAGCGGACCACTTCGGGTCGTCATTTGCCTGTCCACAAGGGTTTCTTCTTGGCCAGAAAAGCCTCCATCCCGATCCGGAAATCATCGCTCATGTAGCAAGAGGTGATGAGATCGGAATCTTCGATCTTATTTGCTGCCCGGGTGCGCCGCATTGCCTCTTTCGTGGCGCGCAGGGTCAAGGGGGCCATTGAACCCACGTGATCGGCCAGCTCTGCAGCGCGCGCAAGAAGGCACTCTTCGTCGGCCAGAACCTCGCTGACCAATCCGATGGAAAGTGCCTCCTCAGCCTCAATCAGACGCGCGGTAAAGATCAGTTCGCGCACCCGCCCGGCACCGATGAGTTCGCACAAACGCGCAAGGTTCCCGGCTGCAAGGCAGTTGCCCAAAGTGCGCGCGATGGGAAATCCGAACTTCAAGCTGGCCGAAGTGATCCGAATGTCACAGGCCGCAGCGATGGACCCGCCACCGCCGGTACACGCACCGTTGATTGCCGCAATTGTCGGCACCGGACAGCGTTCCACGGCGTCCAGCACCGCGTCGATCTGATGTTCATAGTCCAGTGCGTCCTGCGCTGAATCGAACGCCCGGAATTGGGTCATGTCGGTGCCTGCGGCAAAAGACTTGCCACCCGCACCCGAAATCACCACGGCCCGCACGGTTCCATCCGTCGGCATTGTTCGGCAGAGTTCGGCAAGTCGTTCATACATGCCAAATGTCAGCGCGTTACGAGCCTGCGGACGCTGGAATGTAATCCACAAAATACCGTCGCGCAGGTCGTCTTGGATTTCCGGAGCAGTCTGGGTCATCGGTAAAAGTACTCCACTAGGAACATTGGAACGGAAGGCACGTAGGTACATAGCATCAGGACAGCGAGCAGCACCCCAACGAACCAGATATTGACCTTTGAAACCTCCCAGATGTTGGCACGTGCCACCGAACAGGCGGTAATCAGGACAGACGCCACAGGGGGCGTTTGCTGTCCGATGGCAAGGTTCAGCGTCACCACCAGCCCGAAATGCACCGGATCAATACCTGCTGCCGTGATCAGCGGAATCACGATCGGGATCACCAGAATGATCGCAGCGGCAGAATGCAAAAAGAAGCCGATGATCAGGAAAAAGAAGTTCAGGATCAGCAGGATCGCCCATTGCTGCGTGGTGACCGACAGAATGCTCTCGGCCAGTTGCTGCGGAATTTGCGCGCGGGTCAGGAAACCGCCCATCAGCACGGATGCGGCCACCAGCAGCATCACAACCGCTGTCTGGATGCCGCCGTCCAGCATCGCACGGCGCAGGTGGCCAAGGTCAAGATTGCCGTACCATGCGGATACCACTAGCGCGGCAAGCACAGCCAGACCCGCTGCTTCTGTTGCCGTCACATAGCCGCCAAAGATGCCACCCAGAATAATCACAGGCAGTGTGAAAGCAGGCAGCGCATCCACAAATGTTTCGCGCAGGCGTGCAAGGCTGAAAGCGTCCTCTGTCGGGAAATTATACCGTTTGGCAAACAGGTAGGCGACCACCATCAGGCCTGCGGCCCCCAGAAGACCCGGTACGATACCCGCCACAAACAGCTGTTCCACGGAGGTATTCGCAGAAGCCGCATAGAGGATCATCGGGATCGACGGCGGGATGATGATTGCGAGGGAGGCCGAGGATGAAGTAACAGCAGCCGAAAATTCCTTGCTGTAGCCGCGCTTTTTCATCTGCGGGATCAGGATGGAGCCCATTGCCGCCACATCCGCTACTGCGGAGCCGGAAATCTCGGCAAAGAACAGCGACACACCGATATTGACCATCGCCAGACCGCCCCGGATAAAGCCGATAATCGCGCCCACGAAATTGATCAGCCGGTCGGTGATGCCGCCCGCATTCATGATGGCCCCCGCCAGGACGAACATCGGGATGGCGATTAGGGAGAATTTGGTCGAACCGTCGTACATATCAAGCGCGATGGTCACCAGACTGTCGGGCCCTTCGGTGAACAGCAATCCAAGGACACCGCACATGGCCAGCGCCACAGCGATGGGAATGTTGATGCAGATCATCAACAGCATCGCGACGAAAATGACGGAGATTAGCATCAGGCGCGGTCCTTGTTCTTTTCGAGTTCGCTTTCGACTTCTTCCTCGATCTCGGCATGCTCAAGCGAGATGCCCGCCGCCGTGAGTTTGAGGTAGCCCGGAAGGCTGAGAACCTGACAGATCATAAAAAGGATCGCCCCGATGGGAATGACTGATTGTGTGATTTGTATCGGCACCCACGTCAGGGAAATCAGCGTATCGCCCGCCAGCACGTCAAGCACCTGAAGTCCCGCTCGCGCCATCAGAAAGAAAAACAGCAGCACAATCGCTTCGCCTGCCAGCAACGCCGCAACCCGCAGTTTTACCGGTAGCGCGAGCAAGACCGTATCAAAGCCGATATGACGCCGGTGCAGCGCGGCGAGAGCGGAGCCGTAATAGGTGATCCAGGCAAGCATGATGGCTGCCACTTCATCGTACCAGGAAAAACTCTGCCCCATCAGCCGCGCAATGACGGCTATCGTGACGATCAGTGTCAGCAGGACCATCAGGCTGATTGTGATCCATTCAAGAACCCTGCTGATCAGGCCGTTGATGCGTGACAATATCGGGTAGGTAGAATGTTCCATGTCGGCCAGACCTGTTGGATACCGGGCGCCCGTCCCCCCGTGTGAAAGTCACAAGCAGGACAGTGCGATCATTGTTTACGCATCAAAACGGGCGGCAGGCTGCCCCGCCGCCCATGGTGTCTATCAGCCGGAATTACCAAGCCCGAGGACAGTGTCGATCATCTCCTGACCGCCTTCGACCTCGTCAGCGAACTGCTTGTAGATCGGCTTGGACGCCTCGATAAACGCGGCCTTGTCAGCAGTGTTGACCGCCACACCCGCGTCCTCGATCACCTTCAGCAGACTTGCTTCGAGTTCGGCAGCCTTTTCATAAGTGAAGTCCTGCGTTTTGTTTGCACAATCGGTCAGCCCTGCCTGAACGTCTTCGGGCAGGCTCTCAAACTTTTTCAGCGACATCAGGATATAGGCGGGCGTATAGACATGACCCGTTACAGACAGATATTTTTGCACTTCCTGAAACTTGGCGGAGGCAATCTGCGCATAGGGGTTTTCCTGACCGTCCATCACGCCGGTTTGCAGCGCGGTAAACACGTCAGAGAATGCCATCGGCGTTGGGTTTGCCCCATATTCGCGGAACATTTTCAATCGCCATACGCCGTTTGGCGTGCGCAGTTTGATCCCTTGCAAATCGGCAGGTACATTGATCGGACGCACATTGTTGGTGATGTTGCGAAAGCCGTTTTCGGCCAAACCGACGATATGATAGCCATTTTCATGGGCGGCATTCTGGAATTTGTCCATCATCGCACCCTGAACGCGGCGCATGTGGTCACGATCGCTGATGATGTAGGGCATTTCAAAAATGCCGAAGGAATCATCGACTGACGACATGACCGACGACGGCAATGCAAATTCGACCTGACCCAGCTTTAGCTTTTGCAGCAGTTCCTTGTCCTTACCCAATTGGGACGACCCAAAGGTCTGCACCTCTACCTTGTCGCCCATAGCGCCGTTGACGCATCCGGCGAAGTTGTCGACAGAAGCCTCAAACAGCGAGCCGGGTGCGCCAACGTGACCAAATTTCATGGTCATGTCGGCCGCTGATGCCCCGGTTACCACGCCAATGGCAGCGGTTGCGGCCAAGAGTGTTGTTAATACTTTCATTGTGTTCTCCTCCCAGAGTTTAGATGACATCTCATGGTCTTGGCCCTTTGCGGGCATCGACCTCATGCAAGCAGGTTCATCGCCGCTTGCACCCCTCCCTCTTTGTGGGGCACGTTCGCTTTCTTCAGCCCCATTTCGACACCTGCCAGCGTACCGACGAGCATCAGATCGTTGAAATCCCCCAAATGGCCGATACGGAACACCTTGTCGGCCACTTTGGACAGGCCATTCCCCAAGGATATGTCGAAGTGTTCAAGGGTCGACGCGCGGAATGCATCGGCACTATGACCCTCGGGCAGTTTTACCGCCGTCAGCACACCGCTTTCCTGACCTTGGGTCGCGCAGAGCACTTCAAGCTCCCATGCGCGCACCGCCGCACGCGTGGCGGCCCCGTGACGGGCATGACGGGCAAAAACATTATCGAGCCCTTCTTCGTGCAGCATATCGACAGCCTCGTTCAAACCATAGAGAAGGTTTGTGGCAGGCGTATAAGGGAAATAGCCGGTCTTGTTCGGCCCCTCCATATCGGCCCAATCCCAGTAAGACCTTTGCAGCCTTGCCGTTTTGTTGGCAGCCATTGCTTTGGCACTCGCTGCGTTGAACGACAGGCCCGGGGGCAACATCAGACCCTTTTGTGACCCCGAAACCGTTACATCCACACCCCATTCATCATGCTGGTATTCAAGCGAAGCCAGCCCCGAGATTGTATCCACCATAAAAAGGGCCGGATGCCCCGCGTTGTCGATGGCTTTGCGGACCTCGGCGATGGGTGACACCGAACCCGTCGATGTCTCGTTGTGCACAACGCAAACGGCCTTGATCTCATGCGCCTTATCTTCGGCAAGACGGGCTTCGATCCTGTCGGGGTCGGCGCCACCGCGCCAGTCCCCTTCGATGAATTCGGCTTTCAAACCCAGTTTCTCGGCAAGTTTTTTCCACATCGACGCAAAGTGACCGGTTTCAAACATCAACACCCTGTCGCCCGGTGACAGAACGTTCACCAGTGCCGCTTCCCATGCGCCGGTCCCGGAGGCCGGGTAGATAAAGACGTTCTCTGAGGTCTTGAAGATCGTTTTCAAACCGTCCAGCGCGCGCATCCCCACCTTGGCAAAGTCCGGCCCGCGATGGTCAATCGTCTGTTGTCCGATCGCGCTGAGAATACGGTCAGGCACTGCACTGGGGCCCGGAATTTGCAGAAAGTGACGCCCAGCTTTTCTCATGACAATCGAGCCCCTACTCTTGGATTTATCACGGTCAACGCAGCAATTGCGCGGTCCGGATTGGATTTCTGGTTGCCTGAACGTAATTTTGAATTCATAATTATGTCAATCGAAAATATTCAAACAGCCGCACGGCGGGCTGCTCCAAACGCACTGGATTTCCCATGTCTCAGCTCGCCAATATCCTTGCCAAACGTGTGCAGGGTGACGTGCTGTTCGATCATTTTTCACGCGGCCGTTATGCGACGGATGCCTCGCTTTACCAGATGATGCCACTGGGTGTTCTATCGCCCAGATCAGAGGATGACATTCGGGCCGCCATCGATATTGCCGGGGATCAGGGTGTGGCAATCCTGGCACGCGGCGGCGGCACATCGCAGTGCGGCCAGACGGTGAATGAAGCACTCGTTCTGGATAATACCCAATATTTCAACGATATTCTTGAATTGGACGTCGAGAATCAAAGATGTGTCGTGCGTCCGGGCATTGTGCTGGATGAATTGAACCGTGCTCTCAAACCCCATGGCCTGTGGTTTCCGGTTGACGTCTCGACCGCATCGCGCGCCACAATTGGCGGCATGACCGGCAACAACTCCTGCGGTGGAAAATCCCTGCGCTATGGCATGATGCGCGATAATGTATTGTCCATCGACGCCTTCATGGCCGATGGCAGCAAACATCACTTTGCGCTGCCCGAGCCCACACCCTCCCCTGCCTATGCGGACCTGACGCAAGACTTGCTGCGTCTGGGCACGCGCGAAGCGGAGGAGATCGACGCCCGCTTTCCCAAGGTTATGCGGCGCGTCGGGGGATACAACATTGATGCGCTGGTCCCGGCGAAAGCCCCCAATAACCTTGCGCATTTGTTGGTCGGCTCCGAAGGGACATTGGCCTATTCCACCGCAATCGAACTCAAGCTATCGCCGCTCATCGCGCAGAAAGTGTTGGGCGTCTGTCATTTTCCAACCTTTCGTCAGGCGATGGACGCCGCACAACATCTGGTGACGCTGCAACCCCAAGGCGTTGAGCTGGTCGATGCGACGATGATCGCACTGGCCCGCGACATACCGCTTTTTCGCCAGACCATCGAAGAATTTGTAACCGGTGAACCGGAAGCTCTGCTGCTGGTGGAATTCGCAGAGGAAGACCCGAGCCGCCATCTGCCAAAGCTGAACGACCTTGAAGAAATGATGGGCGATCTGGGGTTTGCATGGTCCGGCACCGGCACCAACTGGGGCGGTGTCACCCGTGTCACAAACCCAAAGATGCAGGCGCGCATTGCGGATCTTCGCAGTTCCGGACTCAACATCATGATGTCCATGAAGGCCGACGGCAAACCTGTGTCTTTTGTCGAGGATTGTGCCGTCGAGCTACCGGACCTTGCCGCCTATACCGACGGGCTGACCGGCATTTTTGAAAAACACGGCACCAAGGGGACGTGGTATGCCCATGCCTCGGTGGGCTGCCTGCATGTGCGCCCGGTGCTCAATCTGAAGCTGGACAACGACGTCAAGACAATGCGCGCCATCGCGGAAGAGTGTTTTGATCTGGTCGCGAAATACAAGGGATCCCACTCGGGCGAGCACGGTGACGGGCTGGTCCGCTCAGAATTTCACGAAAAGATGTTTGGTGCCCGCATGGTATCAAGCTTTGCCGAAGTGAAGCAGCGGTTTGACCCCAAGGGCCTCTTCAACCCTGGCAAGATCGTCGATGCACCCAAAATGGATGACAGGCGCCTGTTCCGGTACGGCCCTGATTACGCAGTGACTGCTTTCAAGACCGATCTGGATTGGTCGGACTGGACCGGCAGCGGCGGCGGGTTTCAGGGTGCGGTCGAGATGTGCAACAACAACGGGGCTTGCCGGAAGCTCAAGGGTGGTGTGATGTGCCCATCATTCCGCGCGACCCGGAAGGAACAGGATTTGACGCGGGGCCGCGCCAACACGCTGCGGCTGGCAATATCAGGGCAGTTGGGGCCGGATGCGCTGTCCTCGGACCAGATGGCAGAAACGATGAAGCTCTGTGTGTCTTGCAAAGGATGCAAACGGGAATGCCCGACAGGCGTCGATATGGCCCGCATGAAAATCGAAGTGCTGTCGGCGCGCGTGAAAAAGCACGGGCTTGGCTTTCACCACCGTCTTGTCGCCTATCTGCCCCGGTATGCCCCTTGGGCCTCGCGTCTGCATCTTCTGGCAAATCTGCGCAACACAGTGCCGGGTTTGGCAAAACTGACAGAGAAGCTGACCGGTTTCACCGCGAAGCGCGACCTGCCAATCTGGAGCGCGCGACCCTTTCGAAACGACGAAGCTCCGCAGCAGGACGATCCGCAGGCCGTGATGTTTGCCGATTGTTTCAACCGGTATTTTGAGCCAGAAAACCTGCGTGCAACTCTAAGTGTCCTCGACACCGCCGATGTTCCCGTCCAAATCGCGGCAGCACCCAAAGGCGAACGCCCCTTGTGCTGCGGACGCACGTTCCTTTCTGCTGGTCTTGTCGATGAAGCCAAGGTTGAGGCGCAGCGTTTGGTCGATGCCTTGCTCCCTTTTGCAGAGAAAGGTCTACCGATCATAGGGCTGGAACCCAGCTGCCTGCTGACACTGCGTGACGAAATTCCGGCACTCCTTCCGGGCAAGGACACCGATCTTTTGGCCAGACAGGCCCGCATGCTAGAGGAATACATCGCCGATCAGGACGGCAATCCTGAGTTTGACCTGCCGCTGAAATCCCCCGCCCCCCGGATTTTGCTGCACGGACATTGTCATCAAAAAGCGATGGGCGTGATGTCGAGTATCGAAAAGACCCTGTCGCGCCTGCCCGACACCAAGGTTGAAATTGTAGAGACCAGCTGCTGCGGGATGGCAGGTGCCTTTGGATATGGCGTCGAAACCGATGAGATATCGCGCAGGATGGCCGAAGCTGATCTCGCCCCCGCGGTCAGGAATGCGGATGCTGACACCTTGATCGTCGCCGATGGCACGTCTTGTCGGCATCAGGTGGCGGATTTGACCGACCGTAAACCCATTCATGTTGCACGACTTCTTGAAATGGCGCTGATCCGCCGGTAGGAGGCACTGATGAACGAAGCCACAACAGCGCTCAAAATCACGCGCAAATCCCTCCACTCGGAGTTGGTCGAACGCTTGCAGCCGCTAATCATCGGTGGCGAACTGGCCCCCGGCAGCAAGGTGCCGGAAAAACTGCTCTGCGCCCGTTTCGGGGTGTCGCGGACGCCGCTGCGCGAGGCGCTTAAGGTGCTCGCGTCAGACGGGCTGGTCAGGTTGGAGCCGAACCGGGGCGCATGGGTCACACGGGTAACCATTAGCGAGGTGGAAGAAGTCTTTCCGGTTCTTGGTGCGCTCGAAGCCCTTTCGGGTGAACTGGCGTGCAAAAGCATCAGCGATGACGAGATCGACGCCGTGCGCACCCTGCACAACCAGATGATGCAAAGCTATGAGATCCGCGATCTGGATTCCTATTTCAGCATCAATCAGCAGATCCACCGCGCCATACTTCTGGCTGCAAGAAACGATACCCTGACGCTGTCCTGTCAGGCCTTGTCGCTCCGCATGCAAAGGGCGCGTTATCTGGCCAATATGACAGAAGGGCGTTGGTTTGCAGCCGTGCAAGAGCATGAAAAAATTATGGAATTTCTTGCTGCGAGAGAGGGTAAAAAGTTGGCAAAGACACTTCTCAATCACATGAATGCGAAGCGCATTTCTGTCGTCAAATGGCTTCAATCCCATGGAACCGAGACCGATCAGCCATAAAAAATCCTGCCAAAGCGCTGCGTGGCTTTACCTGTGGAATTCGGTATCAGTCAGATGCAGACGGTGAGAGTTGCCCTGTAAAGCGGGGGACTAACCCCCCGCTTCTTGGCAATCAGACCGTCAGTATCGTTGAGCCGGTGGTCTTGCGGCCCTCCAGATCAATATGCGCCTGCGTGATCTCTTCAAGCGGATACCGTTGGCCGATGTTCACTTTAACATCGCCCGATGCCACCTTCTCAAACAGATGTGCCGCCATCTCCTGACAGGTCTCGTGCGTGGCGATATGCGTAAACAGCGTGGCCCGCGTCAGCATCAGCGATCCCTTTGATGCCAGCGTCGCAAGATTTACCGGCGGCACCGGACCCGAGGCATTGCCAAACGACAACATCAGACCCAGCGGTTTCAGGCAATCGAGCGATCCGTCAAAAGTGTCCTTGCCCACGCCGTCCATAACCACACTCACGCCCTGCCCGTCGGTCAATTTCTTGACCTCCTCCACGAAATCCTGCGTGCTGTAATTGATGACATGTGCCGCCCCTGCCGCTTTGGCCAGCGCGCATTTCTCGTCCGATCCGGCGGTGCCGATCAATTCGATGCCCTCGGATCTGGCCCATTGGCAAGCAAAAAGCCCGACTCCTCCGGCGGCGGCATGGAACAACACCCGCTCACCGGCGGCAATCGGCCTCGTGCGGTGGAACAGGTACTCCACCGTCAGACCCTGCAACATGATCGCTGCGGCCTCTTCAAAGGACACGCCGTCCGGCAGGCGGCAGACTTGGGCGGCAGGCATCACCCGCGCCTCACAATAAGCACCCGGCGGCATGGAGGCATAGGCGGCCCGGTCGCCTTCCTTGAGATGCGTGACACCCGCGCCCACCGCCTCGACAATCCCCGCTGCCTCCATGCCCAAAGCGTGCGGCAGGGTGAGGGGATACATCCCCATGCGCTGGTAGACGTCGATATAATTCAGCCCGCATGCTTTGTGCTGGATCCGGATTTCACCCGGACCGGGATCACCGACGGACATGTCCACAAGTTTCATGTTCTCCGGTCCGCCGGTCGCTTCGATAATGACAGTTTTTACCATTCTATTTGTCCTCTTATCCGTTAAGTTCTTTGCGCACGATGGCCGCACCATCCGCCATGGCTTTCATTTTTCCAAACGCCACATCGCGCGGCAGGTATTTCAGGCCGCAATCAGGTGCGACAACAACCTTGTCAGCATCCACATGCGGCAAGGCCCGCCGGATGCGCGCGGCGATTGTCTCCGCCGTCTCGACCCCCGGATCGGACAGGTCAAGCACACCCAGAATGATGGTCTTGCCGCGCAGGGTTTCCAACACCGACGTATCAAGGTTGGACTGTGCTGTCTCGATGGAAATCTGGTCGCACAGGCAGTCTTTCATCTGCGGTAGAAACGAATACCCCTCCGGGCGCTCTTTGGTCATCGCCGCATAACCGAAACAGATGTGCACCGCCGTGGTCCCCGCAGCCCCGGCAAGCGCTGCATTCAGCGCATCAAGGCCGTATTCCTCGGCCAGTTCCGGTTTGGCCTGCATCCACGGTTCATCCAGTTGCACCACATCTGCCCCCATGGCAAACAGTTCCGCCATTTCTTCTTTGATTGCAGCGGCATAGCCCATCGCAGCATCGGCGACACTTGGATAATATTCATTGACGGCCTGCTGGCTCAGCGTGAATGGCCCCGGCAGCGTGATCTTGATCTTGCGGTCAGTATGGGCACGCAGAAACTTGAGGTCGTCCACCTCGACCGAGCGTTCACGCCGGATCGGGCCAGAGATGCGCGGTACCGGGATCGGCTTGCCGGACCGGGTGATGACAGTGCCATAATTGTCGAGATCAAGTCCCGCCAGCGCTGTGGCAAACCGGTTCGAATAGCTTTCCCGCCGGATTTCGCCGTCGGTGATGATGTCGAGCCCTGCCTGTTCCTGATCCCGTATCGCCAGTCGCGTTGCATCATCCTGCGCGGCCTCCAGCAACGGTTCCGGTATCCTCCAAAGCTCTTTGGCACGGGTGCGCGGGGGGAACTGGCCCTTGAGCTTTTCGCGGTCGATGAGCCAATCGGGCTGGCAATAGCTGCCGACAAGGGATGTGGGGAAAAGCATATTGATACTCGCTTTGTAAGAGCGGGCCCGCGCAGGCCCCGCCGATTGACATTTCAGGCAAACAAATCCTGTTCGATGCCCGCCTTGTTGAATAGATAACGTCGCCATGTCCGGATCCATCCGGCAACAATTAGGACAGGCCTGCTTTGGCGCTTTGTCAGTGCGACCAGCGCGGGCCTCTGGCAAGAAATCTCCTGCGCTAAAGTGCGTCCTGCAAACGAAAGCGGCGACAAGAAACGATGCAGCACGGTCGGCAACGCCTTTCCTCTTGTCTGGCTGAAAACGTCACCAACAGCCCTGACGGTTTGTGACTTCATCTCAGAGCCCCAGCATGGATTGCAAAATGGGAAACCGGGTCATTTCATGGGCGATATGCGATGCGGATACCCGCAACTCGGGCAGCCGTTCGTCAACCAACTGCTGTGGCGTCACCTTGCCGGTGTAGCCGGAGGTATTGAGCGCAGCGATGGTGCGCCCGTTGCTGTCGCGCACCGCAACAGCCAGCGCCGTGATGCCGTAATCAAGCTGGTCGACGGTAGTCGCGTAATCACTTTTGCGGACTGTCTCGATCTCGGCGCGCAGGTTGTCCTTTTCAATACAGGTACTGGATGTGAGAGCCGTGAACTGGACCGTGTCAAAATATCTGTCCAGTTCGGCTTCGGACAAGGAGGCAAGCAGTACGCGGCCCATCGAAGTCGCAAATGCCGGATAACGCGCCCCGACCGAGGCTGCGGCGCGGCGTGCCCGCTGGACAGAAACATGCGCAACATAGATGACATCATGACCGCTAAGCGTACCAACGGAGGACGCATCTCCAAACCTGTCAACCAGTTCACGCAGATCGGGCTGAACCAACTCTTCGATCCGCGCAGAGGTGTAAAAACCGGTGCCCAACGTCATGATCTTGGGTCGCAGAAAAAACCGCCTGTCGTGCTGACCAACATAGCCCAGTTCCATCAGCGTAATCAGCGAGCGGCGCGCGGCAGCAGGCGACAGGCCCGCGCGCCTCGCAACCTCGGAAAGGGTCATGTCGGGATGATCCGCGCCAAAGACCTCCAGTATGGTCAGCCCTTTCGCAAGTGCTTCGACAAAGTCTGCTGGTCTGTCTTGGGCCACCGCGCTCAGCCTTCGGGCGCGAGCACAAAGTCGAATTCGAATACCGCGTCAGGTTTCTTTGCCACGGTAAAATCGAACGTGTCGGTCTTCTTGATCGGCTTTAGCTTGCCACTCAAAGAGGTCCGGACACCAAACACCGCATCATTGTCGACATATTCGGAATTTTCAAAGAAAACCTCGGTTGTAATGGCGTTCATTTTTGGCGCTCGCACGATGTAGTGGAAATGCGCCGGACGCCACGAATGCCGGTCCCCTGCGCGCAACAACACCCCAACCGGGCCGTCATAGGGGACCGTGTAGGGCTTTGGCAGAACAGTTGTGTAGTAGAAGCGGCCCTGATCGTCGGCTTCAAAAATGCCGCGCAGGTCGAATTTGTCCTGACCCTGTTCTTGTTCCTGTATGGGATAGGTTCCCGCTGAATCAGCCTGCCACGTATCCACCACTGCCCCCCGCAAAGGATTGTGCAGCGTATCGGTGACCTTGCCATGGACAAGCACGCAGACGCCCTCGCGGCCATCCGACAGATCCGACCCCAAAGCCTTGCGCGGTGCATCATCAAGGTAGAAAGGACCCAGATTGGACCCCTCGGTTGCCCCGCCTTTGGTGTTGATCATATCAACCAGCGCGGAAAACCCGAGCACGTCGGACAACAGGATAAACTCGTGCCGCTCCGGCGTGGAAATCTGGCCGCAATCGTAGAGAAAATTCAATACGCCCATCCACTCTTCGTGGGTGACGTTATGTTCGCGGGTGTAGTCGTGCAGGTGGTCGAGAATGCCATGCAGCAACTGTTCAAACCGGCTGCCGGGCTCTGTTTTGAAGGTATCCTTGACGGCCTGCGTCAGCGTAAACTGGTTGACGTCTCTCATGTGTTTCCCCCCTTGGCGTCACTTTGGAGCGACGGCTCATTCTCACTTGACGTAACGGTAATCGGCTCTGTAAGTTTCGACAAGAGAAAAAAACTTCGCATAGCGAAAAATCGAGGACCCCCATGCGCATTGGTAAGCAAAGCCAATCCTATACTGCTATCGCCACATCTGACGCCGAGAGCATCACGGTGCGAGGGCTGGACCTGTGTGATGATCTGATCGGGAAAATCGACTTTACCGAATACTTTTGGCTGCTGGTTCTGGGGGAGCGTCCGACCCATGCGCAGCGCCGGATCATGGATGCTTGCCTTGTCGCGATTGCAGAACACGGACTGGTGCCTTCGGTACAGGCCGCGCGCATGACCTTGGCTGCGGGTCCCGATGCATGGCAGGGCGCGATGGCCGCTGGCCTTTTGGGGATGGGCAGCGTTGTGGCGGGCAGTTCGCAAGCCGCAGGGCAATACCTTGTCGAAATCGTAGAGCAGGCCAAGATTGACGGCACCGACATTGAAACTGCCGCGATCGCCAGCCTGCACGACCACAAAGTCCGCAAGCGCAAGGTGGCCGGTCTGGGCCATCCACAGCACAATGACGGCGATCCGCGCGCCGACCGTCTTTTGGCAATCGCCGATGAACTGGGCGTGTCCGGCCCTTACATCGAGGCCCTTCGCGCATTAGGCGCGCATGCGACGGGTATCATCGAGCGGCCCTTGCCCATCAACGTCTCCGGTGCGATCCCCGCCTGCGTGCTGGACGCGGGCTGGCCAGTGGAGGCAGTCAAGGCGGTGCCCCTGCTGGCCCGTGCCGCCGGTCTTTCAGCGCATCTTTTTGAGGAAGCGCAACGTTCCATCGGCTTCATCATGTCCCACAAAGCGGATCTGGCCATCAAATATGACGGCAAACCGTCGCCCCGAACTACTCCAAAGGCTGACTGAGCATGGTCAAAGTCCTTGAAAATTTCCGTGTGATCGAACTGGGCACCTATATCACCGGCCCTGCGACGGGGATGCATCTGGCCGATCTGGGCGCGGATGTCATCAAGGTTGAACGCCCTGAAACGGGCGATCCGTTTCGCGCCTTCAAAGGCGGCCTCTACAGCCCGCATTACCAGACCTACAACCGCAACAAGCGATCCATCGCGCTGGATACCAAAGATCCCGCCGACCTCGGGGTTCTCCACGGGCTGGTTGAAACAGCAGACGTGTTTATCCAGAATTTTCGCCCCGGCGTTGCGGAAAAGCTGGGGGTCGGGGAAGCAGAACTGCGTCAGATCAAACCCGATCTGATCTATTGTGCAATCTCCGGCTTTGGCACCTCTGGCCCTGCGCGTGACAGACCTGCGTTTGACACGGTGGCCCAAGCTGCCAGCGGCTATCTGCGCCTGCTCACGCCGCCCGGAAATCCCCGCGTAATCGGCCCTGCAATTGCCGACGCGGTGACTGGCCAATACGCTGCGATGGCCTGCCTTGCTGCCCTGCTGGAACGCACGAAAACTGGTAAGGGCCGGCGGGTCGACATCTCGATGCTGGAAGCGATGGCGCACTTCAACCTTGACAGTTTCACCCATTATTATTCCCAAGGCGAGATCATGGGCCCGCTTTCGCGCCCGGTTGTGTCGCAATCCTACACCTTTGGATGCGCTGACGGAAAATGGATTGCCCTGCATCTGTCCTCTCCCACAAAATTCTGGGAAGGGCTGCTAGACGCCACCGGACAACGCCAGTTGAATGACGACCGCCGGTTTTCGGAGCGGTTGGAACGCATCGACCATCAAGATGCGTTGATCGCGCACTTCACACCAGTCTTTGCCACCAAAACCCGTGAGGCGTGGTGTGCCCTGATGCTCGAACACGAGGTGCCCCATTCACCCGCTTATGATGCGGACGAAGCGCTCGAAGACCCGCAGGCGGTTCATCTGGAAATCAAGGTTAGCGCCCCCTCGTCCGCACTGGGGACATTCACAACTGTCCGCGCACCTTACGCTTTCGACGGCCAGCGGGAGCGTGACGTGCGTGCCCCGCCTGTGCTGAACGAACACGGCCCCGAAATTCGCAAAGAATTAGCGCAAAGACGCAGGGGCTGAGAGACACCTAGGGAGGAAATAAAGTGAGCGACGACAACCCGAAATCAGTGCCGGCCGGCGCGGTTCTGGACGCATCCAAAGGCATGCTTCAGCGACAATTGTACGCGATCTTTACCAAGCCGGTGGATGGCCTTGGTCCGGTCTTTGCCATCATCGAAGATCATCTGAAATTTCAGGTACAGCTTGAAACGAACGGTATCCTGTATGCTGCCGGTCCAATGTGGACGGATGACGAGCAAAGCTGGGAAGGAGAAGGCCTTGTGGTGGTGCGCGCCGCCTCGCGCGCTGATGCAATCGCAATTGCCGAGCAGGACCCGATGCAC
The DNA here is from genome assembly GCA_049645905.1 of Sulfitobacter sp. Taxonomy (GTDB): domain Bacteria; phylum Pseudomonadota; class Alphaproteobacteria; order Rhodobacterales; family Rhodobacteraceae; genus Sulfitobacter. The sequence continues at coordinate 28,678 of JBARUV010000196.1, forward strand.
AGGTCCGGCGCACGCACTTTCCATGTCCGGCCTTGGCTGGTCAACGAAGGGTCGGTTACGATTACACTAAAAAATTCAAGTCAGACCTATACGATTAACTGACATTTCTCAGGGAGGAGAAATCATGAAACTACTTTTTGGAACGCTGCTTGCGGGCGTACTGGCCCTGCCGGTTCACGCGCAGGAGACCATCAATCTCACCGTGGCCTCAAGCCATCCAACCGTTGTCCCGTGGGTGGGAATGATCAAAAGCCACTTCATGGCCAAGACCGATGAAATTCTAGCGACATCAAGTACTTACAAGATCGAATGGAACGAAGCCTTTGGCGGCCAACTCTACAAGGCAAACGCAACGCTAAGCTCTGTTGAGGATGGCATCACTGACGTCGGCTGGGTCTTTTCATTTCTTGAACAGGCTAAATTACCGCTGAGCCAGGGGTCCTCAAATGCGCCTTTTGCCACATCCAACCCGCCCATACTGCTTGAGGTAATGGGCGACCTGATGGAAAACAACGAAGCTTTCAAGAATGAATGGGAGCAGCATAACCTCAAGGTTCTCGGCCTTACCGCAACCGACCTCTATGACTTTTACACCAAGGTTCCGTTGACCGGCATTGATGACATCGACGGCATGAAAATCTCTGCCCCCGGTGTGCTTGGAAACTGGTTGCGCGGTACCGGTGGGAACGCGGTAGATGGGGCGCTGACGACGTATTACACAGACGTCCAGACCGGTGTGTCTGACGGCGCACTGACCCTCGCTTTAGGCGCGATCGCCATCAAGCTTTACGAGGTTTCGCCCTATATCAACCGCTTTGACGGCGGCGCGGTGTTTTCCGGTGCTGTGGCTATCAACCGTGACAGCTGGGACGGTCTGCCCGAAGAGGTCCAGAATGCGATGATTGAGGCGGGCAAGTACTACACCGTCTCACACGGCAAAGACCTCGTGGCGCGCCACGAGTTTGTCCTCAACAAGATGGTGGAACTGGGCGCAGATCAGTCCACACCGGTGCAGATCGTAACGATGCCCGAAGGCGAGACGTTGAAGTGGGCGAACAAACTGCCCGACATCGCCAGCGATTGGTCAGATCCCCTTGAGGCACGTGGCATTCCGGCAAAGGCGTTTCTGTCCGACTACATGAACGGGTTGCGCGCCAAGGGTGAAACGCCGTCGCGTGACTGGGACAAATAGGCCGGTCGAAGGTGCCGGATATGCAACAACGTGAGGGCGGCGCGCAGCGCGCTCGCAACCCTCATGCCCATCCCGAGAGCCGGCTTGAGCAAATGTGGCATATGGTTGTCGAAGGCCTTGCGGCTGTCGGCACGGTCCTGATCGGGGTCTTGATGCTGATCATCTGCGCCGATATTTTTGCGCGTAATTCCATGGGGGCCTCATTGCCGTTGGTCTCCGAAGCCGGAGCCCTGCTCGTTGTTCTGATCGTTGCACTTCAGCTGGCGGCCACGGTGCGGGCAAACCGTCTGGCCCGGACGGAATTCTTTATCGTCCCGTTCGCTGCTCGCTATCCCCGCGCGGGCGCGTTGCTCGCGGCATTGTTCGGTCTGGTGGCGATGGGGGTGCTTGGCATGATCGCATGGGGGACGGTGCGCATTCTGGGCAAAGACTTCAACTCCGGCGAATTCATCGGGATTGTCGGTATTGCTAGCCTGCCAACCTGGCCTGTGCGTTTGTTAATTTTGATCGGGTTCGCTGTGGCCGCGACCGAATTTCTGCTGCGCGTAATCCACGATCTGCGCCGCGCATGGGCAGGCGCCGCGTGAGTCCGGTTGAAGTTGGCAGTGCCGCCATCGCCGGATTGGTCGTCCTGATCTATCTCGGCATGCCGATCGGGATTGGCATGCTCACCGTTTCCTTTGCCGGTGTCATGGCCATCCGCAATGAAACCGTTGCCATCCGGATGATGTCGCAGGTCGCGAATGACAGCCTAGAAGAATACCTCTTTGCAGTTGTTCCGCTGTTTGTCCTGATGGGGCTGCTGGTGACTGTCTCTGGCGTTGGTCGCGATACGTTCGACGTCTTTCAACGACTGCTTCGACGGGTAACAGCAGGGTTGGGCATTGCGACGATCTTTGCCAATGCGATCTTTGCCTCAATCACCGGCATCTCTGTGGCCTCTGCCACGGTCTTCAGCCGCGTGGCCGTCCCGGAAATGACACGCCACGGGTACACCAAAAAGTTCGCAACCGGCGTCGTGGCAGGTTCGTCTGTGCTGGGCATGTTGATCCCGCCCTCCCTGTTGATGATCGTCTACGCCGTGCTGGCCGAGGAATCGGTAGGCCGGATGTTTCTGGCAGGCATCGGGCCGGGTATTCTGCTGTCGCTTTTGTTCGCCGCCACGGTCCTCATTCTGGCCCGCACGCAACGCCAGTTCGTTTTTGACACGAAAGTCGAAACCGACGATATCCCGGAAATCGGCGCACTTGAGATCGTGCAAAAGGCGCTGCCAATTCTATGCCTGATGCTGCTTGTGCTTGGCGGCCTGTATGGTGGTTACCTGAACCCGACCGAGGCTGGCGCCGCCGGAGCATTCGGCGCCCTTGTGATCGCGATATTGCGCCGTTCACTGGACCGTCGGTCATTCTGGACGTTGTTGGTCGAGACCGGCCAGATCACCGTTTCAGTGCTTTTTCTCATCCTCGCTGCAACGTTCTTCAGCAGGATGTTGGCCCTATCAGGTGTTCCCCAAAACCTTGCACAGTTCTTTCTTACCGGTCCTGTGGGTCCGTACGGGTTCTTGCTGATCTATCTGTTGCTGATCATTGCGCTCGGCTGTCTGATAGATTCCATATCAATCATGCTGATCCTGCTACCGATCGCCCTGCCCGTCGCTACTTCTGCCGACTTTGATTTGATCTGGTTCGGCGTACTGACAGTGGTCGCTGTTGAAATGGGGCTTTTGACGCCCCCCTTCGGTCTGTCGGTCTACACGATTAAATCGGCAATGGATGATCCCGATATCAAGGTCGGGGACATCTTTCGCGGCGCGCTCCCGTTTGTGGGTGCCATGATTATCGCCCTCGTCCTTATCGTGGCTTTCCCGTCCATTGCGACTTGGCTGGCCCGTCTATGACCTCAGGAATTGCACCGGAAACATGCATTTTCCCGTCACGAAACTTGCATCAGGCAACCCTGCGATCAGCCGCCTGCAAAGCGGGGATCATAGCCTAAAACCCTCCGGTCTATTCAGCAACCAGTGGCACCCCGCGCGCCTGTCCGGCATTGGTGGGGCGCTTCTTCATCACATTTTCCAGATTGGTGCGGGCAAGGCGCGCATGTTCGCGGGCCACTGCCTCGGCGCGGCTGCCTTCACGGTTGACGATGGCGTCAAAGATTGCACGATGCTGGCCTTGGGCGCGATGCAGACTGTCGCGAAATTCAGGGGTCATTTCCTGCCCTTGCAGGAACGCGGTCGGCGAAGCCGCGGGCAACCGGCTTGCTCGCCTTACTTCACGTGCGATGATCGGCGAACGGGCCAACCCGGCCAGTTCATCATGGAACGCCGCGTTCAGCCTGACGTAAGCGTCAAAGTCGAAACTCTCTGGTGCGGCCGCCTTGTCGAGTTGGGTGAGCAAAAATTCCAACCGCGCAGCGCTTTCATCGTCGATCCCGCGTTCAGCGGCCAGCCGTGCGGCCGTCCCCTCCAACACACCGCGCAACTCAATCGCGTCGATAATGTCCTGAGTGGAAAATTGCGCAACCCGACACCCGCCAGTGTTGATCCGTTCCAACAAACCCTCATCCACCAGACGATCCATCGCTTGACGCAAGGGCGTACGGCTGAGCCCAAGGCGCGTCGCAAGCGCCGTTTCGGCCAGACGGTCGCCTTGCGAGAACGCCCCGTTCAAGATCATCGAGCGCACTTCCATCAAGGCCTGCGCTGCTCTTTCACTGCGTTTGAACTCGCTCATACATTCTCTCCCCGGAACCACTCTGGACTGAGCGGTCCTGTCTAAAATTTTCTGTCAACCAACTGGATAGGTTACATTTTCCGATGAATCTCCGAAGGGTAACATACTGTTAATTGTCTCAGCTCCGCGCAATTTCAACCGCGTTACGGGAAAGTCCGGCAAGTTAGCCAAACGGCAACGATGTTTGCACACTCCGGTGATCGGCATCAGGCCCGCCACCCCGCTGCACGTGCCAATACCTTGGCTGGAACAGCTTCTTCGCCAGCCCAGGCAACAAAACTGTCCGGCCGCACCAGAACACGCTTCGCATCCCAATCAACAGCCGATTGCGCGGGCACCGCCACGATATCCAGCGGCACGCCAAGTTCGCGCGCGGCGTGAGCGAAACCTGCGTCATCATCGGTGGTCAACAGCGTAAAACCCGTCCCCAGCGCATCAAACACCCCCTTGCCACCTGAAACCGGTCGCGGGGTCAGGTGGTGGCCCGGACGCGCCCGGATTTCATGTGAGCCAACAGCGCCGGGATGACCCGAACCGCCTATGATCGCCGATCCCTCATAGTTGGGTTCAAAATTCCACACACCGGAATCCCCTTCATTGCGGCCATACCATCGCGCCTCAAAATCCGGATCGTCGGGCCGGTTCGCCTGTAGGAAAGCACGGTCTTCCTCGATGAAACGCTGTATGAACTCTGACGCGGTTGTTGCAAAAACCGGTTGTCGCTCTTCCGATTAACTGTCGAGCAGCCCCGCACCGCCCCAGCCTTCCAGCACCGCCGCCAGTTTCCAGCCGAGGTTGCGCGCATCCTCGAATCCTGTGTTGATCCCATAGCCGCCGTAAGGCGGGTGCGAGTGGGCAGCATCGCCAGCAATAAAAACGCGGCCCTTGCGGTAGGCTTTGGCGACCGCCACCCGCAGATCCCAGAACCCCGCATAATCCAGTGAAAAATCGAACGCCTGCCCTACGGCACGGGTCAACATTGCCGCAGCGTCAAGCGTTTCTATGGTCGTGTCGCGCGATACCGGCGCATGAAAAAACCAGCTTTTGCCGTGATCAACCCGACCAAAGAACTGCCAATACCCCTCAAAATCAGGGTGCAGGACGTTATAAAAAGCCTTGCCGGGATAGCGTTGCAGCAGGCCGTGCAGTTCCTTTGAGGTAAAGACCAAAAGCGCCATCATCCGCCCGTGATCATCCATGTGTACCGGAATGCCGCTGGTCTCGCGCACGATGGAACGGCTGCCGTCACAGCCGGCCAGGTAAAGCGCCTCGATGACCTCTTGCGCGCCGCTGTCGCGGTCTTGGACCGTCAACGCCACCGAACCACCGCGATCCTCAAAAGCGACGCCGGTCCAGCCATAGCGCAGCGTCACGCAAGGCAGTTCAGCGGCGCGGGCACGCAGCACGCGTTCGGTTCCATATTGTGGCACACGGGCGTTCGGACAGGCATAGAAATCCTTGACGCCCGCCCGGTTGAGCCAGTCGTAATGATACCCCGACAGCAGGGTCCCGTAACTCGACATGCCGCCGATGCCCGCCCCTTCCGGCAGAGGATGCGCGTTCAGCAGGGCGTCCTCGCAATGCCAGCTCTTGAAATGCTCCACCGTGCGTTGCGTCAGGTTCTGGCCTTTGGGCACCGGCTGCGGCTCGGGATAGCGTTCGACCACCGTAACGCGGTGGCCGCGCTGACCCAGCTCAATGGCCAGCGCCATGCCGACAGGCCCGCCTCCGTTGATGACGACGTCTTGCAAGGCCTCAGATCCTTTCCGGCTTATGGGGGGCAGGCGATGCCATGCGCAAATCAGTGACGCCTGCGTCAGTGTGCTCCAGCGCAGCGGTGATGGCGTCCGCCTCTTCTTTCAGGGCGCGCTTGAGATTGGGTAAAATCTCTGGCCCTGTCTCTGTCTCTTCGGCGGTAAAGCACAGGGCGGCCAGCGGCTGCGTTCCGTCAAAGATGGGCGCGGCAAGGCCGATCACGCCGGGGGTCACTTCGCCGCGCGCCTCCGCCACGCCGTCGCGGCGCACCTTCCGCAGTCGCGCCCTTATGTCAGCCTCGGTTTCTCCGGCAGCGCGCAGGTTCACAAGCCCGTCCCCGCCGACCCCGTCCAGAACACGTTTGGGCAACCAGGCAAGGATTGCGCGACTGGCCGCCCCGCGCGCCAGCGGCATGGGACGACCACGCGGGTAGGACGACCTCGGCGCCTGCGCCGAGACTTCGGACGCAATGCACAGGATACGCTGACCGTACCAGCGCACCAGAAAAGCTGTGCCGGGATGAAGTGCTGCCACCCGCCCCAGCGCTTTTTGTCCGCCATCCAGCACCGGATCAGACCGACGCATCAACCAGTCCAATTCCGTCACGCGCGGGCCCAGCCTGTGTATCGCCCCCTGACTGGAAACGATCCCGGCCTCCCGCAGCGCCTTGAGGTAGCGATAGAGCGTCGGACGGGAAAATCCCGTCTCAATCATCATCTCTTCGACGCTCCATGCAGGGTGTGCTTCGTCAAAAAGGGTAAGCACAGCGAGCATCTTTTCAACGGCGTTCATGGCGCATCCCCGATGTCAGCAAGGATGGCTGCCGATCCGGCTTGGCGGCCTTTCCAGACGTCCCGCGCCATCAGGGCCAGCCCGGCAATAACCCCGCCGATATCGGTGAGGAATGCGCCAGAAAATGCTGAGGCAGGAACCAGCGCCGCGAGACCAGCCACAGCGAAACCGACCCGCGCCGCCATACCCAGCGGACCCGCAAAGTAACCCGCAAGCGCGGCTGAGATCAGCCAGACACCGATTGCTGCGGTTAGCATGGCAAGTGCAATCTCAAACGGCGCGCCGATCAGGATCAAAGTCGGTGAAAAGACAAACAGGACCGGGATCACATAAGCCGACCAGCCAAAACGCATTGCCGCCCAGCCAGTTGCCATGCTGGGCGCTGCAGCAATTGACGCGGCGGCGAAGGCGGCCAATGCGATCGGCGGGGTGATCATCGACATCATCCCGAAATAAAGGACATACAGATGCGCAGCGATCGGATTGACCCCCAATTGAATGAGCGCGGGTGCTACGAGAGCCGCCAGCAGCACGTAAACTCCCAACGTTGGCAGCCCCATTCCCAAGACAATACAAACCACAGCCGAAAGCGCCAAAAGCGCAATCAGGGACGACCCGCCGACCTGCACCAGAAGATAGGTTAGGTTAAAGCTCAGCCCTGTGATGTTGAGAACGCCAATCACAAAGCCGGCCGCCGCCGAAATCAGCAGGATTTCAACCACCCCGTGACCCGTGCGTGCAAAAGCCGCCAGAACAGCACGTAGCGAAGGCCGCACGCCTCCGTACCCCAGCGCCAAACCAGTCACAACCAGAACGCCAGCGGCCCAAAGCGCCGCGCGCTCCGGCTGATATCTTTGCCAGAATAAAAGGTAGATCAGCACTGCAAAGGCCAGCGCGAAATGACTCCCGCTCAGTACCCGCCGGGGCGAGGGTATCAGCGATTTGGGCACGGCTTTGATGCCCATTCTGGCCGCCTCAAGATCGGCCTGAATAAAGAGTGCCACATAATAGAGCAGCGCAGGCGCCAAAGCGGCAAGAACAATATCGCTGTAAGGGACCGCAAGAAACTCGGCCATCAGAAAGGCGCTGGCTCCCATCACCGGCGGCATCAACTGCCCCCCGGTCGAGGCAACGGCCTCAATCGCGGCCGCCTTGTGTGCGGGATACCCGTCGCGTTTGATCATCGGGATCGTCACCACGCCGGTGCCCACCACGTTGGCCACCGCCGAACCACTGATCGAACCGAAAAGCCCAGACGCCAGCACCGCAATTTTCATTGATCCGCCGCGGAAACGTCCCATTGCAATCATCGCGGCGTCCGTAAAAAATGCAGTGCCTCCGGTCACGGCGAGCAGGACGCCAAAGAAGATAAAAGCAACCACCACGGTTGAGGCGACAGACATCGCCAGACCCAGAATACCGTTTGAATCCACGGCCATATATCCTGCCAGCAATTGCCAGTGCTGTGCGCGTCCCTGCAACCGCCCCGGCAACGCATCACCCCAAAGTGCATAGGCCAGAAAGACGCAGATAATAACGACCAATGCCCAGCCTGTTGCGCGCCTGAGCGCTTCGAGCACCAGCACTACGATGGCTGCGGCCGGTACCCAAAGCTCGGGCGGGCGCGAAAAAATCTTCAGGACCAGTTCAGGGTAACGCACCGCGATATAGCCGGTGCAACATATTGACAGGGCCGCCAGCGCCGCGTCCCACCACGGCACACTTGGCCTGACCGCGCCGCGCCGCGCCGGAAGCGTCAGAAACGCCACTGCCAATGTCAGCGCGAGGATCGCGGCAAAGAACTGCTGTGGATAAAGCTCCAGCCCGATTTGCCGTTGAAGCGAAAGCGCCCAACCCACCGCCAGCAGCGTGATGGCCGCTGCAAGTCCGTCTGCCAGCCACCGCCACGGTCCGGACGCAAGGCCCATCGGTCGCGCCGCGCGCATGTCAGGTGGTTCCGGCATCATCCGGCTTAGTTAAGCCCCGCTTCTTCGAAGAACTTCAAGGCACCGGGGTGGAATTCGGCAATGCCGGGATCGCCCTTCATATTGGCTGGATTGAACGCGCGCATCGGGGGAAAGGTTTCTCCCATAACTTGGGCCTGCTCATGCATCGCTTTGGCCATCTGATAAACCACGTCGTCGCTCACGCCCGCATGGGTGAACACAACCTGAGGGAAAGCGATATAGGTTTTGTCTTCCACCACGCCGGGCATCTGCCCTGCCTTGAGGTCCATAAAAAATGCGGTGGGCCAATGTTCGCGGGCGGCAGCAAGTTTTTCGTCCGTCGGATCATCAACACCCAGCGCGCGCAATCCGCCAACGGCGGCATCCGCTTCGCGTACCTTGCCTGCACCATGGGCAAAGATGAATCCGACCGTATCCCCCGCCATGAACGCATTCGCACCGGCGACCACACTTGCTACACTCACCTGCTCCACGTCATCGCGTGACATGCCAGCGGTCGCATAAAACGCTGACAACTGCGGCAAGATGGTGTTCTGCGCAGTATACCCGTCGGTCATGGCTTTGCCCCTGAGATCGCCAACCGACATGATGTCACTGTCCGCCCGCACAAAGATCGCCTCGATCAGCGGCTGCAAATGCGCCACGACGCGCAGGTTCTCGTTTTTTTGCCCGTTCCACCATGCGTCGCCGGTGATCGCATAGTTCACCTCTTGCAGGTTCGCCACGCCAAATTCGATGCCGCCGGAATTGATGAAGGGGATAAACTGGTTCGGGCTAGTGGCGGGCTGGATCGTCGTGTTCAGCCCGTTTGCATTGGCCGCATTTGCGACCGACGTGCCAATATTATGGAAAAGCGACCCCGGATTTGACGTCGCGATACCGACGTTTTGCGCAGTTGCAGTTGATCCGGCAAGTGCCGCACCAGCAACCGCGGCGGCCAATATCAGGTGTTTCATTTGTATTTCCTCCCTTGCCTCCGTCTATGGCTCTGGCGGCCAAAAATCCGGAGTGATTCTTACCATAGGAGAATTCAGCCATTTTTCTTGCTTTTTTTTCCGCTGCCCGCTCAATAGGCCTGCAGAAAGGGGCCAAGCCCATGACAACCGATCCGACAACCGCCGCTGAGGCGCTGCTCCTTGCTTTGGGTGACAGCGGCGTGGATTATCTTTTCGCCAATGCGGGCACCGATTTTCCGCCGCTGATTGAGGCGCTTGCAAAGCTGGGCACGCAGGGCATTCCGCGCGCGCTGACCATACCGCACGAAAGCGTTGCGGTGGCGATGGCCCATGGTGTCTGGCTGGTGACGGGGCGCGCGCAGGCGGTCATGGTGCATGTCAACGTCGGTCTGGCCAATGCGGTTATGGGGATGATCAATGCCGCGTCGGATGATGTGGCGATGCTGATCATGTCCGGGCGCACGCCAATCACAGAGACCGGACACAAGGGACAGCGCATGACCCCGATCCAGTACGGGCAGGAAATGTACGATCAATCCGGATTGGTGCGCGAGCTGGTAAAGTACGAATACGAGATGCGCTATCCCGAACAAGCCGGCCCAATGGTGTACCGCGCACTCGCAATGGCGCGGAGCAAGCCGTGCGGACCGGCGTATCTGTCGTTGCCCAAAGAACCGTTAAGCGCACCGGTTCCAGCGCAGACTGTGACGCGCCCGCCCCCACCCGCAGCGAGCCTGAATGTCCCGGCCAGAGAAACGCTCGAAACGATGCGGGACTGGCTCAATGCTGCGCGGTCACCCGCGATCGTCTGCCAACGTGGCGACCCTGATGGACGGCTTGGTCCGTTGATCTCTCAACTGGCCCATCGCATCGGTGCAGCGGTTTATGAACCGTTTTCGATCCGGAATCTGATGGCTGCAGATGATCCGGTCTTTCAAGGATACCGGCCCCC
>JBARUV010000197.1:0-1956 GCA_049645905.1 Sulfitobacter sp.
GCATGTACTTCTGACGCGAGATCGCCATGCGAGCTTTGTGTAATCATCGTAAACCCTGCATCGCGTGCAGCTACCTCGATTGAATCCAGCAAGCTGGAATAGAACAGATCCTCGAAATGCGGGATCACAACACCGATCAGCCCTGTTGATTTCCGGTTCTGCCGTGTCGCCAGAAAGTTGTAGATGTAATCGACTTCCGTCAGACCTTTCTTGATCTTTTTGGCGGTTGACGGAAGCACGCTTGTTTCATCCTCAAAGAAGCGCGCCAAGGTCGGGCGCGAAACGTCAATCGCCTTGGACAGTTCTGCCATCGTATGAATCTTGGGTTTGGTCATGCGTTCAACTCGTTGTTCCATCTGCAGCATTGTCCGTTGCCGACGTCAGTATGACATATGTTTTGACATGTGCAAAAATTTTTTCTACATGTTTGCCCGACGAGGGAGAATTCCATGCGCCAATCACTCACAATTGCCACCGTCGGAGAGCTACTGGTAGAGTTCGTCTCACATCGCAAGAACTGCGGCCTGCGCACGATCAGCGAGTATTCCGGACCCTATCCCAGCGGCGCACCTGCGATCTTTCTGGATCAGGCAGCGCGCATGGGCGCAAAGACCGAAATGATAGGCGGCGTTGGCGATGACGGTTTCGGTCATAGCCTGCTGCAACGCCTCAAGAACGATGGTGTCGGCATCAACGGCGTCCACGTCTCGAAAGACCACACCACAGGAACTGCATTTGTGTCGTATTACGACAACGGAAACCGTGACTTTATCTTTCATATGACAGGCACTGCGGCCGACCAGTTTGACGTGCCGCCATCACTGCTGGATCCGGCCAACACGATCCTGCATGTCTCGGCCTCCTCCCTTGGCGCGCCAGCCATGCGTGACAAGATCATGGGCGCTGTCCGCAGCGTTCTGGACGGCGGCGGGCGGATCTCCTGCGATCCCAATGCCCGCCCCGAACTCATGCGTGATACCGCAGCTCGAAACGCGATGACCGAGGTGATGGCGCGAAGCTATTGCCTGTTGCCCAGCACCAGCGATCTGCAGTTTCTTTATCCCGACCTCACCGAAGACGCTGCAATCGACAAGCTGCTGCAGGCCGATGCCGAAGTGGTTGCCCTGAAACGGGGCGCTGGCGGAGTGACGGTTGTCGGTCAGGGCGAACGGCACGATTTCAAAGGACATGACGTGAACGAGATCGACCCGACAGGTGCAGGTGACTGTTTCTGTGGAACCTTCGTTTCCCTGATCGCGCAAGGTGTGCCCCTATCCGATGCTGGACGTCAGGCCAACGCGGCAGGTGCCATCGCTGTGACCCGGCGCGGCCCGATGGAGGGCAATTCCAATCCTGCAGAGATCTCCGGATTTCTTCAACCTACCCCTGCGAAGGAGCAACCCGCATGAGCCTCGTCCATGATCTGATCGCCCGCAACCGCGCCGGCCAAGCCGTCGGATTGCCCTGTTTCTGCACCGCGAATGAACATGTTCTGAAAGCTGTTCTGGCCTACGCCGCCAAGACCGGTCTGCCGACCGTGATCGAGGCGACCTGCAATCAGGTGAACCAGGACGGTGGCTATACCGGTATGACACCGCAGGACTTCATGTCTTGGTTGCGCGGCATGGCCGACGATGCCGGAGTGCCCATGGATCAATTGATCCTTGGCGGCGATCACCTTGGCCCGAACCCTTGGAAATCGGAACCGATCGACAAGGCCATGGAAAAGGCACGCGAATTGGTAAAGCTTTATGTCAAAGCGGGGTTCACGAAAATTCATCTTGACGCAAGCATGGCCTGCGGCTGTGAGCCGAACCCGAGCTTTGCCCAGATTGCCGAACGGGCCGCCGAGCTTTGTGCGGTTGCCGAAGAGCACGCACCAGACCGAGATAAGCTGATCTACATCGTAGGAACAGAAGTTCCGATCCCCGGTGGCGAAACCGAAGAACCAGATGC
>JBARUV010000198.1:0-4351 GCA_049645905.1 Sulfitobacter sp.
CTGATGGACGGCTTGGTCCGTTGATCTCTCAACTGGCCCATCGCATCGGTGCAGCGGTTTATGAACCGTTTTCGATCCGGAATCTGATGGCTGCAGATGATCCGGTCTTTCAAGGATACCGGCCCCCACCACCCGAACATGACGTGCTGATTGTCATCGACAGCCAGACCCCCTGGATTGAAGCAACGTCTGCCCCCGCGCCAGACGCCCGCGTTATTCATCTTGCCCCCGATCCGCATTTCGCACGCCTGCCCGTACGCGGATTTCGCTGTGACCTTGCGGTTTCCACAGACCCGGTCCTTGCCGTTCGCGCCCTGCTGGAGCAACTTGACACGCACCCGATGGCTGAGCCGCGTGTCGCCGCTCTGCGGACCGCCCACAGTGTGTCGCAGACCACCCAAGTGGCGCCTGCAACCGGCACGCCGATGTCGGCCGAGTGGCTCTCTGCCTGCGTCGGCGATATTATGGACGAAGACACCATCGCGTTTTCCGAACTTGGATTGCTGCCTGAATATCTAAACCTCAAAGGGCAGAACCGGCATTTCAATAACGCACATTCTGGTGGACTTGGCTGGGCTTTGCCCGCCGCCCTTGGTGCGCAGCTTGCCCGGCCCGGCAAGTTGACCATCGCCTGTGTTGGAGATGGGTCTTACATGTTTGCCAACCCCGTCGCCTGCCATCAGGTCGCCGAAGCATTGAATCTGCCCATCCTTACAATCATCAAGAACAACGGCATCTGGAATGCGGTACGCCGGTCCGTGGTGAACAGCTACCCCGACGGGGCCGCCGCACGGATGAACACGATGCCACTGACCGACCTCAGCCCGCAGCCTGATTTTGCGGCAATTGCGCGGGCCAGCCGCGGCCACGCGGAGCGGGTGGAGGATGCCACCGCCTTGCCCGACGCACTGAAACGCGCGGTCAACATGATCCGCACCGAAGCCCGCCCTGTCCTGCTTGATTGCCGCGTTGCGGTATCGGATAGCCACTGAATGTCGGGTCCGACTTTCGCAGATCCAAGCGCCTTGGCGCTTGCGGCATTGGCCCTCCTGCTGGGCGGGGTTCTTAAGGGGGCGACGGGCGCGGGCAGCCCCGTCGTCGCTGTACCTATTCTGTCCCTGCTATACGGCGTGCCTTTTGCGGTCACGATCTTTGTATTGCCCAATCTTCTGACAAACCTCTGGCAAAGCTGGAAGTACGGTCGCCACATGGTACGACCCAGGTTCGCAGCGGCATTTGCCATATCAGGCGGGGTCGGCGCGGGCGTGGGTTCAGTGATGCTGGCGGCCCTGCCCGCGCAAGCGTTGATGCTTGGCGTCGGGGCGGTTGTCCTCCTCTATATCGGGTTTCGCCTTGCCAAGCCAAGCTGGCAATTGTCGCGCTTCTGGGGCGACCGGTTGGTGCTGCCCATGGGTCTGCTTGGCGGTGTGATGCAGGGTGCAGGCGGAATAAGCGCCCCGATTTCCGTCACATTCCTGAACGCGCTGCGTCTGGAGCGCGCGGTCTTTATTGCGACGATTTCCGCGTTTTTTGCTATGATGTCACTGGTTCAAATTCCGGCCCTCTGGTCGCTGGGTCTCTTGGGTCCGGAGCGGTTGGGGCAAAGCCTGATTGCCGTTATGCTGCTCTTTGCCGGAATGCCGATGGGCGAAGCGCTCGCAAAGCGATTGTCCGCGCAAACCTTTGACCGCATGATGCTGGCGTTGCTGACTGTGATTTCCCTGAGGCTGATCTGGACCGCCGTTACCTGACCTGTTCCCAATAGGAGGACGCCATGACCGATCCGAATGACACTGATCCCGCCGTTGATCTCGCGCAGGCGGAGGCCGAAGTTGACCTGCCCGTTATCGGTGACGAAAGCCGCTATGACGCGTTGATGCAGGTGATCCGCAACCGTGTGACAGTCCGGCGGTTTGACCCTGACTATGTGGTCCCGGACAGACATTACGAGATGATCATCGAGGCCGCACGCCACGGGCCGTCGGGTGCCAATGCGCAACCTTGGCAGTTTATCGTCGTGCGGGAGGCTGACACAAAGAAAAAGATCAGCGATTATTTCGTCGCAGAACAACGCTTTCGGGCCAAGGCGAAAATGAAATTCCCCACGCCCAACTATCAGGGTCTCGCCACCGCACCGGGCTTTGTTGTGGTCTGCTCTGACATGCGCTGGACGAACGCTTTTCCTGTGCTGAACGATGGCTCCGATCTGGACCGGATGTATCACGAAAATGCTGAACGTATCTTGTTGCAATCCGTTGCCGCCGCGACGATGTCGGCCCATCTGGCGGCCGCGGCCCTTGGGTATACCGTCTGGTGGGTCACAGCGATCGGTCAGCAGGAGGCGCAAGACGCGCTGCGCCCTTTATTGGGCATCCCACCCGAGATTTCTGTGCTGGATATTCTTCTGTTCGGCCCCCCCGATGCAAAACCCTACAAGCGGTGGCGCAGGCCGTTGGAAGAGATTTTGCACAACGAAACCTTTAACACGGCCCATTGCCCGAGTGATGAAGAACTCGCACTTTGGATCAAAGAACGTCGCCACAAGGTCATGTTCAAAGATGCCAGCAAGGTGGACTGAGGTGTAGCAGACCTGCGCGGGTCCCGAGCCAGCAACAACATGAAGAACGGCGCACAGATCACTGAAGAACTAGCAAAACGATCCATCCGTGAGCGATCACGTAGCCAACGCAGAGCCGACAGGTGTTGCAGTTGGAGGATTGATTACAGCACACAAGCTCTCAGGCCTCAGCGTCGCACTTGTGGTGTGACGCTGAGGCCTGAACCGGTTCAATTGAACATTGTATTGGGTAAGAACAGGCTGATTTGCGGAAAGGCGATCAGCACACCGAGGGTGACGATCATGGCAAGCCAGAACGGCATGACACCCCGGAAAATCTGACCCAGTTCCACATTCGGTGCCACTGATTTAACAATGAACACATTGATCCCGACAGGGGGCGATATCAGCCCCATCTCCAGCGTCAGGACGACCAGAACACCGAACCAGATCGGATCAATCCCCAACTCGATGATGATCGGGAAAAAGATCGGCAGAGTCAGGACCAGCATCGCGAAACCTTCAAGAAAGCAGCCCAGAACCATGTAGACAAACAAGATCACAATCAGCGTTCCGGTTACGCCCAGGCCCATGGTCGACAGGAACTCTCCCACCACTGTCGGGACATGGCTTAGTGCCAGAAACGGGTTGATCATATGCGCCGCGATCAGGATCAGCATCACTGTCGCAGTGGTCACGATGCTGTCTTTGCACGCATCCCAAAACACCCGGAACCCCAATCGGCGTGTCACGATGCCGTAAAGGATCACAAATCCGGCCCCGACACCCGCCGCTTCGGTTGGGGAGAAGAAACCGGCATAGATGCCACCAATGGTCAGACCGATCACGATCAGGATCGGCAGCGCGCCTATCATCGCGCTGCGTTTCTGGCGCATCGTGGTGGAGGGCCCGGCAGGCCCGAGTTCGGGCTTGATCCAGCACAAAATGGTGATGGTCAGAACAAAAGCTGTCAGCAGCAACAACCCCGGCAACACGCCCGCCAGAAACAGCCGCCCGATACTTTGCTCGGTCAGAATAGCATAGATCACAAAGCCGGTGGAAGGCGGGATCAGGATGCCCAGCGTGCCCCCCGCCGCCACCACGCCGGTGGACAGGCGTGGATCATATTTAAAGCGCTCCATTTCCGAGAGACTGACCTTGCCCATGGTCAGAGCAGAAGCCACCGAGGAACCGGACAGCGCCGCAAATCCACCGCAGCCGATCACCGTGGCGCTGGCAAGACCGCCGCGCACCTGCCCGATCACCGCATAAGCAGCGTCATAAAGCTGTCGGCTCATTCCGGTGTGCGTTGCCACGTTACCCATCAGGATAAACAGCGGGATGATCACCAGTTCGGGATTGGAGGCCAGCGTAAAGGTCTCTGATCCCAGCAGCCCCATAGCGGCATTCCAGCCATTAAGAGCCCAGATGCCCAGAAAACCGATAAGGAACATCGCAAAAGCGACGGGGATGCGCAGCAAGATGAGAACCAGCAAGACCGCGATGCCGGTGATACCCAATGCACCGCCACTCATTCGAGCACACCGGTGTCTTCATCGCGGATATCGCGGCCCGACAAGGCAAGCTCAATCGCGCGCAATGCCATCCCCAATGCCGTAATCAGCGCAAAACAGCAAAGTGCCCACTGGAACCAGGCCTTGGGCAGGCGCAGCAGATTGGTCGACAGATTCAACATCTCTGACAGCACCGCGCTTTCCCACACCGCCTTGGCGACAAAGACAAAAATCACGGCACCCAAAACAGCAGAGCCGATATCCACAAGCTTGTTCATCA
>JBARUV010000199.1:0-4426 GCA_049645905.1 Sulfitobacter sp.
GCGGCACAATCCACCGCAGGCGCTGAAACCGAAACCGTGGCGGAAACCACCGAGGCAAAAAGCGAAGGCCTGACACCGGAAGAAACGGAAGAAATCCGCGAATGGCAGAAAAGCATCGTGCTGATGATCAGCGAGGCCAAGACCTATCCCAAGGAGGCGCGCAAGAACCGGACCACGGGCGAAGTGCAGGTGCGTTTTACGCTGGATGTCTACGGCACGGTGATCGCGGCAGAGGTGGCGCAATCGTCCGGTTCGACCGTTCTGGATCGTGCAGCGGTCGAGACCGTGCTTGCAATCGGAAAGATGCCGACCCCGCCGAGTTATCTGCCGGGCGAGACGTTTTCCCTGCTAATCCCGCTGCGCTACCGGTTCCGGTAAAGCAGGTCAGGTGTGATGTCGGCGAGGGTTCTGCATCCCGCGAGAACCATCGCGATTTCCAGTTCGTCCCGCAGCAAGCGCAAGACATGGCTGACCCCGATCGCGCCGCCCACCGCGAGGCCGCAGACAGCGGGCCGCCCCACCAGCACTGCCTTGGCGCCCATCGCCAGTGCCACCAGCACATCGGCACCGCGCCGGATGCCACCATCCATCAATACGGGGATCCCGTCCGCGACGGCGTTGATGATCGCGGGCAGCACGTCCAGCGTTGCGGGCACCCCGTCCATGACCCGTCCGCCGTGGTTCGAAACGATAATGCCCGCCGCGCCGATCTGTTGCGCGCGGGCTGCATCGTCCGGGTGCAGAACCCCCTTGATCAGCACGGGCAGGGTCACAGCCCCGATCAGCCATGCGATATCGTCCCAATCGGACATGATCGAAGCGATGCGGTCAAAAACCATCGACTCGCCCTCTGCCAGAGGGGCAAAGCGGGGGTGGGCAATGCCCGCAAGATTGACGGCACTGACCTCGGGGGGGAGCTGAAAGGCGGCCTCGATCTCGGCGTCGCGCACGCCTTGAACCGGTGCGTCAATGGTCAGAACAAGGGTTGTATACCCCGCCGCGATCGCCCGTTTGGCCAGGGCAAGTGTTCCGTCACGGCTGCCCATCCAATAAAGTTGAAACCAGTCTGTTGCCGGTGCCGCGTCGCGCACCTGCCGCAGATCGGTGCTGCTTTGGGCACTGAGGATCATTTTGACCGATTGCGCCTGCGCGCCTTTGGCGGTTGCGATTTCTGCCTGGGGGTCAAGCAGACGATGGTAGGCGAACGGCGCTACCAGAATGGGGCAGGCCAGGTTTTGGCCCAAGAGGGTGAGTGCCGTTGATCCGCCGCGCAGATCGCGCAGCGGCCGTGGCAGCAGGGTCGCCTGATGAAAGGCGCGCTCGTTGGATTTTGCCGTCATGCCCCGACCGGCTGATCCGAGAAAATACGCACGGTTGGCTGGCGACATCATCGCCTCTGCTGCCTTGGCATAGCCATCCAGCGTCCGGGGGAGTGTTTTTGAGGTCACGAATGTGTCCACCGCTTAGGGTCGGCGCCGTGCGCGCGCGACGGTTGATTCAGATGCGCGCCGTGAGGCGTTCGCGGTGAAATCTTGACTTCATTGCACTTCGCTTCTTGACGCTATGTCAATACCCGATAATAATACTCGGAAATAGGAAATAGGCGAATTCTTCGTCGATCACAAGTATCGGACTGTTTGCGGTATGGTGCCTTTGCCTTCACTTCCCCTGATTGAAAAGCGGGGGTTTATCGACCCTGCGCCTGCGCAGCAGATTACTGCAAAGCAGCGCGAGGTTCTGAACCATTTCCGGTTGGCCGCAATGGCCTGCCGCGTGTCTGCCCGCACCGATCTGTTCGAGGCCTGCGCGCTTTTGAGCCTTGATGGAGAGGACGCCAGGCGCACCTTCGTTGACACGTTTATCAAATGTCTTTCAGGGGCGGTGCAGCGAAAGACGACATGGTTTGTGCCCGGCGCGGTCGAGGTGTCTTTTGATGAGGCCTGGGTCATGCGCTGCCTGTCCAGTATCTGGAACAACGACACCAGCAGCCTGGATTTCCTTTTGAAGTCGCGGGTTGGTGTCGCTGACCGGCGATATATCGGATTTCTGCTGGGCCGGATTTCCGAGCAATTCTCTCAGAATTAGAACTATTCTAAAAAGTCCTTGGCAAACGGTTTGTAGGGTCTATGCTGTGGCGCATGGCAAGCCAGCACACCGCCAGCCAGTCACAAATCATTCATTTTTGGAGGTGAGCAGATGACTCAGACAGCTTCCGCGTTGACGACTGACGCAAAAACAGAAATTGCAGATGCCTTGAACCAGTCCGTGGCGGAAACCGCTGTCACGACGATGCTTGCCCAGAACTTTCACTGGAACGTCAAGGGGATGGCATTCGGCCCGCTGCACGAGTTGTTCCAGAAGATTTACGAGGACCACTTCATTGGTCAGGACGATCTGGCAGAGCGCGTGCGTGCGCTGGACGTTCATGCGCAAGGCACGCTTGCGGGCATGTTGAAGCGGTCCAAAGTGGGCGAACATGACGGCCACGCCACGGATCAGGAAATGATCCGCATCCTGTTGGACGCGCAGGAAACACTGGCCTCCACACTTGCGGGCGCGGGCCAATTGGCTGCCGAACACGGCGATACGCTGACCGAAGATCTGTGTATTGCACGCGGTCTGGCCCATGAGAAATTCGCGTGGTTCCTGCGCGCCCATCTCGCGGGCTGATCCACGGTTCCTTGAAACCCGTCATCGCGGCTCGAGAATTTTTTCGGCCGCGATTTTGCGTTTGGCCAGCTTTTTGCGGTAGGCCGCATCCCAGTGCGTGTATTTTCCCAATTGCTCTTGCTGGGCAGTCAGCATCTGGACGAACGCAGCGCGATGGCCGTCTTTCTTCAATGACTTGAACAGGGACTTTTGTACCTTTGTCATCGAACAGCCGATGCAATGGCCTTTCCGTTTGAACTTGCAAACGTCGATACAGGGGCTTGGAATTTTGGCCATGGGGAACCTTGCTGATACCGGATCAAGCTGGGGAAAGGACCGCCGGAATACAAGCGGAAGTTTGCGGAAAAACTGGCGCAGACAGGGTACAGAAGATCGGTATTTTCACGGGCCGAAAGACACCGTGCCGGGGGCACCAACGGTTTGCGGTTCAATTGAACAGGGCGTCTTCCAGATAGCGGGTGATGCAGGCGGTCCGGCCCGCGCCCTCTGCTGCGCTCAGGTTGAGGCGGTCGGGGCTTTCCAGATCAAACAGGCCGATCCGGGCAAAGTTGAGATACTGGCTTTTGGGCACCCGGCGGCTCAGGTCATCAGCGTTTGCCAGCAGGGCGGGGGAGAGTGTGCCGCCGTCCAGATCTGCGCAGGTGGCGGTGCGCAAAACCGCGAGACGTTGCAGATCAACCGCATCGTGGGTGCCTTCCTGCGCGATCTTGCAGGCCGTGTCGCGTTCCATCCGCAGGTTGGGGATATTCATTGCATCCGCCTTCCAGCGCAGCAGATCGATGTCCTGTTCAATCGCCATCAACGCGCGGTTACTCAGCCCGCAGGGGTCGGCGGCGATTTGTGTCTGCGCCCCGGCGACGATTGCATCAATTTCAGCTTGCAGGTCGGTCGGGGCGGTTTGCGGCTCCGCCACCAGCCAGCGGCCCCGCGCGCGGGTCTCGGGCGGGACGCGCAGGCGGAGATTGAGCATCTGGAACATCGCCTCGTTCTTGGGGTTGGTGTAGGGAATTGCCACGCTCACCGGAACGCTGAACCCTTCGCGCAGTTTCTTTGCACCCGACCGCCCCAGTGCGGTGCGCAGGTTCTGATCAATCGAAAAGAGCTTGCCGCCGAAAAATCCATCTATCTTGATGTTTTCATTGCGCGCGGCCCAGACCGGCCCGAATTCCTGAATGTCGATGATCTTGAGCAGTTGCAGGCTGCGTTTGCCCGACGTTTCCGTCACTTCGCGCAGCCGCACGCCCAGACCGGGAATAACCCAGCTGCCATCGGTCAACATGACGGCGGAAAAGTCGCTGATGCCGTGCTGATCCGGTTTTGACGGGGCGTTGTAGCCGGAAATCTTTTCCCATGCGCCACGGGCGATTTTCATGTTCCGGCTGTAGTCTGCCAGAGGCGCCTGAGCGGGCATGCCCGTGGCGGCGGCGGTCTGGGCCTGTTGCACGGGAACGACAGGTTGCACCGGCTGGACGGGGATTACGGGTTGCAGATTTTGCTTTGTGGTCTGTTGTGGCGCGTTATTTTGCACCGGCACCTGAGTGACGTTCTTTTGCAGGCCGCGCAGCATCTCGATGCGGGCACGGACGCTCTGCAGGATACAGACCTTGGAAACGCCGCAGGCATCGCGCGCGGGCAGCCATGACCGCTGCCCGCCTTGCACCCGCGCCTGACCCAGTTGTGCGACCGCCGCCTGCATCGCGGCGTTCAAATCAACGTCCAGCAGCGCGAGGTCAATATCCGCGCAAATCGCCTGTTC
>JBARUV010000200.1:0-31868 GCA_049645905.1 Sulfitobacter sp.
TCCGGTAATTGAATTGGGGTCATTCGCCACCTGCTCGGGTGTGCCGTGGCTGACCACCTGCCCGCCGTGCACGCCGGCACCCGGGCCGATGTCGAACACATAATCAGCCTCGCGAATGGCTTCTTCGTCATGTTCAACAACGATCACGGTGTTGCCTTGATCACGCAGGTTTTTCAGGGTCAGCAGCAGGCGGTCATTGTCGCGCTGGTGCAATCCGATGGAGGGTTCGTCGAGCACGTAAAGCACCCCAGTCAGGCCGGAGCCGATCTGGGAGGCCAAACGGATTCGCTGGCTTTCTCCACCACTTAACGTTCCGCTTGAGCGCGACAGCGTAAGATACTCTAATCCAACGTTATTCAGGAATCCGAGGCGCTCTCGAATTTCCTTGAGAATTGCTTTTGCAATCTCGTTCTTCTGCACCGTCAGATGCTCCGGCACAGTGTTGCACCAGTCAAACGCTTCGCGGATCGACATCTGTACCACCTCGCCGGCGTGCAGGCCGGCGATCTTGACGGCCAGCGCTTCGGGGCGCAGACGAAATCCGTTGCAAGTGCCGCAGGGACGATTGTTCTGGTAGCGTTCGAATTCTTCGCGGATCCAGTTGCTGTCTGTCTCGCGATAGCGGCGTTCCATGTTGGGGATGACCCCCTCGAAAACGCGGGTCACTTCGTAGACGCGCCCGCCCTCATCATAACGGAACTTGATTTCTTCCTTGCCGGATCCGCGCAGGAACACATGCTGTACCTTTTCGGGCAGATCCTTCCACTTGGTCGACTGGTTAAACTTGTAGTGCTTGGCAATCGATTCAATGGTTTGCTTGAAGTAGGGTGATTTTCCCTTGCGCCACGGGGCCAACGCGCCATCGTAAATTTTCAGATTCTGGTCGGGCACCACGAGGCGCTCGTCAAAGAACAGCTCGACCCCCAGACCATCACAAGACGGGCACGCGCCAAACGGAGCGTTAAACGAAAACAGGCGCGGCTCGATTTCCGGAATGGTAAAGCCACTGACAGGGCAGGCAAATTTTTCAGAGAACGTGTGGCGTTCGGGCTCCCCTTCGGCCGGAGCGGTTTCCAGCACGGCAATGCCATCGGCCAGATCAAGCGCTGTTCGCAGACTGTCGGCAAGGCGTGTCTCCAGACCCTCGCGCACCACAATCCGGTCCACCACAACGTCGATGTCATGGCGGAATTTCTTGTCCAGCGTCGGAGGCTCGTCAAGCTCGTAAAATTCGCCGTCAACCTTCACCCGTTGAAAGCCCGTCTTGCGCAACTCTATGAATTCTTTCCGGTATTCACCCTTGCGGTCGCGGATAATCGGGGCCAGCAGATAGGCACGCGTACCTTCCTCCATCTGCATGATCCGGTCGACCATGTCCTGCACCTGCTGGGCTTCGATGGGTTTGCCGGTGGCAGGCGAATAGGGCGTGCCGACGCGCGCGAACAGCAGACGCATGTAGTCGTAAATCTCGGTCACCGTGCCGACGGTGGAGCGCGGGTTCTTCGAGGTGGTCTTTTGTTCGATCGAAATCGCAGGGCTGAGGCCGGAAATGTGATCCACATCCGGCTTTTGCATCATATCAAGAAATTGGCGCGCGTAGGCAGAGAGCGATTCAACATAGCGCCGCTGACCTTCGGCATAGATCGTATCAAAAGCGAGGCTGGATTTACCGGAGCCGGAAAGCCCCGTGATTACAACAAGTTGATCACGCGGAATATCGACGTCTATGTTCTTGAGATTATGTTCGCGCGCGCCGCGCACTTCGATATTTTTCAGCTCTGCCATCACACACCCCTGTTAACGCTTTCTACATAGGTTGTGTGGGTGGATTCTCCAATCAAAAAATAAGAACAAAAACAGAACTTTCTTCAGGACTTGCGCAGTATGCCAAGCAACAGATGAATGACCAGCCCTGCCGCGAACGCAATGCCTGCCAGCAGCGGCAGAGCAAGATAGCCGATACCAGCGAGTGCCGCAGCCATCACAGGCGTGCCAAGTGTATTGCCGATGTTCCCCATCTGCGCCATCGCGCCGTTGGCCTGCGCCTGTGCCGCGGGCGCATCGTTTAGCTGCGGAACAGCGGCGAAACTGGCCCCCTGGATAAGCCCCATTGCACCGGCCAGCGCAAGGCAGCCCAAAGGGGTGCCCGGCACAAGCCACAGCCAGAAAACACTGGCGAGCGACAGCGCAAATCCCAGCTCGACCACGCGAATCGCGGAGATAGAGCGCAACAGAAAGACCCCGACGCTCAGAGAGACTGCAATGCTGGTCAATGGCATCGCGCCCATGATGAGACTGCGCAGGGACGGATCCAGATAGGGAGGCAACACCGTAAGAATAGATACGAAGCTGAAGGTGTAGAACAGCCAGCCCGCCGCCGCCGCAGAGATACGGGGAGAGCGATAGATGGTGGCGTGATCGCGCAGGGTTTGCGCAATCGAAAAAGCGGGCACAGCGCCTTCGGGTGGCAGGGCGCGGAGCCGTGATGACAGATATAGCGCAAAGGCCGCCAGATAGGCGGCGTGGACGGCGAAAAGGACGGGGATGCCTGCCGAGATCGCCAAAGGTCGCCCGCCCCATGCCAGCAGCGCAAAAGCGACACCAAAGAAGCTGCCCCAAAGCGTGAGCGTAAAACCGCGGTCTTTGGGCGCGCTGAGTTGGGCGATCAGCGTCGGGGCGGCGACCACGATGGCAAGGTGTGAAAGCCCCTCAACCCCGCGCAAGGCCAGCATCCACGGCAGGGGTGGCAACAGGGCTTGCAAGGCGGAAACCCCTGCCCCCAACCACAACGCGCCCAGCAACGCGCGGCGATACCGGATGCGCGCCACCAACAGGCCCGCGACGACGCCAAACAGGATGCCCACGAATCCCACCAGCGAGACGATGAACCCGAGGGCCGCGCCCGCCTGTGGATAGAGGGCGGGCAAAAGATCAAATATCACGCTGATTTTGCCGTATTGCGCTGCTGCACCGAGGCCGGCACCCCAAAGGGCGAAGATCAGGGGAAACGGTGTTTTGTCGGTCATTGTGACGGCATCATCAAATTTTCTGCGCCAGAGCCCAGGCGCAGACTGGCATCATCGGATCGTTTTTGATGTCATCGGTTTCCCTATCGTACTGTGGCGGCCATTGGTCTTCCATATTGCGCAGGGCCACATGCCGGTTGCCCCATTGTTCGGCATGGATTGAATCTTCGTCGAAACCGCCTTCGATGAGCAGGTTTTTCAGACCCCTTGCGGACCAGCGGGAATTGTCTTGCGGTGCTGCGTGGAACGGGATGAAAAATGGCACGGCGATCCAGAAATAGCCGCCGGGCCGCAGCATTTCGTGCACGTTTCTGGTCGCCGCGTAAGGCCGGTCCAGGTGTTCCCAAACCTGATTGGCGAGGATCAGGTCAAACTCGCGCACTGTGCCTCTCGCATCAAGGTAAGGCCCTGCGCAAATGTCGAAGTCCGGCCACCAGAACGAGGTATAGCTCTTGAAGGTGAACATCTCGCCGAACTTGCCCGACACTTCGGCCACATCAAGGGCGGCAGGCCCCAACGCATTGATAATCCGGCGGCTGGAGGGCTGCATGACAACGCGGTTGATACTGACCAAGGCGGGTTCCTAAAGATGAAGAGTAACGGCGGGATCAGGTCGATATGATCGAGCTGTCCCATTCACCGGCATGAGGATCGCAGACTCCCGTTCAAGTCAACCGCCAGCGGCACCCTTTCGGGCAATGGCGATGGCAAAGGGCACAAATCCGTAAAGCGTGTTGTTGTCGATGCGACGGTCATATTCGGCAACAAGAGCATCAGCCAACCCCTGACCAATCACTCCGCGCTCCACCATCATCTTGCCGCCCATGCCAACAAAGGTCATCCCGCCTGCGCCTTCGGTTATGGTGCGGGTTTCGACGCGGAAAGCTTTCATTTGCAGACCGCTGTCAGCGATCAGGCCGCGCAACTTGCCGACCAGAAACTTGTCGGTCACAAAATGCTCGGCAAAGTATCGCGCGCAAGCGTCCAGAGGATCCCCGAAAGCGTTCCCGATGCTGGCCTTTTCGAAATCCGCATCGCAGATCACCAGCGCGCCGGCGGGCTTGATGACGCGGACAGCCTCAGCGATCAAAACTGCCGGATCAGTCACGTGGGAGAGGACAGTGTGCATGACCAGATTGTCCACACTGTCAGCGTCCTGCGGCAGGTTGGCCCCGTCTGCAACTTCGAAAGACAGGTTTTCAGGGTTTTCGCCATGGCCACGGGCATAGCTGATCAACCCCGGCGAGGGATCGCTGCCAATCACGCGCCCGTTCGAGCCATGGCGCGCCAGCGCACGGGCAATTGCGCCGCTGCCTGTGCCGATCTCCAGATGCAGGCCACCATCAGGATAACTGAGGTCCCTCAGGTAGCTTTCCACGATCTGCTGCATGATCGGTTCAGCCGCGCGGGTTTCAAGTGCATCTCCAACGGTCTGGATGAATTTTGCACCGCGGGCCTCAACATCCTGAAATGGGTCTGCCATGCGGGTTCTTCCTTAAATCTGCTTCTATAAATGCCTCAACGTAACAGCAGACCGGCGGAAATCCTACATGTGAATAACGCGGCCGTAGGCATCAAGAACGGACTCGTGCATCATTTCCGACAGTGTGGGATGCGGGAAGACAGTATTCATCAGATCT
Source organism: Sulfitobacter sp. (assembly GCA_049645905.1). GTDB lineage: Bacteria > Pseudomonadota > Alphaproteobacteria > Rhodobacterales > Rhodobacteraceae > Sulfitobacter. The sequence continues at coordinate 4,667 of JBARUV010000200.1, forward strand.
TCTTCCGTGGTCTCCAGCTGGCGGCCCACAACATAGCCCTGAATGAGTTCGGTAACTTCGGCCCCGACCATATGTGCGCCGAGCAGTTCCCCGGTTTTGGCATCAAAGACGGTTTTGATCATGCCGCTCTCTTCGCCCAAGGCAATCGCCTTGCCATTCCCGATAAACGGAAAACGGCCAACCTTGATGTCATATCCCAGTTCTTTGGCCTTGGCTTCGGAATAACCGACAGAAGCGACCTGCGGGTGACAATATGTGCAGCCCGCGATGCTTTCGGGCCTAACAGCGTGCGGATGCATGCCAGCCATCAGTTCCGCAACCATGACCCCCTCGTGGGAAGCCTTGTGCGCCAGCCAAGGAGCACCGGCAATATCGCCGATCGCATAAAGACCGTCGATGCCGGTCCGGCAATATTCGTCGGTGACGACGTGGGTGCGGTCCAGTTTGACGCCAAGTTCCTCAAGTCCCAGATTTTCGACATTACCGACGATTCCCACAGCGGAAATCACGGTATCAAAGTCCTGCTTTTCAACTTTGCCGCCCACTTCGATATGAGCGGTGACCTTGTCTGCGCCGCGATCAAGCTTTTTGACCATCGCCTTTTGCATGATCTTCATGCCCTGCTTTTCGAACGCCTTTTTGGCAAAGGCAGAGATTTCGGCGTCTTCGACGGGCAGCACGCGGTCCATGACCTCTACCACAGTGGTTTCAGCCCCCAGCGTGTTATAGAAACTGGCAAATTCGATACCGATCGCGCCCGACCCGATGACCAGAAGTTTTTTGGGCATATGTGGCGGCTGTAACGCGTGCTTGTAGGTCCAGACGCGTTTGCCGTCGGCCTCAAGCCCCGGCAATTCGCGGGCCCGCGCGCCGGTGGCAACGACGATGTTCTTGGCCGTCAGCTCTTGGGTGTCTTTGTCTGTCTTGACACTGACCTTGCCTTTGGCAGGCAGTGTGGCCGCGCCCATGAAAACCGTTACCTTGTTCTTTTTCATCAGATGGCCGATGCCGCCCGACAATTGCCCTGCCACCTTGCGGGACCGTTTGACAACGGCGTCCAGATCAAAGCTGATCCCGTCTGCCTTTAGCCCGAATTCCTTTGCGCGGTGCATCAGGTGAAACACCTCGGAGGAGCGCAACAGCGCCTTGGTCGGGATACAGCCCCAGTTCAGACAGATACCGCCCAGATGTTCGCGCTCCACGATGGCGACCTTCATGCCCAATTGTGCGCCACGGATTGCCGCGACATAGCCGCCCGGCCCTGCACCGATCACAATAAGATCAAAGTTGGTATCGGCCATAAGAAGTCCTCGCTTGCGGAAACGGAAATTAGTTTACCGTTAAACGATAGCGCAGGCAGGCTCAACTGCGATGGTGCTTTTTAGCGAATGTTCAGGCGGCTTCGCTGTGTGCCTGCAACTGACGCACTGTGCTGCCATAGCCGCCGTCTGCCACATAGACGTTCTCGCATTCCGTGCTGTCACGATCCAGCGCATCGTTGCGATACGGAAAGCGGCCGAACTGTCGGATCACCTCGCGGTGGGCCTGTGCGTGCAACAGGTTGCTCTCTCCGCCTTCGGGCATGCGTTCGCACATCAGGCGCACACAGCGATCCTGATCACAGAGATTCTCCGAATGCATCAATGGCAAATAAAAGAACTGTCGGGCCGGTTCGTCGATCTTGAGATCCCAGCCGTGATTGATCGCTGCTTTGGCGACAGTCAGAGATGCACGGTCACTTGAAAATGCCTTGCCCGTGCCGCGGAACATGTTGCGCGGGAACTGGTCCATCAGGATAATATAGGCCAGCGTTCCCGACGGGTACGTCAGCCACAGCGAGAAATTACCCTCGCAGGCAGCCTCCCATGTGGCACCGAAACGGGTGCGGATGGTTTCATCCAGAGTATCGCTGACTTCGTACCAGCCTTTGGGTCCGACTTCATCAAGCCAGAATTTCAGGATTTCATCAGGACCGACCATGGTACGTCTCCGTTACTGGTACTCAAGTTGTTTCGGGCGAAAGATATCTTCATCTAAACCCAATTTAACCGTTTCGCCTACTCACTATTTATATCAAAACCGACATAGTTGTGGCATTATCAGTATGTTAGCGCTGTCATTTTACGATTTCTTCTTCCAACTCTGTCTCAATCACATATTCCTGCGCATATTCAACCGCCGTTGCCGTCGATGACGGGGACAGCGGCATATAATTGCCGGTCTCGTCCACCGGCACCGCAGCACGGCGGGTAGACCGGTAGGCAGCATAAACCGCAAGAACCGCAAAAAGCACTGCCGTAAAGAGATAGAAGCCCGGAGGGCCAAGTGCCGTGCCCATGATCCAGCCAGTGATGATCGGGCCGAAGATCGCCCCCAAACCATTGATAAACACCATCCCGCCTGACGCGGCGGCCATATCCTCGTGTTCGAGAAAATCGTTGGTATGGGCAATCAGCAACGAATAAAGCGGGTTCGACATGCCGCCCATCACAAATGCCGAAGTCAGCAACAGATAATAGACATGGCCCAGCAACATCCCCACCAAGGATCCGCCCAGTCCCATCACCGAAACGATCACGATCAGGGTCCGCCTGTCCATCCTGTCCGATATCCAGCCAATCGGATATTGCAGGATCACAGCCCCGACAAAGAACGTCGCCACATAAAGCGAAATTTCCGCCACGCTCAGCCCGACTTCGGCGCCGTAAACCGCTGCCATGCCGAATTGTGCGGAAAACACGCCGCCCAGCAGGAACATACCCACCGCCCCGAGCGGGGAAAAAGTGACGAGCGCGCGCAGGCTCATCGGTTTGGTGGTGTCAAACGCGGGCGTCGGGCTGATCGACAACAGAATCGGCGTCACCGCAATGCTGACCAGTACAGACGGGATCACGAACAGAATGAACCCTGAAGGGTCCGCAGTGAGCAGCAATGCCTGCGCCACCACAATGCCAAGCGTTTGCACAATCATATAAAGCGACAGCGCCTGCCCCCGATTGCTGTTGTCAGCGGCGTTGTTCAGCCAGCTTTCCGCCGTCACGTAGACCGCCGAAAAACAAAACCCGATCAGCACGCGTCCAAGCGACCAGATCACCACATTGGGGAACGTCGGATACAGGATCATCACCGCAGAGATCAGCGAGGCAAGGGCAGCAAACACCCGCACATGACCCACGCGACGGATCATCCCCGGCGCCATCCGTGACCCGCCCAGAAAACCCGCAAAATACGCCGACATCACAATCGACATCTGGAACGTGGAGAAATCCTCAAGCGCGCCCCTGATACCCAGCAATGTGCCCTGCATGCCGTTCCCCACCATCAGCAGGAACATCCCCAAAAGCAGTGCCCAGGCACTGGTCAGAACTTGTATCATGGGGCGTGGCTCCGGTTAGGGGTTTGGTCCTCCCTGAAGGCTTCGGGAAGGAGCGTCAGAGACTTGCGCGACAAAAACTGCCGCTTTCGTCGTTTATGGAATTAAAAGTGAGGCATCGCCGTAGGAAAAGAACCGATATTCCTGCGCGATGGCATGGTCATAGATGTCGCGCACGGCTTGGGTGCCCATGAGGGCGGAAACCAGCATCATGAGTGTCGATTTCGGCAGGTGGAAGTTTGTCATCAGCGCATCTGTGACCTTAAACTCGAAGCCCGGCGTGATGAAGATATCGGTATCCCCCTCCCACGCGGTGATGTGTCCTGCGCGTGCAGCGGTTTCAATCAATCGCAAGGCGGTGGTGCCGACCGGAATGACCCGTCCGCCCGCTGCCTTGGTTGCGGCAATTTCGGCTGCGGCGCCGGCGCTGACCTGTCCCCATTCGGCGTGCATCTTGTGCGCGGAGATATCGTCAACCTTGACCGGCAGAAAAGTGCCCGCACCCACGTGCAGGGTGACATGGGTAAAGCTGACACCTTTGGCCAGCAATGCGCCCAGCAAAGCATCGTCAAAATGCAACGAAGCCGTTGGTGCGGCGACAGCGCCTAAGTTACGGGCAAAGACCGTTTGATAGTCGGTCTTGTCCTGCGCATCCGCAGGACGCTTTGCTGCGATATAGGGGGGCAAGGGCATGGCACCGGCCGCGTTCAGGGCGGCGTCAAAATCTGCCCCCGTGCAGTTGAAGCGCAGGTGACCCTGCCCGTCTTCAGCCGTCTCAAGTGTGGCGCGCAAGTCGTTGGAAAATATTATTTCTTCACCGACCTTCACCTTGCGCAACGGCTTTATCAGCGCGCTCCAGCAACCGCTGGCCAGCGGAGCCAGAAGGGTCGCCTCAATGCCTGCTGCCACACGTCCTTGCGTAGAGTCGCGAAACCGCTTGCCTGTCAGGCGCGCCGGAATGACTTTGGTATCGTTTAGGACCAGCCGGTCACCGGGACGCAGCCAATCGACCAGATTGCCCACATGTGCGTCGTGCAACATTTCTCCGTCCGCCACCAGCAGACGTGCAGAGGAGCGCGGCACGGCAGGGCGTGTCGCGATCAGGGCTTCGGGCAGGTCAAAATCAAAATCGCTCAGCTTCATGAGCTGCGCCCTAGCGCCCCTCGTAGGTCGGCACAACAGGTTTATCCGCCTCTGACGTTGCTGTCGGCAAGGTTGAGCCGGTCACCCCTTCCACCTCGGGCAATTCCGGCGGCGGCGCACGGAAAATATCGCGGAACATACCCGGTGTCAGGGCCGACAACGGGTTCACCGAAACCGACGGTTTGCTGGCAGGTCCCTTGAGGGTGTAATTGAACCCGATCAGCCCCTCACCCTTGCGCGTCAGAATCGCGCCAATTCCGTTGAGCAGGTACACCGGCGTGATCACACCCTGCATGTCGATCGTGGCGCTATCAAGCGCGTAAATCCCGTCCATCGACAGCCCCATCGAAGCGCCCACTGCGCTGGCCTGTGTCAGCGTCAGTCGGTTCGGCGTCAGGCGGAATTCGCCTTCCACCTCTTCGAAATAAATGCCGTCACCATTCAGTTCGTTGATCAGCCCAACCACCGAAACCGCGTTGACCAGTCCCGCGATGCCCGGTGCGTCCTTGATCCGCACCGCCGATGCCGTCACGCGACCGTCAAACGCACCGCCGGTCCCGACAGGCAACAGTGTCAGCGACAGCGTGCCGCCCACGATCTGTTTCAACAGACCCGCCGAGCGCAGCACGCCACCTGCATCGCTGGAGGTCAGCCGCACCGCCGAACGCCCGTTTTGCGGCACAACGCTCCCCTGCACCCGCGTGGCGCCATTCAATGCCGCCACAAACGACCCGTTCAGTCCTTTGGCAGTGCCGAAATTTCCCTGAAGCCCGGTGAGCGCGATTGTGTCGGTGATCTGGAGACGGTCCAGATTTACCTGCATTGGCGGGCCCGCCGGGCCGCTATTGCCACCTCCACCGCCAGCCCCGCCAAATTGCGCGCGCCGCAAATCAAGCGCACCGCCGCGCAACACCACTTGAATGGCTTTGCCCGCGCCGCGCCCCAGCAGATCCACGGGGATATCAAGCCAATCACCTACTTGCAGACGGTCCAGACGCAACCGCTCCAGCGTGTTTCCCGGTGACAGGGTAATAGACCCTTTTGCGGTCAGGCCGGGGCCGGATACCTCAAGCCGGTCGATTTCAGGCACACTGCCCAATTGGCCCGAAATCTGAAGATTTCCGGTGCTGGCTGCCGCCTTTGTCCAAGACACCTGCGGTACGCTCAACCTTATGCCCTGCAGGTTCGATCCAAGGTCAAAGCGCGGTGCGGCTCCGCGTTGGAAATCAAGGGCGATGCGCGCCTGTCCCGCGCCGCTTACCATGCCGTTGGGCAGGCTGACGCCAAAGGTATCAAGAGCCTTGGGGTCGAGCGCCACAGTGCCACGCAGCGCGCTTTTGTCGGACCCCGCACCGATGGGTTGCGCCCATGAACCGTCAAAGCGCACGCCGTCAATTCGCCCGGCGCCGCCAATCGACAGGTTGGTGTTATCCACGACCAGCGACAGCGTATCTGCGCTCAGGCTGCGATTTTTCACCAGCGTGTCACTGCGCACATCCAACAGATCACCTGAAACGTGGTAGTTGACGTCGCTGGGTTTGCCACCTTTCTTGAGCGCCAAGGCAAGCGTGCCGACCAGTTCCGCCTGCCCCTCTGCCAAAGTCACCGGCATGCCTGCTTTTTCCATGAGGCGCAGCGGCGGCAGGTTGATCAGCGACAGCACAGATGTCACAGAGGAGCGGGTCGCAAGACGGATGACCGCGGGTGGTCCGTCGCGCACCCGCACATCCGGAAGGATAAAAGAAGACCCCCCCACAGCGACCAGGCCGCCTTCTGGCGCCTCCACCTGACCACCATCCAGCGACACCACGAGCCGGTCGTCAATCAGGCTGAAATGGCCCTTGCCCTGCGTCACCGGCGGCATCGTCTTGAGAAATCTGACGGTGGCATCTGCGTAGTCAAACGCCACATAGGTGCGCGGTGGCTGGTCCGGCCCGCGCCGCAGGGCCAGATCGACGTTCTCAACCCGCCCGCCCAACAGGTTCGCGATCAGCCAGTTCCGGGTCTTGGTCTTTAGGTTTGCGGGCCAGAGTGCGAGCAGCCGGTCCGGATCAAGCCCGTCCATGCGGCCATCCACCGCCACATGCCATCCATCCGAATCTGCCACAACCGTTCCGTCGACCAGCAGGGTTTTGCCTTGATCGGCAATCTGCAGGCGACCCAGTTTGACGGTAAAGGGATTAAGGCTCAGCTGGAAATCCACATCAGCCTCGTCAAGGGCGACGGGTTCGGGGTAGATGTCCTGCGGATTGGCTTTCAGGTTAAGCAGGGCAAACTGGCCAACAAGCGTGGAAAAAGCTGCCCCCTTGCCCACCCCTTGCAGAGTTGCTGTGCCGCTGGCCGTGCCGGTGACCCATTTACTGCTTACCGAGAGTTCATCAAAACGCAGCAATTCCTTGCTTGGGTCATAGCTGAAATAACTGCGCGCGCCGTCAAAGGGGACCGGTTTTGTCTGGGCGTTGGGTTGCACCGCACCTGCGCCAATTTGCAGCGTGGCATTGATTGGCAAAAAACGACCGTTCTCGTCCAGACCGCTACGCACAGCGCCGGAGATTGGCGCGCGCAAGACCTGCATCCAGGCAAACGCCGGACCCTGCGCCGCGATGTCCTGCGCGGCAACACTGTCAAAGGAAACGCCGAAATCTGCTGCGGCCTCCCCGATCCGGCTGGTGTAGTTGGCGGCGAGTGTCGACACGTCCGCCCCGCCACCAAGCAGGGCAAGATCGGCAGAAATCGTCAGGTCATCGCCATCCCGGTTGAGGCGCGCCCGCCCGCCATCTACTGTCCAAGCCCGCTGCGCGCGTGCATCCGTGTATTGCAGGGTGACCGCGCGCAGATCAATGCTGTCAAGCGCACTCAGGCTGGGGGAGCGCAAGATATCATCCACCTGCCCGATGAGTTCAGGGAAGGACGCGGCCTGACGCTGATACCCCGATGTGCCGATACCGCCGCTGAGCGAAAAAACCCCGTCAACATCGCGTTCCAGCGTTGCAAAAAAGCCGGACAGCGAGATATCGCGGGGCTGCATCACACCGTTCAGCAGAGGGCGCATGGCAAAGGTGGCCTTGAATTCGTTCAGGCTGCCGATCTCGACGCCCGTTGGGGTGCTTACGACGACATCGCGCAGACGCACGCGCGGTGCCCAGCCTTCGTCCACGATCAACACCATTTCGCCAAACCGCACGCGGACCTCCGGCAATTCGCGGGCGATGCGCGCCTCGATGCGCGCTTGCAACCAGCCGGGTGCAGTGAGGGGCTTACCCGTCAGATAAAAAGCGCCCAGCACTGAGGTTGTCACCAGCACCACAAACAGCACGCTCAACAGCAGACCAGCCCGGCGCAGGTGGCGGCGGCGCGGTCGGGGCTGTTGGTCTGGACTTTGGCTGCGCATGACGCTCCGGCGTTTGGCGGCTTTGACTTTATCGAATTCAGCCTAGTATGACAGTGCAGTTAGACCCTTCCAAGCGAATAGAAAGAGACACATGCCAGAACTTTCCCAACCCGCACCGGACTTTACCCTGCCCGTCACCGGCGGAGGCGAGATCACGCTGGGCGCGCTGCGCGGTCAGGCGGTGGTGCTGTATTTCTACCCGCGTGACGACACACCGGGATGTACCAAAGAAGCGATCGGGTTTTCGCAACATCTGGAGAGCTTTGATGCCGCAGGTACGCAGGTGTTCGGCATTTCACGGGATACGATGGCCAAGCATGACAAGTTTACCGCAAAACATGATCTGTCGGTGCCTCTGCTGACTGACGAGGATGGCACTGTTTGCGAGGCCTATGACGTTTGGGTTGAAAAGAACATGTACGGCAAGAAAAGCATGGGCATCGAGCGGGCGACCTTTCTGATTGACGCACAGGGCAAGATCGCGCGGGTCTGGCGCAAGGTGAAAGTGCCGGGCCACGTCGAAGAGGTACTGGAAGCGGCGCAGTCGCTGTGATCCCGCTTGCTGAAATGGCAGAGGCGGTTTTACGTTGCGCCGATGGCCGCGAAAAGACCGCGCTTTCGCATCGGTTTGCCGCACTTTGGCGTGCCGCACGGGCCGACGGCGACAAACCCGAGATCGGTACCGCGTCTCCGCCCTTGCATCCTGCACGCCCCGAACGGCCTGAATTGCTGAGCCCGCGCGACGTTCCACAGCGCAAACCGGGTACGCCGGAAGGGCGTATCGCGCTGATGCACGCGGTTGCCCATATAGAATTGAACGCCGTTGATCTGCACTGGGACATCATTGCCCGGTTCACGGATACCAAACTGCCGATGGGCTTTTATGACGATTGGGTCAAAGCAGCCGACGAAGAGTCCAAACATTTCAATCTCATGTGCGACTGCCTTGAAGCGGCAGGCAGCCATTATGGCGCGTTGCCTGCTCATGCCGGCATGTGGCGCGCGGCCGAGGATACAATTGACGATCTGATGGGCCGGCTCGCCGTTGTGCCCATGGTTCTGGAAGCGCGCGGGCTGGATGTGACCCCCGGCATGATCAAGATTTTCAAACAGGCAAAGGAACATCAGGCTGTTTCTGCCCTCGAAACAATCTATGGCGAAGAGGTCGCGCATGTTGCCTATGGCTCGAAGTGGTTCCACTTCCTGTGTGGCCGGTTTGACCGCGACCCCAAGGATGAATTCCACGCGTTGGTGCGCCGGTATTTCCACGGCGATCTCAAGCCGCCCTTTAACGAGGAAAAGCGCGCCGAAGCGGGGATTCCGCCCGACTTTTACTGGCCGCTGACCGCGCAGCCCTGAGAACGCTTCAACCGCAGGACCCAAGTCTTTGGTATCGGCGGTTTTTTGCCAGTTTACGTCAAACGGGCACAATTCCCCTGCCATCACCCCCGTGAGGGTTGCCGGATGCTGCCGCACTGGATAATGACAACGGGTGCGGTGTGCCATTGGGGGATGGGACATGCTGCGATGGGACAAACGGGTGAGGAACAGTTTAGTGCGCTCAAGGATGGCGATTAAGATACATGGGCTCATGGAACAGTACTTTCCCGAACGACGGGTGTTCCTGAAATCCGACAACGACACACGGTTCATCCGCTTGCGTCCCGGAACGCAGATGATCGCCTTTGCTGGTTCCGCCCTGCTTGTGTCTTGGGCGATTGTGGCCACTGCAATCATCCTGATGGACAGTATCGGTTCCGGCAACTTTCGCGAACAGGCCAAGCGTGACCAGCGTACCTATCAGGCCCGCCTGAACGACCTTTCCTCGCAACGCGATACACGCGCGGACGAAGCTCTGGCAGCCCAAAACCGCTTTAACGCGGCCCTCAAGCAGATTTCAGCGATGCAATCCGAACTGCTCCAGTCCGAGACCCGCCGGGTTGAGCTTGAGACAGGGATAGACGTGATCCAGTCGACACTGCGCGACACCATGAAAGACCGTGAGAGCGCACGCAGCCAGCTGGCGACACTCGAGGACAGCCTTGAAGACGGCGAGGGCGGTGTGATCCGCACGGCTGCCGCCAGCGCGCCAACAGATTTTCTTGCCGAGGCTTTGGCGCGGACAGCCGCAGAGCGTGATCAGGTGATTGCCGATGCGCAGGACGCGTTGCTGCAAGCCGATGAAATGGCGCAGCGAATCGAATTGATGAAAGACCAGAACGACGCCATCTTCCGCCAGTTGGAAGAAGCGATGACCGTCTCTGTATCCCCGCTCGACAAGATGTTTCGCGACGCAGGCATGCCGACTGCACGTATTCTGGAAACTGTACGCCGTGGTTATTCCGGTCAGGGCGGCCCTATGACACCGCTTTCGTTTACCACACGTGGCAATGAGCCGACGGCAGACACATTGCGTGCCAACCGTCTGCTGAACCAGATGGACCGGCTGAACCTTTACCGGATCGCCGCGCAAAAAGCGCCGTTTGCGAATCCCGTCAAAAACTCTTTCCGCTTTACCAGCCAGTTCGGCTTCCGCCGCGACCCCAAAACGGGCGGTCGGCGTATGCACGCCGGAGTTGATTTTGCCGCAGGTCTGGGCACGCCATTGTATGCCACAGCAGACGGTGTTGTGGTTCATGCCGGATGGGGCTCAGGATATGGTAGATTGGTCAAGATCCAGCACGAATTTGGCATCGAAACCCGTTATGCCCACATGTCCAAAATGCGTGTGAAAGTCGGCCAAAGGGTATCGCGCGGTCAGAGAATTGGTGATATGGGAGCATCTGGACGGGTTACTGGCGTGCATCTTCATTATGAAGTCCGTGTCGGTGGCAAACCTGTAAACCCCATGATCTATATCAAGGCTGCAAACGATGTTTTCTAAGAGCAAAATCAACGACCCATCTCCCGCCAAAGGCAATGAAGCCACACGGCCCGCGGGGGCTGGCACGCCACCCCCGTCTGCCTCGGGGTCGACATCGGCCTCTTCCGCACCGGCGTCCAGCGAATTCAAGGCCAGCGCACCCAAGGCAAAGCCGCCTGCCTCGCTGTTGTCCCCTGACCTGCATGTCACCGGCAACATGAAAACCACCGGTGACATCAATGTCGAAGGCACGGTTGAGGGCGACATCCGCGCGCATCTGCTGACCATCGGCGAAAGCGCGACGATCAAAGGTGAAGTGATTGCTGATGATGTTGTGATTAACGGTCGCATCGTGGGTCGCGTTCGCGGGCTCAAGGTTCGCCTGACGTCGACTGCCCGCGTTGAGGGTGACATCATCCACAAGACCATCGCAATCGAGAGCGGTGCGCATTTTGAAGGCTCGGTCCAGCGTCAGGACGATCCGCTGAACCCCGGTAGCAAATCGGCGCCGGCGCAAAAGCCGAACCCCGCTTCTTAAAATCAAGTCACCACAATAGATTGAAAGGCGTCGCTGGAAACAGTGGCGCCTTTTTTATGTCTGATGGCAGGATATCTCTACGCGAAAGCGAAAGTCCCCACTCCAATTGATCGGAGGGCGCTTTCCGGTATGTCATTTGAGGAAATGCCAGTGCAGCTTATGCGCCGTGTTTCACGAGGGCCATAGGCTACTCCGGCCCCCGTGCATTCATTCATTCGAGTTTAGTCAGTGACGGTGACCGTGCGCATCACATCAGGTGCACCGTCGATCTGGCCACTGCGCGGATCGCCGAGTTTGATCGCATCAACCACGTCCTGCCCCTCTGTCACACGGCCAACAACGGTATATTGACCGTTCAGGTGCGGTGCAGCGTCGAACATAATAAAGAACTGGCTGTTGGCAGAATCATTGCTGCGCTTGCGGCCCATTCCGACCGTCCCTTTTTCGTAAGGGATGTCGGAAAATTCGGCTTTCAGATCAGGCTGGCCGCTGTCACCGGTGCCTGCAAGACCCGCCTCGTCGCCTTCTTTGCCGAACTGAACATCGCCGGTCTGGGCCATGAAGCCTTCAATGACGCGGTGAAACACCACGCCATCATAGGCCCCTGCTGCGGCGAGCTCGGTGATACGCGCCACATGCAATGGGGCGACATCCTCGAACAGGTCAATGGTGACAGTGCCGTTCGCCTGTCCTGCCACCTCGATTTTGAGGCCTGTTGCGCCAGCGCCGCTGGCTATCAACGTGGCCAGTGCAGCGGCCGTGAACAGATCACGCATCCGCAGCGACTTTCATGCTGACCATGCAGTCAGGCTCCGCAGGTGGCTCGCCGCGCTTGATCGCATCGACATGGTCCATGCCGGAGGTGACCTGACCGTAAACGGTATACTGACCGTTCAGGAAATCGTTATCGCCGAAGTTGATGAAAAACTGGCTGTTGGCAGAATTCGGGTTGGCGGAACGCGCCGCGCCGATGGACCCGCGCGCGTGTGGGATCTTGGAAAATTCGGCAGGAACATCATCCATGTCGGAACTGCCGGTGCCGGCGCGGCCAAGGTTGAATCCGTCCTCAAGATTGCCGTGCTGCACGTCGCCGGTTTGCGCCATGAAGCCGTCGATCACGCGGTGGAACACCACGTTGTCGTATTTACCGGCGCGAACCAGCTCTTTCATGCGGGCAACATGCAGCGGTGCGACGTCGGGCATCAGTTCGATTGTGACAGTGCCGCCTTTGAGTTCCATCAGGATGGTGTTTTCGGGGTCTTTGATCTCTGGCATGATATGCTCCTTTTGAGAGGTATTTGCCCCCTAGTTAGGGTGCTTGGCTTGGAATGCCAAGCAGGTGCATTGACGCCAGCGGCCAGAACGGCAAAACACATGCCATATAGGCAAGGGAGCGCGCAAGATGGCATGGAAAACGCTGGACGATATGGAGTTGAAGGGCAAACGTGTGTTGCTGCGGGTCGATATCAATGTGCCCGTGGAGAATGGCCGCGTCAGCGATGCCACCCGTATCGAACGGATCGTTCCCACCGTCACCGATATTCTTGCGCACGGCGGAAAGCCGATCCTGATCGCCCATTTCGGTCGCCCCAAGGGCAAAGTGAACCTGGATATGAGCCTAGCGCAGGTGGTGCCCGCACTAGCCAAGGCGCTGGGGCACAAGGTCGTGTTGATCGAAACGCTGGAAGCTGCCGAGAACATGACCGAAGAGGCACGCACGGCAGATGTGGTTCTGTTGGAAAATATCCGCTTCCATCCCGGCGAAGAGGCAAATGACACAGGTTTCGCCCAACGTCTGGCGGGTCTGGGCGATATCTATTGCAATGATGCGTTTTCAGCAGCCCACCGCGCACATGCCTCGACTGAAGCACTTGCGCGGCTAATGCCTGCCTGTGCCGGTCGGCTGATGCAGGCCGAACTCAAGGCGCTCGAAGCGGCCCTGTCCACCCCTGCCCGCCCCGTCGGCGCGGTTGTCGGTGGGGCCAAGGTTTCGACCAAAATCGAACTGCTGGAGAACCTTGTGAACCGTCTGGACCTGTTGGTGATTGGCGGCGGCATGGCCAATACGTTTCTGGCCGCGATGGGGGCCGATCTGGGAAAATCCCTGCAGGAACCGGACCATTTCGAAACCGCACGCGATATTATGGCGCAGGCAGAAAAGGCCGGTTGCCGTGTGCTGCTGCCCGTGGACGGTTTGGTGGCGCGCGAATTTGCGCAAGGGGCGGAGCATGTGGTGGTGCAGCTTGGGCCAGAGACCAAGCTGGATGCAGACCAGATGGTACTGGACGCGGGCCCTGATACCATTTCCCATATTGCACTGGCCTTCGAAGGGTTAAAAACACTGATCTGGAACGGTCCGCTCGGCGCTTTCGAAATCCCGCCTTTTGATACGGCTACGGTGGCCGCCGCGCAGGTGGCCGCGCGCCAAACCAGAAATGGCGTTCTGATCTCAGTTGCGGGGGGCGGTGACACGGTTGCGGCCCTCAACCAAGCCGGAGCGTCAGAGCAATTCACCTATATCTCTACAGCCGGAGGCGCATTTCTGGAGTGGATGGAGGGAAAGACCTTGCCCGGTGTCGCTGCCCTTGAGGGCAGATAGATTGATGTAGGAGTCGAAATCGCACGGATTGTGACCTGCCACGTGCCCCCTGAAACTGGTGAGGCGGTGTAACCCTGTGGTTTGCCGACGTTATTTTGCAAAAAAGCCGCTTTAACCGCGTTTGAGGGATTCACAGAACGATTCGTCTGTGTAATAGTATTGTTACGCTCGAGAAGAGGCGACCAGAGGCAGACCAGATGACCAAACCAGCTTTCGGCACTTTGCTGTTCTTCGCAATTTCATTTGCGCTGAGCCTCTATTTCACTTTCGCTGCAGTACAGGGTGATTTCGGGCTGTTCCGACGCGCGGAGATTGTCGCCGAAAGTCAGGACTTGCGGTTCCAGCTGGCCACGGTGCGCGCGGATGTTGCGCGGATGGAAAACCTGACCAAGCGTTTGTCCGACGATTATCTGGACCTGGACCTGCTGGATGAACGTGCGCGGTCCGTACTGGGCATGGTACGCACCGACGAGATCGTGATCCGCTAGGATTTCATCCTTTGCGGCTGTTGAACTCCCTTATTAGTTGTCTAAGGTAGCCCCTATCCAAAAGGCGCTACACTTCTGTCTTTGGATGCGCTAAAATGTAGTTTAGCGTTAAACTACTTATGCTGCGCCCACGCTCACAGGAGATACCTATGGCTGCCAAGAAAGCGACTGCAAAATCCGCCAAGGAGAGTAATATCTCTGCGGATGAACTTAAGGCCTATTACCGCGATATGCTGCTGATCAGGCGGTTCGAGGAAAAGGCCGGTCAGCTTTACGGCATGGGATTGATCGGCGGGTTTTGCCATCTCTATATCGGTCAGGAAGCCGTCGTCGTTGGTCTTGAGGCAGCCGCCGAAGAAGGCGACAAGCGCATCACATCCTACCGTGATCATGGTCATATGCTGGCTTGTGGCATGGACCCGAAAGGGGTGATGGCCGAACTGACCGGTCGCGAGGGTGGATATTCCAAGGGCAAAGGCGGCTCCATGCACATGTTCTCGAAAGAGAAGCATTTCTATGGCGGTCACGGGATTGTAGCCGCGCAGGTGCCGCTGGGCGCAGGGCTGGCCTTTGCGGACAAATATCAGGAAAACGGACGGGTGACCTTTACCTATTTCGGTGATGGTGCGGCCAATCAGGGGCAGGTTTACGAATCTTTCAACATGGCTGCACTGTGGAAATTGCCGTGCATTTTTGTCATTGAAAACAACCAGTATGCCATGGGAACCTCACAGCAACGCTCCACCTCCTCGGCCGAAATCTATGAACGCGGCAAGGCGTTTGGTATTCCCGGCGAAGCTGTAGACGGAATGGATGTTTTAGCTGTCAAAGCCGCAAGCGAGACTGCCGTTGCGCACTGCCGGTCCGGCAAGGGCCCCTACATCCTTGAAATCAAAACCTACCGCTATCGCGGACACTCCATGTCTGACCCCGCCAAGTACCGGACCCGCGAGGAAGTGCAGAAGATGCGCGACGAACGCGACCCCATCGAGTCGGTGCGCAGCAAGTTGCTGACCGGAAAACACGCCACCGAGGAAGACCTCAAGGCAATCGACAAGGAGATCAAGGCCATCGTGAACGAGAGCGCCGATTTCGCCAAGGAAAGCCCCGAACCGCATCTTGATGAGCTGTGGACCGATATTTACTCAACCGAAGTTCCGCAGGAGGCTTAACCCATGGCAACAGAAATTCTTATGCCCGCCCTGAGCCCCACCATGGAAGAAGGCACGCTGGCCAACTGGCTGGTCAAGGAAGGTGACACTGTCAGCTCCGGTGACATCATGGCAGAGATTGAGACCGACAAGGCCACGATGGAATTCGAAGCCGTAGATGAAGGCGTGATCGGCAAGATCCTGATCGCCGAAGGCACTGAAGGGGTCAAAGTGAACGCGCCGATCGCTATCCTGCTGGAAGACGGCGAAAGTGCTGACGATATCAAGGTGTCAGCCGAAGCACCCGCCGAAGAAAAGAAAGCAGCGCCCAAAGAGGCGAAAGCCGAAGCGCCCCCTGCCGAAGGGCACAAGCAACCCAAACCCGACGCGTCACCCGACTGGCCCGAAGGCACCACCCTCAAGCAGCAGACTGTGCGCGAAGCCCTGCGCGACGGCATGTCCGAAGAAATGCGCCGCGATGACAAAGTGTTCCTCATGGGCGAAGAAGTCGCCGAATATCAGGGCGCCTATAAGATCAGCCAAGGGATGCTGGATGAGTTCGGCCCCAAACGGGTCATCGACACGCCGATTACCGAGCATGGTTTTGCCGGTATCGGTGTGGGTGCGGCCTTTGGTGGTCTGCGCCCGATTGTTGAATTCATGACCTTCAACTTTGCGATGCAGGCGATTGACCACATCCTTAACTCCGCAGCCAAGACATTGTATATGTCCGGCGGTCAAATGGGCGCGCCCATGGTGTTTCGCGGGCCAAATGGTGCAGCGGCACGGGTGGGTGCCCAGCACTCTCAGGATTATGCGGCGTGGTACATGCAGGTGCCCGGCCTCAAAGTGGTGATGCCCTATTCCGCGTCAGATTATAAAGGCCTGATGAAAACCGCGATCCGCGACCCCAATCCGGTCATCTTCCTCGAGAATGAAATCCTGTATGGTCGCAGCTTTGATGTGCCGGAGATTGATGACTATACGGTGCCGTTCGGCAAGGCGCGTATCTGGCGGGAAGGGTCTGATGTGACGATCGTCAGTTTTGGCATCGGGATGACCTATGCCTTGCAGGCCGCCGAGAAACTTGCCGAAGAAGGCATCGAGGCCGAAGTGATCGACCTGCGCACCCTGCGCCCGATGGACACCGACAGCATCCTCAAATCGGTGATGAAGACCAACCGATGTGTAACTGTCGAGGAAGGTTGGCCACAGGGGGCTGTCGGCAACTACATTTCAAGCGTGATCATGCAGGAGGCGTTTGATTACCTTGACGCCCCGGTGATCAATTGCACCGGCAAGGACGTTCCGATGCCCTATGCGGCGAACCTTGAGAAACACGCGCTGGTGACGACCGACGAAGTCATTCAGGCCGTTAAAAAAGTCACTTACAAATAAGGAGCGGTCATTATGCCCATAGAAATCCTCATGCCCGCCCTCAGCCCCACAATGGAAGAAGGCACGTTGGCCAAATGGCTCGTCAAGGAAGGTGACACTGTCACTTCCGGCGATGTGATGTGCGAAATTGAAACCGACAAAGCCACGATGGAATTCGAAGCCGTGGACGAAGGTGTGATCGGAAAAATCCTGATCGCCGAAGGCACAGAAGGAGTGAAAGTGAACGCGCCGATTGCTGTCCTTCTGGAAGATGGCGAAAGTGCCGATGATATCGGGACAACCCCTACCCCCGAAGCCGCGGATGCTGGAGAGAAACCCCAAGAAACGGCAAAAAGCGCGCCTACGGAAGCAGCAAATGCAGAATCCACGCCAGTGCCCGCTGCACCCAAAGGTTCGGATGGCAACCGCGTGTTCGCTTCACCACTTGCCCGGCGCATCGCGGCGGACAAGGGTTTGGATCTTACCCAAGTCAAAGGATCCGGTCCCCGTGGTCGGATTGTAAAAGCAGACGTCGAAGGACTGTCAAAGACCGATGCACCGAAAGCGGCTGTTGCAGCATCTTCTGCTGAGGCCCCCAAGGCAGCGACCCTTGCCGGCGGGCCATCGGCCGATGCCGTTGCAAAAATGTACGAAGGGCGCGACTACGAAGAAATCACCCTCAACGGGATGCGCAAAACCATTGCTGCGCGCCTTACTGAGGCCAAGCAAAGCATCCCCCATTTCTATCTGCGTCGGGAGATCCAACTTGACGCGCTGATGAAATTCCGCGCCGAATTGAACAAGCAACTGGAGCCACGCGGCGTTAAATTGTCGGTCAATGATTTCATCATCAAGGCCTGTGCATTGGCGCTGCAACAGGTGCCGGACGCCAATAGCGTCTGGGCGGCCGACCGGATTCTGAAACTCAGACCATCCGATGTTGCCGTCGCCGTGGCTATTGAGGGTGGGTTGTTCACGCCGGTGCTTAAAGATGCCGAGATGAAGAGCCTCTCTGCCCTGTCAGCGGAGATGAAAGACCTCGCGACCCGTGCGCGCGACCGCAAACTGGCTCCGCACGAATATCAAGGCGGCAGCTTTGCGATTTCCAATCTGGGCATGTTCGGGATTGATAATTTCGATGCTGTCATCAATCCACCTCACGGCGCGATCCTCGCCGTTGGTGCGGGAGCGAAGAAACCGGTGGTCGGTCCGGAAGGCGACATCACGGTCGCAACAGTCATGTCCGTCACGCTTTCGGTTGATCACCGCGTGATAGATGGCGCACTTGGCGCCGAGCTCCTAAATGCCATTAAGGATAATCTCGAAGCACCAATGACGATGCTCGCCTGATCTTACAGATGGGGCAGTATCCACGGAAGTATGAGGCCAAACAGCTCTCCTCCGCCGCCCTCAAGGGCGGCGGTTTCCGTTTCAAAATGATCTAAGTCGGACTATTCCTGCACCCACGGTCCAAGCATGTGGTTCATCGAAACCGCAGGCTGCTCACACCCCGCCTCACCTACGATCCGCGCCGGAATACCTGCAACTGTCTTGCAGGGCGGTACGTCTTCCAACACCACAGACCCTGCCGCGATGCGACTGCAATACCCTACTTTAATGTTGCCCAGCACCTTTGCACCGGCCCCGATCAACACGCCATCACCGATCTTTGGATGGCGATCCTCCTCTTCCTTGCCTGTCCCTCCCAATGTCACGGAATGCAGCATAGAAACGTTGTCACCAACAACTGCGGTTTCACCAATGACAACTGAGTGGGCATGGTCGATCATGATACCTTTGCCAATTCGGGCACCGGGGTGGATATCAACACCAAATATCTCTGACACCCGCATCTGTATGAAATAGGCCAGATCGCGCTTGCCCTGATCAAACAGGTGATGCCCGACGCGATATGCTTGCACCGCCTGATAGCCTTTGAAATAGAGGATCGGCTGCAACAGGCGGTGGCAGGCCGGATCGCGTTCGTAGATCGCGACGAGGTCCGCCCGGGCCGCGTGCACCAGCGACGGGTCGGCGGCATAGGCCTCCTCGACGACCTCGCGGATAACCACCATCGACATCTCGTTAGACGCGAGCTTGGCAGCGATCCGGTAGGACAGCGCCTTTTCGATAGATTTATGGTGCAGAATGGTCGCATGAACAAAACCGCCGATAAGCGGTTCGTCCTTAACGGCCTGACGTGCCTCACTTTGGATCTGGTCCCAAACCGGGTCCATCGAAGCGACTTTTCTATTCGGTTCAGCCATATGCGTGGTCCTTTGCTGACATCAGGGTACCTCATGCAACATCACTAAACCAAACGCAAACCTGTGATGCACCATTTTTTTGATGTGGGCATGTAAGACAACGTTACAAGCCCCTAACCTATTTTTCGCGCAATCAGGCCAGACAGGATCAACTGGAACGCAGAACAGTAGCCCGGATCATCAAATGTTCGCTCGCTCGCAAGATGGCGCAACCGCGCGACTGCCATCAGCGTGCCGTTGCCCCAATCAGGGTGCAGGCTGCCTGTGTGGCGTACAAATTTATCGGCAAAATCAGCCTCGCGCAAAAGCTGGGTGCAGAGGCTTGGCCGCGCCCCTTCAGGCACGGCCAGAACTGCAAGGGCAGCAGCGCGCAAATCGCTATACAGCACAGGCCGCATTACAGAGTGGCCGACAGTTGACGGAATGGTCCCGGCCCATAAACCGCAGACAGCTGGGCAACATGAAACTCGAAAAGCCCGGTGACCTGATCCGCGCTCCGATCAACAGCGGTATAGGTCCACACCGGCGAGGTTACGATCACTTCGCGCAACACGATACCCGCATCCACAATCCGTACCAGGTAGCTTTCGGTCTCTTCGCCCAGCGGCACTTCCGCCCCTTCCCATTCATCACCCATGATCCGTGTCCGCCTGATCCAATCAAAGGTCAGATCACCAACATTGCCTGCTTTCATCTGCAGGTGGCATGGTGTCAGGGGCCGCAATCCGTTGCCATTAAAAGCACGTTGTAGATGCCGATATGATGGATCATCGAAGGGGCGGCTTGCGGGACCGATGCGGTAATGTTGCAAGACGCGACGCAGATTTGGGCTTTGAACAATTTGGGGCACCCTGCTGTTAAGCAGTATAAACACCGAACCGGTTGGCCAGACTTCCGGCATTACGTAGTCCGAACCCGCCTGACCGCGCAAAAGCTCACTTATCCGGTAGGTATCGGGCGCAATAAGGTCGGCCTGACCAAACTGGATGATTTCCCACTCATCCGCATTGCCATACCCGACTGCGGCAATGTTCGCACCGCTAAGCAAGGCATCTTCCTCAATTGACGAAAGTGTCCCGTTCAACAGCTTGACCTCAAATCCGGAAACCCGATCAATCAATCCCGCTTGCCCTGCCGGGATTGCAGTTCTTGTGACCCCCGAAATCGCTGGCTGTGGCAGGATCGTGTTGATTTGATAGTCAGCATCTGTACTGGATTGGAACAGCGCAATCGCCCCTGGCCAGGGCCGCGCCGCCGCCGCGATGTAGGGTGCGGTGGGGTGCTCGTCCCCGCGTAAAAGCGGGAGGTCGAGAAAGTATGGCGTAACTGGCACCGGCGGCACAAAACCCCGCATCCCAACCAATTCGTCGTCAAAATCTGCTGGATCATAGACTTCAGGCTCAATGCGAACTGCATCGACGATCTGGAGATCTGACTGTTCGACCCGGTCAATCCGATAAAGGCCCGCACGCTCTTTGCCGTCAGCGGGCAGCTTGATAACGTCGCCTGCACCAAGCGTCAGCTTTGAAGGCGGCAGCGCCAAACGGACAGTCTCGCGCGATACACGCGTTTCGGTCAGCCATCGTTCGGCGACCTGTCGCCCTTCAGCACGTGTCATCACCATATTAAGCTCAGACGCCGACACCGAATGTGTGGCCTCGTCAGCCAGAACCGCTTCTTCGGCAATCGTCTCAAAATTGCCGTCCGCCTGTACAAAACGAAGCCTGACACGCCCGGAAATCTCCGCCTCCGACTCGCGGACCTGTTCGGTTGTTCCATCAAGTTCACTGCTCACGGCAAAGAAAGCCGGATCAAGCTCGGTCTCGGCCAGACCGTCACGCATGCGGAAATTCAGCACTCCATTTCGTTCAATTGCATCAAACCCGTAACGGATCATCAGCGGCTGCAACGAAGCCCGCGCATCCGTCATCTGATCCACAGTATATCCACGCACCGTTCCATACAGACCGTCGGTATTGAAATAGCTGAGCCCTGCGCGCTCGCAAATCTCGGATACAACAGAAGCCAATGTCCGCGTCGCCGTCCGCCCGTTGAGCCAGTGACCGCGTGCATAATTCTCTCCATCACTCCACAGATCGCGATTGTTGGGAAAAAACGGATAAGGCCGCACGTCCCACGCCCAGACAAAGGCGCGGCTCATGTCCAGCATTCTGCCCTCGTACTCTATCGACATCGGATTATGCGCGGGATCATCCCAGTAGTCAGCCATCGCACGCAAATATTGAATTTGCATCAGGTCATCTCGCGCGCCTGTAGAATAGCGCGGCAATGCGCTTTCTGAACTTTTCTCGTCCAGAAACTTGTTGGGTTCGTTCGTGCCCTTATCGATTGCTGCGCAGCCGTACTCCGTGAACCAGATGGGCTTGGAGGCTGGCACCCAATCGGTTTCTTCGGCCTGACGCACACCGTCAATGCGTTCAAAGTGCTGGTTGGCCCACCAGTTCCGGATATCCTTGAACCGATATATCCAGGGCTCATCATGCTCGCCATCGGTGATAGGCGTTCTGATTTGCGCAGCGCGCGCCTCCGCAGAATGGTAGAACCAGTCATAACCTTCCCCGCCCTCGATATTCCCCTTGAGGTAATCGAGGTCGTAGATCGCATCAAACTCCTGCGCGTCCCGGTGCCCCTCTTCAGCGCGCCAGTCCGACAGGGGCATGTAATTATCGATGCCAATAAAGTCGATGTTGTTGTCCGCCCAGAGCGGATCAAGGTGGAAATAGCGGTCCCCGCTGCCGTCTGTCGGCTGATACCCAAAATACTCGGACCAGTCGGCCGCATAGCTGATCTTGGTCGCTGGGCCCAATAAATTACGGGCTTCGGCAGCCAATGTGCGCAATCGCGCAACACTCGGAAAGGTACCACCCGCACCCCGGATCTGGGTCAGCCCCCGCATTTCAGAACTGATGCAAAACGCATCCACGCCCCCCGCTGCCGCACACAGCGCCGCGTAATGCAGGATAAATCGCGACAGCGACCATTCCGCCGGGCCGCTATAGCTGACGGTCTCGTTGACAACCGTAAAATCAGCCGCCGTGACAGTGCCAAAAAAGGCATCGACCTCAATATCAGCAGCCGCCGTCCCATCGGGGCTACCAGCCCGACTGGGAGCCGTAGATAGCGTAATGCGCCCGCGCCAGGGCAATGCAGGTTGGCTCAACGCGTTGCTATAAGGGTCTGGCAATTCGTTGCCATCAATCTGATCCATGAGAATGAACGGATAGAACATCACCGCCTTGCCTGCGTCATTCATCGCCTGAATAGCTTCAATCACCGACGCGTCCGTGGGCGTGCCGCCGTAAATCGGCCTCCCATCCTTTTCGGTTATCGTCTGGGCATTGGCGCGGCCAAGTCCGGCAACCGACCAAGGCATGTCTTCGCCCTCGATCACAGCATCCTCGACTTTCGGCTGAACCGTGCAGGCCCCGCAGCGTAGATCATCACCAAACCATGACACCACAAGTGACGCCGCAGTGAGTTCCGGCAACTCCTCCCTCAAAGCGTCCAGAGATGTTGAAAAATCCGGCTTGCCAGAGGGCGAATTGATATTCGCGCTCCAGCGACCACCATTGGAACCATCGACATAATTCACGGGTGTTGTCGCAAGCCCGTATTCACCCGTCCCGGGGATCAGGGCGACGCCCTTTATTCCGAACGCAGGCGAATATTGCCCACCCGCCGTGTCGCGCTGTTGCGGACGCATCACCTCAAAGGAAAACTGCGGCACCCGGTTGCCAAATGGCCCAAGTGACAGGTCTTCCATCACCACATAGGCAGTGCCGCGATAGGCGGGCACCAGACCGGGGCCCTCGATGGCCTCCATCACCGGATCAGGCAATTGATCCGACGCGCCAGTATAAACGCGCATGTTCAGATCATCCGGTGCGACTTCATCCCCGTCAGCCCATACACGGCCAATGCCTGTAATCTCTCCTTCACACAGGGCAATCGCCAACGACACCGAGTAACTGTATTCCGTTGTTTCACGCGATGGGCTTCCACCTTTGCCCCCGCCCGAAACTCTGGTCGTTTCCTCAAAGTCGGATGCCCAGATCACCTGTCCACCCAAGCGCATGCGCCCGTAAAGCTGCGGAACCGCGCCCCCCTCGCCCGCACTGGTCAGACGAAACCGATCCACCTTTCCGGTTTCAACGGCCTGGCCGCCTTGACCCAGCAAGCGCTGATCTACAACGCGGCCCAACGTGGCTCCCACAGCACGGCCAATGGCAACAGATGAAAGACCGGCAAGCGAGCCTCCTAGGCTGCCGCCGATGGCGGCACCGGTCGCGGAAAGAAGTATCGTCGCCATCAGGATATCTCCTCGGGAAATTCAAATCGCGCAACGATGCGGTTGCGCCATGGGGTGCTTAGGGGGCTCTCGATGACCCCGCGCCGTTGGTACGCGTGCACAAAGCTGGCCTCTTGCCCTGTAGCCGCCTGTACACCTAGATGTTTGGCCACTGAACCACGCCGCATCCGAAACAGAAGTACATCTCCGACCGTGTCCCAGCCTTTGGGTTTGGGTATCAAATGGCGGGCTGCCGCCGCCCAAAGCTGTTCTTCGCCCTGCGGTTCCGACCAGTCCATTGAATAGGACGGGATCGCTTCAGGCTCATCGCCATAGATCACGCGCCAGATGCCCCGGATCAGTCCCAGACAATCACTGCCAGCGTCTCTGGTCGCTGCCTGATGCACATAGGGCGTGCCAATCCAGTCGCGTGCGGCGGCGACAATGCGCTTCTGATGGTCTGTCATCGCAATGACCCCCCTGTATTCGCGCCGCTACCGCGGGGCACAGCGAGAATCCAGTCCTCACTTGGCAGATCGGGAAAGCCCTGAAAGTTGCGGATGTTATTGAATTTTACGCGACAGGTGCCAAGTCTCTTGTCACAACCCGCAACAAGGCGCACTTCGGTACCCGCACTCACATCACCCCGGATCGGCTCCCACAACTCGACCGTACGGGTCGTTCCTACAAAGCGGTCGTGTTTGACAATCCCCCACAAGCCCTTTGCCGGCCCTTCACGCACCTCGAACCGTCCGCGGGCAAACCAGCCCTCCTCAAAAGTGTTCAGCCCCTGCCAGGAAAACTTGCGCCCGTCCTCTTCGACCTGCACTTTCTGGATCGTAAAGAACCTTTCGTCACCCGTATCCACACCACATTGGCTGTCTCCCAATACAGCGGTGCATGGCTTTTGATAGACCCGTCCCAGCGGGCGATTCAGTGCCTCGGTCAACCCACGCAGTTCGGCCCGAAACGCGCCGTTCGCGCGGCTGATCTCTCCGATCGTGCCCCTAAACTGAAGCCAGCGCTGCGTGACGTCCGCCCAGTTGACAAGCCACGCCTTTACCTCTGCCCCATCAAAGCGTCCCTGCTCAATCTCGTCCTCCCGCAAAGAAAAATCGCTCAACGCCCCCATGGCCTCGGTATTATCAACCGACAGGCCTGTGGTCTGCGCCAATGCTTTGGCCCCCAAACCTGCATCAGCAACAAAGTTGATCCCGTCAAATTCCAGCGGCATGTCATGGTCGGTAAAAGCAAATATCACCCCGTCTCTACGGATGATCTGCCAAGTGTGGCAAACGGTTGTGAGGCCACCAGCCAGATGCGCTTCGAACGCGGCGTTGATCCCGACCATCAGATGCGCACCTCGATAACAGGCACGTCAGGCACTTGCCCGGCCTGAAAACTGGCGACCGATGCCAGAATCCGGTCGGTGTCAAAGCGGACAGGCACGTCAAATTCATAGCCCGCAAAAATCTCCACACCCAGCTCGGGCGGATGGGAAAAGGTGATGATCCCGGTCGCGTCATCAACCTCGTATTCAAGACCGTCCCGCAATTCGTCCTGCTCCAGCCCAGCACGTACAGATCCCTGCACCGTCTTCTTGATGGGCCGCTTGTAGGTATGCGCACCAGAGGTATAGTTCTTGACGATCTGAAACGCGGATTGCACTCCGTCACCAATCGCAATGCTCTGGTCATTAAAGTCGATCACTGCCGTTGCCTTTCCGGATTTATAATCACCCCAGTCCTTCCAGCGGAACCCGTGCATCTGCCCCATGCGCGCCTCGAAAAACCCGATCACCGCCTGCAGGTCGTCAAGCGACCGCAAGCCAAGCCCAGCGTCATAGACCCGACGCGAATGCGCCCAGGGCGTGTTACGTTCTTCAAAACCGTTGGCCAACGTGACCACATCTGTGCGTCGCTGCGGCCCGCCTAACGCGCCAAAACTCAGGTTTTCGGGGAATCTGACTTCGTGAAATGCCATGGTGCGGCTCCTGCTTAACGGTTTTTGTTGCCAGAACTCAGCGCACGGCTCATCTGCGCGGCAATCTGGCTCTGGCTGCGCTGGAAACCCTGCACATCAGGCGTCGTTATGTTCATGACCACTGTAGGCCCGCTGCTACCGCCGCCACGCACTCCCAGCTTGCCATCCGGTCCACGCGCCAGAGGCATGATCGCCTCCGGGCCTGCTTCGCCCATCAATCCGGTCCCGCCACGCATCCCGAATGTGGTAGCAGAGGTCACAATCCCGCCCTGCGCAAACGGCATAACCTTGCCTTGCGAGAACGGCGCACCGTCCGCAAACGGCAAAATACCCTGTACAAAGCTTCCGACCCCCTGAGAGATCATACCCCCGAAATGGTCGGTAACAGGGCGCATGGCCGCGTTATATGTGGTGTTGATCAGCGACTGCGCGACTGTCGTCAGGGCATCCGACAATTTCAGCCCATCGAAAACCACCCCGTCAAAGGCCTTGCGCAAACCACGGCTCAGTCCTTTTTCAAGGGTCGCGACGTCCTGTCCGGTTCCGGCCAATGTGGTCCGCATCCGGCGCAACTCCGTATCAAAGCTGGACACCAGCACGGAGGTCTGTGTCAGCGTGCTGTTCAGCCCTTCAGCATTGCCTTCAAGGCCCCCGATATCATCGAAATCATCCATTGCTCTCGTCCTCTGTCTTATCGGGGTAGACCGCCATCAAGGCGGCCAGCCCTTTTTTCAGCAGCGGTGCCTGTGCACCCGAAGTGCCTAGCATCATCTGCAATTCAGCAGGGGTCAGCGCCCAGAAATCACCAGGCGACAGGCCCAGCCCGCGCAAACCCGCGCGCATCAGCGCCGGCCAGTCCAACCCGTGCTGAACGCTCACTCTGGCACCACAAACGCACGCGCCAGCAGTTCTGCGGCAGCCTTGGCCGCAGCCATCGGACCGCCCTCTATTTCCGCGCGGGCGAGTTGCTCAGCCGTGATGTCGCTCCCTGCCCCGCGCAGCCCCGCACCCAAAAGCGCCAACACATCCCGGCTAGAGAAGCGGCTCGTCTCGAACCTCTCGACCACACCCAACAAGGAACCCTGCGCCAACGTGTCTTCCAATTCGGCCAGCGCGCCCAAGGTCAGTCGCGCGATGCAGGGCTGACCATCAATGACCAGCGCCACGTCTCCTCGCCATCGGTTCGCCATGATCAAACGATCACGTCGGCAGTGAACTGCAACCGCCCTGCAGACTGCAGGCTCAGTTCATACGTCGCCTCACCGTTCAGCGTGCCCGCATATTCCAGCGATGTGACCTGAAATGGGCCTTCGACAACGCCGAAATCGGGAATGACAATCTGATAGTCCGGTGTCAGCCCATCAAAGAATAGCTGGCGTGCACGTTCATCCGTGCCCTCGTCGCGAAACACGCCGGACCCGCTGATCGCGGCAGACCGGACACCGGCCCCGGCCAGCAATTCGCGCCAGCCTCCCTCGCTGTCGAGCGAGGTCACATCAACCGCCTCAGCATTGAAACTCACGCGAGTGGCACGCAAACCCGCGATGGTCTCGAATTGCCCACCGCTCGTCATGTCTACTTTGACCAAAAGGTCCTTACCTGCTTGAACAGCCATCTTGTAGTCTCCTGATTTAATTCCATTATGTCTCGCAAGACACCTCAGTCATCTGCGACACGTGCTGCAAAGCGCATGTCGATCTGGCGTGCCGCACCGGCCTGC